>QHZR01000318.1 GCA_003224755.1 Acidobacteriota bacterium
AGCCGCCCATTGCCGAAGTTTTCGCCGCCCCGGCGGGTTCCACATGGGATTACATTGATCGGGCGATTGTTCGACGAAGGCACAATCGCGCAGGCCGGAATTGCGCTGGAGCGAGAATTTGCTGTTGTTAGCGAAAGGCCGCCAGGATTCTG
Organism: Acidobacteriota bacterium; assembly: GCA_003224755.1. Lineage (GTDB taxonomy): Bacteria > Acidobacteriota > Terriglobia > Terriglobales > Acidobacteriaceae > Gp1-AA145. The sequence continues at coordinate 153 of QHZR01000318.1, forward strand.
ATCAAGTGGAAATGGAAATTAGCCCGCGCACGGAATCGATTGGCCTTTGAGCATGCCAGGAGGAAATGATTTCTGGGAACAAAATAGTGGGACTTGCGACGGCCTGCAATACCTTGGGAGCATTTCAAAACGAACTGCAATTGCGGCGATCGTATTCCTCTGGTGGCCGGTTTTCGTGCGTCCTGCGGCGATGCTGTAGAAGTTCCAGACAGCAACCAAAGGGGAGAGACTGCTGCCGCATGACAACGAGTTCCCCGCGTTCTTGACGCCATATCGACCATATCGGTAGATGGGCGGGCCGCGCCGGCGTACTTGGTAGTCAGTATTGCCGTTACGTACACAGATCGGTCAGCCTTTGGCGGCACAAATCTGTTCAGGATCACCCCGGAGATGACGGACTGCCTCAGAACGAACCTCATCGTGCGCTCTCAGCATTTCGCCGAGACACGGCGCGATAACTCCGGGATGGTCGCTAGCCTTGATCGGAAACGCCTCGGGCAAGACACTTCGGGTTGGAAGAAGAAGTCGACCTGAGGCGTTTCCGATCAAGGCTAGCGACAACTCGGAAATCATGCGGTGATGGGTCAATTGACGTTAGTCCCCAAAACACTCAAAATGCTTTGGGAAGGTTTTGGCTGGCAATTATTTGCGACCACTACGCGGGTTGCGGGCGGTCAGGAGCGATGTGTTCGCGCCGAATGATCTTGCCCATTGGTTCAGTGCCGTCAGACTACCGAACGGTTTAGCGCCGGAAACCATCTCTCAATACATGCGCCGGGTCAGCATACGTCGTTGATCGTTAACAGTCTGACTTCACCGAAAGCCCATCGATCAAGTCGACTAGTAAATTTACTTAGGGTTCACCCATCGTTAGATTCTAGTGATCTTCTCCCGATCGCAACTGGTGACAGAGCCGCTGCCGGCAACTAACCAAGAGCTCACTACAGGAATATTCGTATTGACAAAGCTGACATTGAGGAACACGATTCAACGGTTTATTGAAACGTTTCAATAGGTGCCTAAATGATCCGCCTATCCTGGAACCTCCTGCGATTGCCCTTGGTTGTCTCCTTAAGCGTTGCCGCCTCGGCTCAATCCGCATTCGTGCGCGTGAATCAGATTGGATATGTTTCCGGCGGCGCAAAGCGCGCATACCTGATGGCCTCCGCCGCTGAAACCGGCGCAACATTCATCGTCAAGAATTCCGGCGGGACCACCGTTTTCGGACCCGCCGCCATTGGCGCGAACCTCGGGTCATGGAGTACCGCTTATCCGGACGTGTACGCATTGGATTTCGACAATTTCGTGACCACTGGCACGTATACAATCGACGTCAGCGGCCCGATTGCGGCCGCATCGCCAAGCTTCAGAGTTGACACCGGAGCGAACGTCTACGCGAATGCTCTCGGCAATTCGCTGTTTTTTTATCAAAACGAACGCGATGGTCCGAACTTCATCCCCAGTCCCTTGCGGATGGCCGCAGCCCACCTCAATGATCAGAATGCAAAGGCATATGTCACACCGAACGCAAATAGCAGTGGGCGTTTCTCCGGCGATTTGAGGCCCGCCACTTTCAGCGGATCGCAGGCGACTATCTCAAATTTGTTCAAACCACCAGCTACACCGTCGATCTCCTGCTGGTTGGAATTCGAGATTTCCCCAACCAGATGGGTGCCGGATCTGCCACTTCGAATTTCGTGGCGGAAGGGAAGTTCGGCCTCGACTGGTTACAGAGCATGTGGGACGACAACAACAAGATTTTTTATTACCAAGTTGGCATCGGCAGCGGAAACTCTCAAACCGTTGCCGATCACGATATTTGGCGCCTGCCGCAGGTAGACGATACTTATAACCAGTGCAGTTCCAAGTATCGCTATATTTGCAACCGCCCGGTTTTCGTTAACACGTCGGCAGTGAACTCTTCAGGTCAGATTCAATCTGGCGCGCTGATCAGCCCCAACCTGGCCGGGCGCATGGCAGCTGCGCTGGCGATTTGTTATCACGAATATCAAACCAGCAATACTGCGTACGCGAATCAATGCCTGAGTTCTGCAGAACACATTTTCGACCTTGCGAATACCGCTCCTAGTGGGAATCTCCTGACCGTAATTCCGTTCAGCTTCTATCCGGAGTCTGAGTGGCGGGACGATATGGAACTCGGGGCCGCCGAACTTTACTTTGCATTGCAGGGATGCGGCACCAGCTGTCCGGCAGGTCCCCATCCGGCTTCCTATTACTTGCAGCAAGCGGCACATTGGGCGAACGCGTATATCACGGGACCAGGTGACGCCGCTGACACTCTCAATCTTTACGACGTGACTGGCCTCGCACACTTCGAGCTATATCGCGCGCTGGGCCTGGCGGGAAATCCGGGTGGTCTCGAAACTAGCCAAGCTGCTTTGCTGGCAGATCTGCAAAAGCAGTTGAACAAAGCGATCGCCCAGAGCAACACCGATCCCTTTGGATTCGGTTTTCCTTGGGCAACCTACGACACCACTTCGCATGGAGCCGGCCTCGCAGTGATGGCCGCCGAGTACAGTTTTCTAAACGGTCCGGCGCTCAGCGGAGGAATCTCTCAGGCAGCTTATGCGTCGCGGCAATTGGGAAATATTCTCGGGGCAAATGCGTGGGGCACGTCGCTGATCGTGAACGATGGCAGCACGTTCCCGCTGTGCATGCAGCATCAGGTTACGAATCTTGTCCCTATGCCTCCGAATGGCTCGCCATTCCTCTCCGGCGCCGCTGTCGAAGGGCCAAACTCGATTGCTGCAAAGGGAACTCTCAGCGGAATGGTCACCTGTCCGCCTAACGGAGTGGACCTGTTCTCCCAATTCAACAGTAAAGCCGTTTACAAGGATTTCGTTCAGTCCTACTCAACAGTAGAGCCGGCAATCGACCTCACAGCATCGTCGCCGCTGGCATTTGCCTGGCAGATTGCCGGCGCTCCATCAGGAACGCCGTAACTGACAACCGACGGCTGAAGGCCGCGCCGGCCGGTGGTAAAGCTGCCGAAGCTCGCGGTCGAAACCAGCAAGGACGACCGAGCGCAGCCCACCACGCTTTAATCGTCAAATTTTCATCGCGAAATTTTCGCATTTCAGGGAATACTGGGTTTCATTTACAGTATCCAGTTCACCCGGAGGCCAAAGTGAACAATCAGCTTCAGTCTTCAGGTAACCCGCTTTCTCGACGAAAATTTATTGCACAAAGCACGGCCGCTGCAGTCGGTCTCTCCATTGTTCCGCGCCGCGTGCTGGGCGGGCCAGGATACGTTTCTCCCAGCGACAAGATCAACATGGCATTTATTGGCGTTGGCGCGCAGGGTTTCCGCGTGATGCTGCACTTTCTGAGCGAGACCGATGTGCAGGGCGTTGCTGTATGCGATGTGACTCAGAGTGCCGCGAATTATCCGCAATGGGACACGCAAGAATTCTGCAAATCAGTCCGCAAACTGCTCGGCGTCAATTCCGGTTGGGACTGGCTTAGCCCCGACCAGCCGCTTCAGTTGAGCCATACGTTGCGCGTGACCAGCGGGGTGGCCGGACGCGAACCCGCGCAGAAAGTTGTGAACGGGTATTACGCCGCACAGCAGCGGTCGGGACAATACAGAGGATGCGCCGCTTACGTTGACTTCCGCGAACTGCTGGAAAAACAGAAAGACCTTGACGCAGTGGTCGTCTGCACGACTGATAATCTCCACGCTACGGCTTCCATTGCCGCGATGAAAAATGGCAAGCACGTTTTCTGTCAGAAACCGCTGACTCACACGATCTACGAAGCGCGGCGCGTGGCGGAAGTGGCGAAGCAAACCGGAGTCGCCACGCAAATCGCCGTCGCCAACCAGGCTTCCGAAGATACGCGCTTGCTCTGTGAGTGGATATGGGCGGGGGTAATCGGTCCAGTCCGGCAGGTACAGAACTGGTCAAGCCGCCCGTTCTGGCTGCAAGGCATCGAGCGCCCCAAGGAGCAGGATCCCGTGCCCGCCGGACTGGACTGGGACCTGTGGCTCGGCCCGGCACCGCAACGCCCCTTCAATCATGCTTATTTGCCGTTTTCCTGGCGCGGGTGGACCGACTTCGGTTGCGGCGCACTCGGCGACATGGGCTCCTACAGCTTCGACACCATCTTCCGCGTCTTGAAGCTCGAGGCCCCATCGGCGGTGGAAGCGAGCTCCAGCAATCGCTATGAAGAAACTTATCCGCTGGCTTCAATTGTGCGCTACGAGTTTCCAGCCAGAAACGACATGCCTTTCGTCAGGTTCACGTGGTACGACGGCGGCCTGATGCCGGCGCGCCCCGAGGAGCTAGCGGAAACTGTTTCCTTCCAGGGCGGAAACGAGAATGACGAGGGGCTGCTGTTCATCGGCGATCACGGCAAGATTTTCTGCGGATTCAACGGCGAGAATCCGCGGCTGATTCCGGAAGAGAAGATGCGTAGCTTCGTGCCGCCGCCGAAGACGCTCCCTCGTTCTCCTGGCAATGAGCGGGAGTGGCTCGACGCCTGCAAAGGTGGCAAGACCAAGCCCGGCGGAGATTTCGAATTCGAAGGCCTGGTCACCGAGACCTTGCTGCTGGGAAACGTAGCCAGTTGCACGGGAGAGCGGCTGCACTGGGACCGCGCGAATCTAAAGGTCAGCTCGGCCGCCGGACAGAAGTTTGTGCAACCGGAACGGCGCAAGGGATGGGAATTGTAAGTAACGATCAATCAGGAGACAATCATGTCCGAAATTTCACGCAGAGACTTTGTTAAAACCACCGCAACAGCTGCCGCGACAGGACTCATGCTTGCCACTGGACTCGATCTTCAGGCCAATCCGCTTGGCCTTCCCATCGGCTGCCAGACCTGGCCGGTCCGCGACATGATCGGCAAAGACTTCCCCGGCACGATTAAAACGCTGACTGTAGAACTCTGCTCGCCGGTTGGTTACGACGATTCCGGATTTGCCGCTCTTGCCAAATACAAGGGCAGCGAGCTGAAAGAAATTCTCAACGATGCCGCTATTACTTGCTTTAGCTCACATTTTACTATCGAGGAACTGCGCAAAGATCAGGAAGACCGCATCGCCTGGGCGAAAGACATCGGCCTGACGCAAATGCTTGTGCCAACCCTCAATGGCCCGAAGAATCCGACGCTCGATGACGTGAAGCGCTCGGCCGATGAATACAACAAGATCTGCGAAAAGGCGGCGCAAGCGGGCATTCAGCAGGGCCTTCACAACGAAGATTTCGAGCTCTCGAAAGTTGATGGCCAGCGCACCTACGACTTGCTCTTTGGGCTGCTTGATCCCAAGCTGGTGAAATTCCAGTTCCAGGTCTCAACCATCTCCGAGGGATACGACGCCGCACAATACTTCATGAAATATCCGGGCCGGTTCATCTCGATGCATGTACAAGGCTGGGATTCGAACACGAGAGAGATCGTCGCTGTAGGACAGGGCACGCTGGACTGGAAGAAAATTTTTACCGCCGCTAAAACTGGCGGCGTGAAAAACTACTTCGTGGAGATGAACCTGGAAAAGATGAGGGCGAGCGTGCCGTACTTGCGCAAGTTGCAGGTCTGAAGGTATTTGATTGTTCTGTGATTTGCGGACTTTGCGCCTGGGCTGATCCATCACAGCATTCTGACGGAACTCTCAAGCATTGCTGCTGAGAACAGGCATTAGTTAGCACAAGATCGCGCAGAAACAACGCTGGCTTCGGGATTGGCACTGCCAACCCGTAGAATGGGCAACCCTGTCTAATCGAGCCCGACGCGGTGCAGCAGCCCCTTAAATCGGACATCGTTCCGCACGGGATCCCGCAGGTTAGACACAACGTGACCGCCACCACGATTAAGGAAAGTTGACGCATTCGGTGGGGCTCGCTACAGCGCGAATGTTCCCACAAATGCGCTGCGTTTGCCGTGTAATTCCCAGTCCGTCCCAAACTAGGACCCCGGTAGGAATCCGTTATCGCCACCACAGGCATAGCATGCGTAGTCTCGGTCAGAGGCGGATAGAAAGCGGGCTCATTGCCGCAAAGATGGTCGCCCTCGTCGAGGGAGCGTGTATGCACAGTCGCGAAACTTCCTGCACGAAGCATTGCGGCGCCATGCTTTTCATGCCATTTGCCACAAAATCTTGACCCAACCAACTTCTGGCTGGTCAGCTTTATGGATTATGATTTGGGTTACTTCGATTTGGAGACCAGAGTTTTGGAACCGCTAGAAAATCCCTTCGGCCCAAAAGTGTTACCCATGTAGCCGGTACATTCTGTAACCCATGTCTCCGGGCTGGACCGTGTGAATGATGGTGGCCAGGGACGGAGTTGAACCGCCGACGCCAGCCTTTTCAGGTCTCAACAACTTAAGTGACTTCAGGTGGCCGCCTAAGTACTTGAAAAGTCGTGAAAGACGCGCAAATCGTGGGTGGAAGTCATGGATTCAAAACCGCTCGCTGCGGAACCAACCTATAAGAACAAACGGTATTGACCTCGGAAGGTTCAATCGGCCGACACCATTCCTCGTCGTCGTTAACGACGCTATTGATCCTGCTGCTTACAGGATAGCATCGCATCAGCCGAGCGCAGGGTTTAACAATTTGGACACCGCTGCAATGTCCATCATGCCCGGATCGAGCCAGACATCGTAACTGTCTTTATTCAAGATGACTGGAGACAATCGGTAGCGGCCGCACATGGACAGATTGTGGTAGATCGGCTGTTGCTATACAGGCTAGTCTGTTCCGATCTCTCGTGGGCTATGCCGGTGGATGGATCCAAACCTTCGAGAGCTCTCCTGGAGAGAAACTTCGAAAACCATCGTTTTCTCTCCAATCGAAATCGGCTGCACCTTCTTAGGCACGCTTGTTTGGACAAGTTCAACCACCCTTGGTCCAATCTGTTCGCTAAGAGAAAGGCTCAGAATTTCCCTAACCGAATTCGTACACCTGCCGGGTCCCCAGCATAAAACTGCAGGCCGCGATCCGTTTCGTCGCCGTTCCATAGACGCACCGGCTTCCAGACGCCATTCTCGTACGAGCCCTCCTCGGCCGAAAGGATTTGCATGCGCATCCCGGGAAGCTTTCCGGGAAGGTGAAAGCTGACGCTCACATCGATGCCGGTGACAAGAAACTCATCCGGGCCAAGCTGGGCCACGAGCGCGACGCCATGAGCATCTTTGGTTCCCGGCGGACGGCGTCCATCGTACTGCGGGAAACCATAAGAAACGGTCGCTTGCCATGGGCCGAAATCGAGTTCCTGCTGGGCACGCCCAACCTCTTCCATGGACGTCTTCAGCTTGCCTTCAAAATTCAATTTCGCGACTTCCCTGCTCATAGGCGCCAGTAGAGCAAAGTTCCTTGCGTGCCCCATTGCTGCGCTGTCGCCGAGAATGTTCCAGCCTCTGGGATCGACCCCGAAAGGAGCGATTCCAATGGCTCCTTCACCCAACGCAAGAAGATCGTACCGCGCGAAGGAGTCCGTCTTTGCGATCTCAGGCACAAGTAGCGGATTGTCGGGCCGATGATAAGCGGCGAGAACGTCGCGCACGAAACCGGTGTCGTCGCCGTAAATGTCCGGAGCGATCGCACTAATGGAAGGCGCAAGGACTCGCCAGAAGCCCACCCAGCGCTGCACGGCTCCTCCACTAGGGTATTGAATGCCAGGAATGGGCAGGCGGCGCTCCGGCAATTCAGCAGGCGGATAGCTGAGCCACACGTTCATATAAATAGGTATGTCGAACTCGGCCTTCCCCGCGGTAGCGATCTCATTCAAGTAGTGCGCTTGATGATAGAGCTGAAAGAGTTCGTCTGCGTCGCCATGAAACACCTCGCTCCAGGTGCCCGGCTGCTTGTGGGCTGCCGCCAGCATATCGGCCGCAACCTGTCCGGCGAATTCCTTGTTCGATTCCGGAGAAAAGTCGCGCGGGCTGCCGATAATTCCCGACTCATTTTCCACTTGCACCATCAATACGGTGTGGTCGGTTCCGTCGAAGGCCTTCAGGTGACGCATCAGGGCCACGAATGCCGCCTTATCTGCTTGAAGCGTCGAGCGGCCACTCGCCGAAAGGACGTCAATGGGTTCACCGTCCGCGCGAATGACTCGCGGAAACCGCTTGGTATCCGTCTTCACCCACTGCGGCACGTAGTGCATGTTGCCGTTCTTCCAGGTACCGAACCAGAGCAGGACAACGTGGAGATTGTGTTCACGGCCGCCTTTGATGACGGCATCCACGTTGTCCCAGCTGAACTCTCCCTCCTGCGGTTCCATCTGCTCCCAATAGACGGGAGCTTCGACTGTGTTCGCGTGCAACTCGGCTAGCGATTTCCAGACGGCAGGCAACTCCGATGGCCAGCCGCTGGAGTTGTGCACTTGACCGCCGAGAATCAGGTACGGTTGCCCGTCGACGAGCAACGCCCATCGGCCGCCTTTCTCGACAAACCTTGGCGCTTCGCCGGCGTGGGAGATGGCGCACACGGTGAAGACGAATGGCGCCAAGGCCAGAAGGCGAGGCAACATCTCTGAACAATTTGCGACGGCATGGAATTTCTGTCGCTCGGTATGCACTTGCATCATGCCTCCTCCGAAGCAGCTCCAGTAATTTGGAACTCCACTCGCTGCGTGCCGAGGGTGGGATGAGTGGCTGTGAGAGTAACCTTCCCGGCTTGTTCCTTCGCGCGAATCCAAATCGCGCCC
>QHZR01000175.1 GCA_003224755.1 Acidobacteriota bacterium
ATTCCGAGCACGTGAGCAGCTTGCTTGCTGCTCACGAGCTGCGGCAGGTGGTCTGGCGATTCAGTCATTACTTACTCCCACACCCGTAAAGACGACGCAGTCGCTTCGGTTCCGGTTTGCGTTACATATATGAGCGGCAAGTGTTTTTTACCCCTCCTAATAGGGGATGGGTCGTAACGGATAAGCCAATGAAAACAAACAGGACGGATGTAGAGAACTGCTCTTAACGAAGAGAACTACCAAAAGAGCATCACGAAATGGACTCACGCAGCTCCGCTAATAGCGTTGTCCGTTCGCTCGTGGCGCGAATAAGGGACCGTTAAGTAGTTTCTGGACATTCTAAGTCTCCGTTCTGGGTCCACTTGCGAAACTCCGCTTTCTTTGTGTGGAAAAGCAATCTTTTTGGTCGGGCCGGACTGGCTGAAAGCGCGGTATGTCGTGTTGACTTGCCGCGGCCCGAGTCTCTGCTGGAACACGGGTGGCGGGTTTACGTCCTCGCCTTGCTGGGTTCAGGCGGGGTCCCTGCGGTTCCTGCCATCGACGACAAGGCCCAGAGCTCGTAACCACTGGATCAAGGTGTATCCACGTTTCCGCATCCTTGAAGAATGCAGGTCCCTGTGGCCGATTGTTCTATTATTTCAATTTTTCCTGTCCTCCACAATTGTGATATAGCGATCGATGGGCAAGTCCGTGAAGCGGTCAACCTGGCCGCTGGGCTGTGGCCACTTTATTTCCAGCCAGTCAATCTTTGTCCTTTTGCCGATGCCGAGTACGATCCGCGGATCATGAGACGACAAATAACTTCCGCCGCCTACTTTCATGCGGCTGCGTTTGAGATCGCTTGCCTGGTATGTAATTCGCGCGCCAACAGCATCAGGGTTTGCTTTTTTTCCAACCAGATTTATGCCAAGCCAATGATTGTCGCGTCCGATATTGTTTTGCAGAAGTAATGGAGGTTCGTTGTTGTTCGAGATTAAAATATCGACCGCCCCATCATTGTTGAAATCTCCAATCGCAAGGCCGCGGGCAGCAATCGGACTAGAAAAAACTGGACCGCTTTCCGTGCTGACGTTTTGCAACCCAGTCTCGGAATTTCGAAATAGCAGCAGTGGCTCGCGGTAAGCGACATTCGGCTTGACTTTATCGATGAGATCATCGGGATGGCCATTCGCAATCAGCAAGTCCAGATTTCCATCATTGTCATAGTCGAAAAATTTTACCCCCCATCCGCTCATTAATTGTGTGGCCTTGGCAATGCCGGTGGGGACCGCTTTATCCTCGAATGTCTCGTCGTGCTTGTTTTGATAAACCGCGTAGAGCTCATGATCCAGATTGGTGACGAACAAATCCATCGAGCCGTCCTGGTTGAAGTCGGCTGAATCGACGCCCATGCCAGATCGCGCCTTGCCACCTTCGCCATAAGCTACGCCAGAGGTGAAGCCGATTTCCTCAAAGCGGCGGCCATTACGATTTACAAAGAGAAAATTCGCTTCGGTGTCGTTCGCGACAAACAGGTCCATCCAGCCGTCATTGTTAATATCCGTAGCCACCACTCCCCAAGCTTTACCCGGATTTTCCGCAATGCCCATTTTCTGGCTGACGTCAGTGAAAGTGCCATCGCCGCTGTTGTGAAATAACCAACTCGGCATAGGCGAATACACTTTGGGATAGCAGTATTCGTTCTGTCCGGCGAGCGCAGGCACGTTCGCTCCGCAGTTGTGATGCTTCGATTTGTCGAAATCTACGAAACGGCAGACAAAAAGATCGAGGCGGCCATCGTTGTCATAATCAAACCACACCGCACTGGATGCCCAGCCTGGAGCGGCCACGCCGGCTTTTTCGGTCACGTCGGTAAAAGTTCCGTCGCCGTTGTTGCGATACAGAATGCTGCGGCCGTATTGCGTCACATAAAGGTCGGGGAAGCCATCTGCGTTGTAATCTCCTACGGCAACGCCCATGCCGTAGCCTCCGCCGGGTACTCCGGCTTTTTCAGTCACGTCGGTAAAAGTTCCGTCCCGATTATTCCGGTAGAGCGCGTTGCGCAGCGGGCGTGTGGGAGTAAAAATGTCGCAGGGCCCGCTATTCACGAGATAGATGTCCATCCAGCCATCGTTGTCGTAATCAAGGAACGCGCAACCAGCGCCGGTAGATTCGGGAAGATATTTCTGAGGCGAGTGGGGAGCGACATGAGTCCAAGTGATACCACTCAGCTCGGCGGGAACTGCTGAGAACGGATATTGCGATTGAGGCAGCGCGCGGGCCAGGTTAGAGAGCAGGGGAAGCCCGGCGGTTCCGACCAGCAGGCGCAGGAAATCCCGGCGGAGCATGGCGGAAAATGCTGGCGGATGTTTCTGTTTCGGATAGCGATACGCCAAGCGGCTATTTTGGCTCCGGCGGCTGCGCTCCCTGGTCCGGAGCTTGCTGCTTTAGGAGAGCGTCGGCGGCTCTGCGCTTCACTTGCTCCAGGTTTTCTGCGGACTGCCGTTGCAGAGCCGCTTCACGGTTCGCATCATCTTTTCTCCCCACCCCGGCGTACGCGAGCGCTAGTTGAAAGTGACCCGTAGGGCTATCGGGTGCTAGCTTTTCATAAGTTTCGAGCGGCGCAACCGCTTCTGAAAAGCGTTTGGCTGATATGAGCGCAGCGCCGAGGCCTAGAAATGCTTCGGCAAAAGTGGTATCCAGTTTTGTAGCGCGCGAAAAATGGCGGATAGCGGCAGGGGAATCGTTATCATCCTTGGCTAGCTCCCCCAGGACATACTCCGCGCTGGCGTTCTTGGGATCGATCTCGAGTTCTTCCTCGAAATTCTTCTTCGCCTGTTGCACCGCATCGGGAGGAGGCTGAGGCTTCGAGATCAATGCGCGGCCCAGTCGGGCGTGAATTCCCGGCAGAAATGGATTGATTTCGAGAATGCGGCGATACTCGGCCGCCGCCTCATCCCATTTGCCCTGCAGCTCCAGCGCCTCCGCGTTGAGAAGATGAACCTGGTAAGAGAAAGGCGCCTCTCGCGCCAAGTCTTCCGAGGCACGCAGTGAAAGATCGGAATAGGCATGGGTCGCGGCATAGAGAACTTCAGGATCACGCGGGAACTCGCGGGTGAGCACCAAAAGAAAATCGAGCGAGTCATAAGGCTGATTGTGCGTCATGGCACAATGCACTCCGTCCAGCCCCAGCCGCTTCTTCAGGTCTTTGTCTGTGACCTGGCGGATGGATTTCTTTAGAAGAGGAAGAGCCTCTGAGCAGCGACCGTTCTCAGCGAGATCTGCCGCGCGCTGCGCCACACTCTGGCTTCCAGCAGTTGAACTCTGCTTGGCGGTCTGAGCGGATGAAACCAGGGAGCCGACAGCAAGAAGGGCAACAGCAAGCACCCCATCCATTCGAAGCATATCCGATTATAAACCGAAGCGCTGCCGGGGAACGGATCTACGAGCGGCCAAAAAAGAAGGTTATATTGATGTTTTACTGGGAATCAGAATGCCTCATAATGCACGAGATCCCGCAAATGAAGCCAGTTTCCGCCAAAGCTGCACGCAATATCCCGGCAAGTGGCAGGCATCCGCTTTTGCTTGGCGCGTGCGCGATATGCATAGTGCTCGCGCTGTTCGCCGAGAATCTTTACGCGCAGGCTGCCCATCCTCCGGGGATTCAATTTACTGATGTGACCGCCCAGTCCGGGATCAAATTCGTTCATTACCGGGGCAACAATGGAATTGCGATCATCCGCGAAGTATTTGGTCCCGGCCTTTGCGTTGCCGATTTTGACGGCGATGGCTGGCAGGATATTTATTTTGTCAACGGCCGTGACCTTTACGATCGGGGCGTAACTGTTCGCAATGCTCTTTATCACAACAATGGCGACGGAACATTCACAGACGTTACTGACAAAGCCGGCGTTCCCGGTACCGGCTACGGGCTTGGCTGCGTTTGGGGAGACTACGATAACGACGGTTTTCCCGACCTGTACGTCACCCAATACGGCCGCAACGTGCTGTATCACAACAACGGCGATGGCACGTTCACTGATGTGACCGACAAGGCGAAAGTGGCCGGCATGGAAGCCGGCACTTTTCACGGTGGCGCTACTTTTTTCGACTACGATCGCGACGGGCGCCTGGATCTCTACGTTGGGGGATACGTGACGCTGGGCCCTGACAGTCCTCGCTACTGCGACTTCATTGACGTGCGCACGAATTGTCCTCCCAGCGTATACAAGGGCAGCCCTGCCGTGCTGTATCACAACAATGGTGACGGAACTTTTACCGACGTAACTTCGACCGCTGGCATTTATCAGCCGGAAGGTAAGAATCTTTCAGTTGGAGCCGCAGATTACGATAATGACGGCTGGCCGGATCTCTTCGTAGCCAACGACGGGCTCAACGCCTATCTTTATCACAACGATCACAAAGGAACATTCAGCGAAGTAGGACTGCTGTCGGGTATGGCCCTAACCGGCCGTGGCAAGACCATGGCAGCCATGTGCATTTCGCTGGGAGATTATGACAACGACGGTTTACTTGATCTCTATATTTCCGATTTCCAAAAAGCCTCAGATCATCTTTGGCACAACGAGGGCAAAGGATCGTTTGAAGAGGTGAGCGATCAAGCAGGCATCACCATACCTACGCGCGATGTGCTTAGCTTTGGTGGCGGTTTCTCCGATTATGACAACGATGGCTGGCTTGATCTTTTCATTGCCAACGGCCACGTATATCCCGAAGTGGAGCAGTCTGCGGATAAAGTGCACTTCAAGCAGATCAACTCGTTGTTCCATAACGAGGGTACCGGCAAGTTTGTGGAGACAACGAAGCAGGCAGGGCCGGGCTTCACAACCCCTTACGTTGGCCGGGGTGTCGCCTTTGCCGATTTCGACAACGATGGTTTCGTGGAGATGGTAGTCGGCAATAATGGTGACCCGCCACTGCTGCTGCATAACAGCGGCGGCAATGGAAATCACTTCATTAATTTCAGGCTGGTCGGGACGAAGAGCAACCGGGATGCGATGGGGGCGCGTATTCATGTTGTAGCCGGAGGGCTTTCACAAATTCGCGAAGTCGCTGGCGGAGGCAGCTATCTCTCGCAAAGCGATCTCCGCGCCAATTTCGGGCTGGGTAAGACGACGCGGGCCGAGACGGTCGAGATCACCTGGCCTAGCGGCATGCGACAGGTTTTTCACAATGTCGAAGCTGACAAGTTTTACGAGATAGAAGAGGGAAAGGATGAACTAAGCCAGCAGCGGTTTGCGCACTCCACGCCAACGATCCCTTCCTCCAAAAAGTGATCAATTGGGGTACGGCTTTCCTAGGCGGATGATCCGAATCCAATGATCTGTAAATGCGGAATGCAGATTCGGAGGTTCAATCTTCGGCATGTGGCAGCTAACACAATCGCTCGTGCGAACCGGGCACGCCCTTTGATGGATGGCGATCTTTTTGCTGCCGCCTTGTTCTGCCCCATGGCATTGCAGGCAACGTGAGTCGTACGACGCGGAGTCGTGCACCAAAGGCTGATGGGGATTGTGGCATGCAACACAAGTAAGAAGATTGGAGCGCGTCTTCTGCCAGCATTTGCTATTTTCCAGGCGATAGGGTGCAAATCGCACATTGAAGACGCCTACCCCCGTAAGTCCGCTTCCGACGACATCCTGCCAGGTTCGGTGGCACGCGCCACAAAAATCCACTGAATCAACCGGCGCTAGTTGGTTGGGATTGAAGATGGCTCCGGTGCCTTGCCCGGATTTAACGGCGGCAACGTGATCCGATCCCGGGCCGTGACATGCTTCGCAAGTCACTCCGGTAAACGCGTGAGCCGGGTTGAATTCATTCTTGGTGATCGAGGCAGTAGTATGACAACTGAAGCAACGTTTGATTTCTGTGTCTGGCTGGCGGAAGCCGAGGGCGTCATCGAATCCTTTCGGTATAGTGCGTTCATGACCCGGTGTGATGTCGAGTCCCTGCAGCGCGGAATAGAAACTTAAATGGGCCTCATAGAAGTCTCCATTCTGCTCATACAAATAGGTCTGTCCCATATGGCTGAATCCAAAGGCCCAAAGTAAGTCGTGGGAACGAACATCTTTCTCTTTCCTGACGAACAGCGTGCTCTTGCTCGCGTTTGACTCGAGTTCATAATTGTAGGGACCAAGACTGAAGGTCAGAGTCGGATGCTTGCGAAGGCTCTCGGAGTCCACGGCTGACATGGAGGCATGAGCCATGGCTGTGGTTACTTGCGCGGCTGCTTTAGAAACGTGACATTTTGCACATGTTGCTGTGCCGACGTACGCTTCGCGTGGTGCCTCCGCTTTCCGCGGCCACCAATCGGCTCCCTGGAGGCGGAGTTCGGTCGGTAGGGAGATGCTGCTCCCCGCTCCGATTTGCGCCGGTGCACCGTCGGAAACCAGGTAGAAGCTGAAGAGCAGAACTGCTGGCCAAGTGCTGAACCTAAGCAGAAGGAAAAATGGAGATCGGGCCATTTACATCGCCATATTCGGCCTTGATTATTTCTGCCGCCCTTCTAATTGCGACAAATACCGCTTCACCATGGCCGAATCGTCGGGGTTAGCAAATTTGAGATACTCGCGAAGCTGCTCTGCCTCGCCGGTACGATCTCCTTTGGCTTCGTAGATCTGCGCGAGGAGAAAATAAATGCGTGGATCGGTGTGCTTCTTATCAATGTCAATCGCTTTCAGCGCGCTTCTTTCAGCTTCCGGCAATTTGTGGAGATTCAAATTCGCGGCTGCATTCAGGCCATAGGCAACGCAATCGTTGGTGGGATCGAGTTCGATGGCGCGGCTGCTGAGCTTGAGCATCTCATCCCAATTCTGCTCCCGCCCGGAAATGTCCGCCAGACAAAGATACGCGTGCAAATAATTCGCATCGCCGGTGAGCGCTTGAGCGCAAGCATCGCGAGCCTCTCCAGTTTTCTGCTGCGCCGCGAGTAGCTGGCCGAGGGTGACCCACGCCGCTGGATATTTCGAGTCTTCTTTTACCGCCTTGCGAAGGTGACCTTCGGCGGCTTCGTACTTCTTATCGGTAAGCGCAGAGCAGGCTCCGGCGTATTCTTTCTTAGCCTTAGCAGCAATTTGCAGATTCGCGACTGTCACCGTTGGGCTGTGAATCGCGGTGAGGGGAGGGAGAAAGCAAGTGCCCTCGTCCGCTGCCCGGCGGACTGGCTTTGGACTGTTGCTCTCCAATTTGATACGCGTCTGGTCAAAGGTTGAGTCCTGAGGGCGGGGAAGAGGTTGAGGAGGAGGATTAGGAATCGGAGTTGGACGGGAAGTCCCGCCGCTTTGGGACCAGCCGCTCGTCACCAACGAACTGAAGGCAAGAGCGCCGAACAGAACCTGAGTTCCAATCCGCATGAAAACCTTGTCTCCGGGAAATGATAGTCCGGTTTTGCGAATAGGTAAAAGCGGTTTCAGCCCTAAAAGTGAATGGCAGGCGTTTAGGGCCTGCCATGAGCATCAAGCGATGCCAACTAGAAAATAAACTTAAGACCAAACTGAAGACTTCGTGCGCTTTGGGAGCCTGTGATATTGCCGAAGTTGGGATTGCTCGAATTCGCTGAGCTCCCGTTCAGGCTTGTTGGGCACGGTCCCGCAGCTGTACCGTATCCGCATGGATTTTGCGGGTCTGGTACGAAGCTCCCAGTGTCGAACGAACCACCCGACGGACCTCCTGAGAACGTCCAAACGGGATGATTGAAAGCGTTCAGAGCCTCGAACCGGAACTGCAGCGTCTTCCCCTCAGTGATCCGAAAATCTTTATGGAGACTCAAATCCACATCCGCATAGTTCGGACCGCGGATGTTGCCTACTGAGCAGGTTCCGAACGTATCAGGCGCGGCATTGAGAACATCTCCAGGATTAAACCACTGGATATAAGCCGTGCTGGTCGGCGTTGCATTTACGCGCTTCTTCACGACGTGAACTCGGCCTGGACAGCTAGGTCTCTCCGACAGAAAACCCGCCCCAATGCCGCGAGTATTCGATGGATCCCCGTTGCCATTACTCCATCCGCCGAACTGATTCAGAGTCAGAGCGTTTCCGGTATGGGCGGAGATGATACCGCCGATCTCCCAGTTGCCGATAACGGCCCCCAGCGCCGGATTGAGGTCGCGCCCAAACTGCCTTCCGCGACCAACTGGGAGCTGATATGTAACGTAGCTGGTGAAGACGTGTGTTTGATCGTAGAAGCATGGACCCCAATCGGCACGTGGATTGTAGATATTTTGCCAGCCGGGCTGGCCACCAGAGCTCGTCGCGTTCGTGCTGCCCCACCCCGTCCCAAAGTAGCCGGGCGAATTGCTCAGACACTTTGAATACGTGTAAGCAACCTGCCCCTGCAGTCCGTTGCCCATCCGCTTCTGCAATACGGCTTGCAGCGCGTCATAACGTTGGTCAGCGTTCGACATGTTTGCACCCAAAATGCCGCCTGCCTCGTACAGGGTAGTAGGAGGATTAGTGCTAGGATTGCCGCCCCCGATGAATGGTCCTGGGACTCTATTGACAATCAACTCTCCCGGCTTAGCCACCTTGCCAGCGGCGTTCAGGCCAATCAACTGTTGCAAATCCTGGAAATTCAGCAGGTGTGAGCCTTTTTGCCCCACATAACCGACCTGAGCGGTGACCGTGTTTCCAAGCTGACGCTGAATGGTGAAGTTCCACTGGCGCGTCAGTGCTGGCCGGAGGTTTTGATCGATGATTCTGATTCTTTTTCCCTGGTAACAGGTAAAATCGATTGTTGTACAAGTTGCGGGCGCACTGTAACCTGCAGCAAGACCACCAGTATTGCCTCCAACTCCCCCAGCGCTAGTTTGTTGAATGATGCCAAATGGAGGGTTGATAGAGAGTTGCTCGTTCGCACCGCCGCCTTCGAAGAAGGCGGAGATTGCGTATCCACCACGGATCACTGTCTTGCCACCCAGGGCGGCAGGCGACCAGGCAAAACCAAACCGCGGCTCCCAATCGCCGACGCCCAGATAGTTGTTGTAGAGAGCCCGGTTGCCGAACCTTGCCGTGCCATCTCTGCCGTCCGGTGTGTAGATCGTCCCGGAGAACAGCCCAAAGTTGACGACCCGATCGTGGACCTCCCAAAGTGGAGTATGATCCTCGAACCGCACTCCGAGATTCAGCGTCAGCGTGTCTGTCACGCGCCAATCATCCTGAACGTAGGCGGCGTAGATATTGCCACGATCCCCAAAGACCGTAGGCGTGATATCTGTATCCCTCAGTCCGCCAGCACTTGCGCGCCCAAGATAGAAATCCGCCAACCCCGAGCCTGAATCGGTGGTGACGGTCAGGCTCCCTAAAGCACCATTGTTTCCGTTGTATTCCCAGTCTTGACGCAAGCGTACAAACTGGAATCCTGTCTTTATCGAGTGGCGCCCGTGGGTCATGATCAGATTATCGATAAATTGGCCCTGTGTACTGTGAAAGATTTGGACCAGGTTCAACTGTCCGAGCGAAGCCTCTGCGCCTTGGCCATTACCTGCAATCTGGATGTTGAGAAGCCCCGGTGCCTCGAAGTTTGCGTTGGTTATCCCGAGTTGCTCGCCGATGTTTCCAAGCGGAGAGGTCTGCACGAGATTCTGATCGAATCGAACCGCATTGAATCCTATGCGTGCCTCGTTGAGGAGATGAGGATTAAAGGTATGCGTCCAGTCAACAACGGCGTTTCTGATTGGTTGATCAGCACCTTGTGCAGACCCAGCCGCACACAGAAGGCAGCCACTGAAGGCAGGATTCCGCAGATGCATTTGAGACCAGCGACCGAATACATGGTCTTTGTTAGAGGCGTTATAGTCAATCTTCAAGTCTCCCTGATCCGTGAATATCTGACTTCCGGAGTTGAAGAAGAAATTGTTTCCGTTAGCTGTGTCGATCTGAGGAACAGGATAGAGCTTCGGAAACTGGGTAATTAAGTTATTAACAACTGGGCTGATCCTCGTACTTGGAATTAGGTTGCTTAGAAATGGTTGATTGCCATTTTCCGGATCAACAAGCTGGTTGATTACCTTTCCTGTCGAGTCCCGGTCATTGCAAATGCCAGCCGTAAAACCCGTTTGACAAAGCTGGCCGAAGTCCCCGGTACGCATGCGCTGCGTCAGTAGTTGGGCGCCGGTTGCACCGGCATTCACATCGCGCAGACCCTGATAATCCACGAAGAAGAACACCTTGTTCTTGACGATTGGCCCACCGAAGGTGGCGCCAAACTCGTTGTACCTGAATTCCGGCTTAACGATAGTTCCGTCAGCGGCGTGGCCCGGCACGATCTGCCCAGGAATATTCTCTTGTCCCAAAACACCGCGAGACCACCCATTAGAGGGTTTATTCGCATCCAGTGCGTCATTCCGCAAGAACTCGAAGAGACTGCCATGAAAATTGTTAGTCCCCGACTTAATTGAAACGCTGACCACGCCGCCTTCATAATTGCCGAACTCAGCCGACGCGTTCTGGGTAATGACGTTGAATTCCTGCACGGCATCTACGCTTGGCGTGTATGCAGTTTCATTGTTCTTATCTTCGCTATTTAGTTGTCCGTCTAAGAAGTACTGGTTAGCCTGCTCGCGGTTTCCATTAATAAATGGTCGGCTGGAGTTATCGAGATTTTGCGGGTTCCTGATCCCCTCTGGGTTGTTATTGGTCGTTCCTGGTGCCAGCAGGGCTAATTGAAGGTAGTTCCGACCCGCCAGGGGTACGGAAGTGACCGTGTTGGAATCAATCAGTGTGCTGACCTGCGTGCTTTCCGTTTGCAGCGCGGGCGTGTCGCCGGTCACCTCCACGCTCTCCGACACCTGGCCCATCTTCATCGCGACATCCACACGTGCCGTCTGGTTCAGCACCAGAGTGAACGCCGGGTGAACTGCGGTTTGAAATCCGGGGGCCACTACTTTGACGGTGTAGTTGCCCACCGGAACGCGGAGAATATTGTAGGTCCCGGAGTCATTGGTTTTGACGGTCCAGACGGTTCCGCGCTCGCTGTCGGTAGCGGTGACCGTGGCGTCTTTGATCGGCGCGCCGCTGGGATCGACTACTGTGCCCACGATTCCGGCTGTGACTTCCTGTGCCCACGCGGGTGTGAGGGCTGCGAACAGACCGGCCAGTAGCAAAAGGATGAGCCCGAATCTCATCGACTGTGGCATACAAACCTCCTGGAAGACGCTTTGCCTGAGAGCCATGCCCCACGAAAGGCAGGGTCACACAACAAGTGGGACCATGCTATATAGCAGATCGACGATGACCGTCAAGAAAAAAATGCAGGAAAATGTAAAAATTTTTTAGCGTATTGGTGGAGGAGTCACATATAGCAGCTTTGATCAGCGACTACGCTTCCAGCGGGGACTGGGTTTTTGTTGGCTACTCTTGCATTTTGCGGCCCTGAGGCTTTACAAAATAGGCGAATGCGGATAATTTAGGGTCGTTAGTTTTAAACTGGCGTAGCTATATAGCAGATCAGCCAACAAGAACAGCGGTTTCGGTTGCTTTAGAAGCTACGCGTAAGCCTTTGACTAAACAGACCGCTATAGTTTACTCGTCTTCGGATGTCAGTGTCCGGTCACGGTATAGGAGCCTACATGCGGCAAGGTTTCAACGGGACGCCCGCTTATAAGAGGATCCAGAGCACGATTCTGCAACGCATTGAGACCGGCCAGTTGAGGCCGGGTGATGCGGTGAACTCGGAGCGGGAGTTGGCCAAGATTCATCGGGTGAGCCTAATGACGGCGCGCCACGCCTTGGCTATGCTGGAGCGTGAGGGCATGGTGGAGCGCCGCCGAGGAGCAGGCACCTTTGTTGCACCGCCTAAGATTCACTTCAACAAGCTGGTGAGCTTCAGCGAGCAGATGGCCTCGCGCAGCATGAACGCCCGCTCCAAGGTCCTGTCCTGCTCTGTCATCGATGATCAGGAGATTGCGGCGCGGCTGGCGTTGCCTTCCGGAAGCCGCCTGATCAAGCTGGAGCGCGTGCGGCAGGGAGCCGAGGAGCCGTTTTGCCTGGAGACATGCTATTTATCCGCCACAGAGTTTGCTGGTCTGACGCAGGGGCCGCTGGAGCGTGGGTCGCTTTTCTCCACGCTCGAGCATAACTATGGACTCGAGATCGCGCACGCCGATGAAGAGGTCGATGCTACCGCGGCCGATTTGCGCACTGCCCAACTCCTGGGAATAACAAGGCAAGACCCACTGCTGAGGATTCGGCAAGTGATCTACTCCACCAAAGGGAAGCCCACCATCTACGTGCTGGGTCTTTACCGGTCAGACCGGCACACGCTACTCATCCGCCGATTCCGTTGAGTGGATAGCTGGTGGCTCGCTAATCAAACAGAGTCGCAAAGATTGCTTTTCCGCACGACTGCGCCGGAAGGGGGGTGTTCTCGCATCAAGAATTTTCTTGTTTTCAAGGGGACCCATGCGGGGGCCGCAGGTTCCCAAAAGCAGGGCTAGATCAGTCTTTTTTGATCGAAGGCCCTGCCTGAGTAATACTTCCCGGAATTAGGTTCGTCTTGATCGTAATTTTCTGGCGGGGCAACAGGTTGACCTCGGTCTCGAAGGCCTGGTATCCGGGTAAAGCGATCTTGACCCGATGTTTCCCGGGGCTCACCAGCATCGCTCGTCCAACCCCACTAAATTCATGGACGGTTCCCACAAAACCGTCGTCGACGAAAACAGCTGCCCTGTCCGGTATGACTTGAAGCTTGAGTTGAGATGTAACGGTGGGAAACTGGGATCGAGAATCTTTCTGCATTGTCACGTGCAAAACGACCTTCTTCCCCGGCTCCACAACCACCTTTTCAGTAAAATCCGTGTACCCTGACTGGCGCACGGAAATCTCATGTTCGCCCGGCAGAAGTAAAACTTTCTTGTCGTCTTTGAGCTCTCCGACGTAGCCGACATATTGCCCGTCGATCCATACGCCTGACGTTTTCTCCACCTTGGTCTTGCTGACGAACTGCACTTCTCCTAGGACCTGGTTCTGCGCGTACGATGGGATCGATAACACCAGCAGGACAAAAGCAAGGGACAGAACCGCTTCGCTGAACGGATTGCGCATTGTTTGACGCGTCCCTTGGGATAAGCAATCCTCGATGTTTTGAATCGCCTGGGAAGGACCGCTTCCTGTGAAACAAACCTCTCATTATTCTAATCGCATTCAGCGACATCCGGAGCGGCATTCTCGGGTACCGAAAGTGTTTGCCTTCGGTGCTAGAAACGCACGAAACAGCTAAAGTTAAGGGTGGGCATTGCCATTGGGAGTGCAGAAAGTATTCCAATATAGTTTCGGTACTGCTAGAGCGAAGTGCGAAACGGAAAACAAATAACCTAATTCAGATCCGAAGGCTGCTACAACGTTACGTATGTAAGTTACGTTGGCGCAGCTCTTCAGAGGCGAAGACATCTTCCAGATATGGGCGTAGCGCGCACCCAAGAAGATAAGCGAGTCCTCCGACACCAAGAAGAACATAGGCAGTAATCCGCCACCATTTCCGCTCGATTTCGGCCGCATTCTGAAAAAGGTTGGGCAGTTCTCGCTCTGCCACTGCCATCTGGACCGATATCGCAAACGACTCAGCAAATCCTTCTAATTCCCGGCGGTTTACGATGGGATGCCCAAGCCCTTCAAACGTCGCTTCCAGAATCTCCCGAAGCTCGTGTAACAGCGTGTGCTGATCGGCACCAGGAAAAGTCTGATGCTGGGAAACCACAATTTCTCGTTTGTTTCCGTAAGAACAGTTGTAGCCCCGAAGTTCCGTTGGCAGCTCTATAAAGGAGACCGGAATCCGCAAGTGATCCCTGCACAGTTGAACTAGTGTCTCAAGCGTCAGGAATGGCCCGATGCCAAAGAAATCAACAATCTCCTCCGCCAAAACATTCTCGTTGGGAGGCCAGTTCGCGGAATGGCGTGAGATGACCGTTCGGCAGAAGGCCGTAATGTTATCGGGCAAAATCTCACAAGGAGGAAGGTCCAAAATGTCCTATGCTCCTTCCAGTAGCTTTCTTCCCGTCATCTTCTCGTACATTTCAACAATGAAACGTTTCGCGTCGAGACTGAGGCGACCGCCCTTCAGTCTTGTACCCTGCTTGAACTTCGGGTCGGTCGTGGCGTGCTGGAAGGCATTTTCGATCTGCTGTCTCTTGATCTGCTGGGATTCCTCTTCCAGATAGCCTGCGGCAATCAGCAGTTCGCGGTGTGTGACCTGGTAGACCCTCGCCAGACGCTTGAGGATGTCGGGGTGAGGTGGTTTTCGCAGGCTGCGTTCTATTTGGGAGAGGTAGGCGTTGGAAACCCTGGCCTCTTTTTCCACCTGCTTCAAGGTGAGTCCCGTCGCCTTGCGGAGACTCCTCACGTAACTGCCGAAGTTGTCCATAGCGAGGCCATGATAGTCAATCTCGTTAACAATTGCAAGATTACTCATGCTAGATTGACAACCGTCATCCGGTGCGGTAGAACCATATCTATTGCAAGATTCCGTTAACTATCAGGAGTGTACAAAGTGTCACTTGATCTCGGCTTGAACCAGCGGTATCTGTTCCCGTGCCCGCTCTGCGGACAAGGCCTTGACGTGAGGGAGACCAAGAAGAAAAAGCCCTATGTCGTTTGCGATCCCTGCGGCCTTCAACTGTTCGTTCGTAACGAGACCGGCATGGGCAGGCTCGAGCAGCTTGTGAGCGACGCGGAACAACGTGACATCTGGGCACGGCTGGAAGAGCTGCAGCAGCAATATCAAAAGAAGTGTCCCGAGTGCGGCCACAAGTTCTGGATCTCGCCCGACCGGATCAAGACCAGTTGGGTGGATGGCAGATTTGTGGGCTACCGATGTCCAGAACGTGGCTGCCAGGGAGTGGCCGCTTGGGATCAGGATGAAAAATGAGAATCACGCTGCTGGGAGTTCTAGTGGGGATGGCGGCTGCCCTGCTGCTTGTCTATGTCGTGCAGCGAGTACAGGAAGCCAATCAGGCCAAGGCGGAAACCAATGAGCAGTCCCAAGTCAACAAGAATACCGATCCCGACCGAAACCGGATCGGCTGAGGAATCACCCCAGTTTGAGCCTTTGCTCGACGTTGACCAGGCTGCCGCCTTGCTGCGCGTCCACCCCAAGACTGCACAGAAGTGGGCGCGAGAGGGCAAGATTCCCGCCATCCACTACGGTCACCGCTGGCTGTTTCGCGCCTCAGAACTGGATTCCTGGGTCGAATCCCAAGTACACTTACCCCGCCATGCGTGCCGCCAATCGGAGGAAATTCGATGAAGCGAGCACGTTATCAGTTTGGTTGTTTGCAACGGAAACCGAGGGCGAAAGGACCAGATGTGTGGGTATTGCGATATAGGCAAGCTCAACCGGATGGCAGCAACAGACTCCACAGCGTTTTGGTTGGTAGTGTCGAGAAGTACTCTACCGAAGGTGAAGCTTGGAAGGCTGCCGAGGTTCTTCGTCTCTCACTCAACCCAGACAATGTCCATCAGCTTGTCGTCTCTCTTGGAGCACTGCTGGACCGATATATCGCAGAGGACTTGCCAGAGCGGAATTCGACCGCAAGGTTCTACGTGGCGTGGTTGAACAGATACGTTCGGCCAAAGTGGGGAGAATATCCGCTTTCCGAGGTCAAGCCCTTCGCGGTTGAGCAATGGCTGAAATCCTTGCCTCTTGCACCTAAGAGCAAAGCCCACATCCGCAGTCTCATGCATATCCTGTTCAACTGTGCCATGCGCTGGGGTCTGTTGGAAGTGCAAGCCAACCCCATGAGCTTAGTGCGGGTGAAGGATTGCAGCAAGCGCAGGCGAGAACCAAGGGTCCTCACGGCACTCGAGTTTTTGCAGCTCTTGCGGCAGCTTTCCGACCCTTGTCGCACGATGTGATCCTGGCCATGTGCCTGGGTCTGAGGGTCAGCGAGGTCGTTGGACTGCAATGGGGCGACTTTGACTGGGAGCGTCTGCAAGTGATGGTACAGCGTTCCGTCGTTTTCGGGGTGGTGGGCGAAGTCAAGACTCGTTACTCCAAAAAACGGATGCCGCTTGATCCCGCGCTGGCAGAAGTTCTTTTTCGTTACCAGCGAGGGACCGCGCCGGAAGCCAAG
>QHZR01000109.1 GCA_003224755.1 Acidobacteriota bacterium
AAATCAGGCCCGGTACGCCATCCAGAAAGCCGAGCCGAAGCACATAACGATAGAAGAAAAGCCAGACGGATGACCCAGGCACCTTGAAGAACTTCTGCTTGAGCCACCGTCGTCGCTGTGCCTGTGAGCCAAAGAAAGCTGGCTGCAATTGGGCATGACCGCCGCTGGGCCCGCTCCACACCCTCGCTTCCCAGTTTGAGTACTGGTCGTGCTTCTGGATATAGCGTGAGAGGCTTGTCACATTGCGATGCACCAGTCGTTCACTTAACGTCGCGGTGGGACCGTCGACCATCACGTGCTCGTGGACTTCCATGTCGCACATGGACGTGTCCTGGTCAGGAGTGCGGCACTCAAAGTGGCCTTTGCCGCGTCGAAAGAGTGACAGTTTGTNAGTGCCGTAGCCACCGACTTAGGAAATACATATCGAGACCGATGTAGTAACCATTAACACTTGGATTTCTGATCGCGGTCTCTATTTCCGAAACCAGTTCCGGAGTTAGCACCTCGTCCGCATCCAGTAGAAGCACCCATTCGTAGTTGCGCGGCAAGGTGTCGAGCGCCCACTGGCGTTTTTTTGGCCACCCACCCTCGTAACGGAACTGGACGACGTGAGCGGCGAACGAACGGGCGATTTCAGCCGTGCAATCTGTGCTGAAAGAGTCCACAACAAAGATTTCGCCGACGGAGTTCAGCGACTCCAGGCACCTGCCAAGGTTTTTCTCTTCGTTGCGAGCAGCGACGATGACACTGATGGGAAGCAGCGCCTGCGTCCTCTTGCGAGCGGAGAGGACAGTCGCACCTGAAACCTGAGTTGCCACTCTGGGGAATATTAGCTGGAAAGTTCGCCAAGAACGGTAACAGAAGAAGCACCTTCCTGTGGGAAACCCCATGAACCAACAAAGAAATCGAAACGTCGACTGGAGTGATCTATGATGCGGCCACCGAATGTCTCAAGGCGCAATTTACATCGTTACGCAAGACGAACGCTATCTGAATTTGCTGCGCGCGTCGGCTGAAAGCCTAAAAAAGGCGATGCCTGGCCTTCCTGTGACGGTGTTCTCCCAGTTCCCGGTCACGGGGCCTCATTTCGACGAAGTCCGGAGGGTGGAGGGTGCCATGGACGGATTCTATGACAAGGCGCGTCTGATGTTGCAGTCGCCGTACCAGCAAACCATCTTCATTGACGCTGATATCTATGTTGTCCGGCCCTTCTCCGATCTCTTCGCTCTGTTGGACCGCTTCGATTGCGCCGCCACCCACGAAGAATATCTCAACACCGACTGGTTCAGTCACTATCCGCGACCCGACATTCCACTCAGTTACCCTGAATTCAACACCGGAATTCTGGTTTATCGCCGCTCTCCGGCAATGCATCGTGTTTTCGAGGGCTGGAGCCAACTGTATAAGGAATTCCTGGATACGAATCCGGGCAAGGCTACGAACGATCAGCCATTCTTCCGCGCCGCGGCCTATTACGGAGACGCTCGCGTCGCCACCCTTGGCCGTGAATACAACTGCAAATTTCGCGGCCAGGGATATTTGAACGGCCCGGTCAAGCTATTGCACGGCCACGTTAAATTCAAGATGAAGGCTGACTACATGCGCAAAGTCGCGGGTGTGATGAATGCCAGCGAAAAGCCGCGTGTTTACATCGGGGGCAAAGTTTACGACCAGAAGATTTCGGGGCGGTTGTGGGGACGAAGAAAAGCGCACAAAGTCGGAAGCTTTCCGGAGCCGGAATCGGTGCTCCTGCTGCGTGGCAAGAAGCTTGCACAAATCGTCAAGGAGCGCGTCATGCGGAGGACGTTTAAAGGAAACTGTTTTCTGGTGGCTGAAATGTTTCGGCGGATGATACCAGTGGCCCGGATACTAGGAAGATTCCATTGTCGGTAAATGCCTTGTCAAAGCAGAAACAACGTGCTCCGATGGATTCAACTTGTTCACCCTTCTGAAGTAGCAAGGAGCTACTCATGATTTTGCAGCGGCACATGCCTTTCTATCGGGAAATCTTTGCGATTCCTGATTTCCTCCAGCATCCGATTCTTTCATTTGGATACCAGGGTATAGAGAGGGACGGACCGTCCGTACCAAGTCCTTTTATGCCACGACTATTTGTTGCGTCCGAAGGAAAGATGCGTCGCTTGGTGAACTTCGCCCGATCCAGTCTCAGATGGCATTCGCCTGCGCCGGAAGAGTGCAAGTACCGCTCATTATCGGAGCTCCTGCTTTCCAGGGGTCATACCGCAACGACCCTGGATTTTTTTGATAACCGCGCGGACCTCCGCTATGACATGAACCAGCCAGTTCCGGAGTTGGAACACAACAAGTATGGAACACTCATCGACATCGGTTGTCTGGAGCATTTGTTCGACACGGCGGGATGCCTGGAAAACTGTATGCGTATGGTTCGCCGAGGTGGTTACTACCTGCTGCATACTCCAGTCAACGGGTACTTCGGACATGGATTGCACGTATTCAATCCTCAGGGGTTGATCGATTGCTTTCTCGCCAACGGTTTCAAAATTGTTTATCTGAAATACACCACGTATAAAGGGAAGCCGATTTCCGATCCCTCGAAGTCTCGCAATGTCATCGTCTGGGTGGTTGGAAAGAAAGAAAAAGATGTGCCTGTGTTTGCGTGCCCGCAGCAAACGATTTGGGCGACGGACTACTACCCCCAGGCCACGATTTCCACTTCGCCGGCGACCGCTGCCTAGACTTGGTTTCTGACGCACCTTTGGCCAGGCGGTCGCGGGCCGAAAAGCTTGCCCCAGATGATCAAGGAGCAGGGCACGCATAGGGTATTAAAGAATCTTGTCGCTGCCAGGGAGAAGCCTCGGCACACGGTGTCATTTTCTCTTCGGCGGCCCCTAGAGGTCTCATTAACAACCACTCCATGATCGCTGGGCGGCGTTCACTTAGTATGAAACGCTTTTCCTCGGTAGTGTATTTTCTAAGTTCCTCGCCCTTGTATGTATGTGCTCGACTAATGTCATCGACCGTCTTGACGGACTCGACGATATGGCTTCCGGCAAAGCTGCTACGAAGGCGTGTGCTGATTTCGATATCTAGGAAGTCGTGCGTCTCAATTATGAGATCGTGCATACCGAGACGGCCTACCAGCTCTTCGGTAAAGAGGGCGCCTTCGTAGCCCTCGCAGTCGGCTATGATCAGCGCCCTATTCCCTAAGGGAATCGAGCTAAGTACCTTTTCGTCGCAGAACCCTCCGATATGCACCCGGCTAGCGACCCCGTTGAGGCTTGCCATTTCCGAACAAGCCTGCCTTGCATTAGGATCGGTATCAAAGGCGTACACCTCGGCTTGTGGATGATTAAGCGCTAAACCAACAGCGTAATATCCTTCGGCGCACCCAATGTCAACCACTGTGGTGTACTTACGGACGAACATCTCTTCCAACGCGCCATGCAATTCGGACTCGTATGAACCCAAGAGCTTCGGAAGCAATGCACTTCCTACCGATTGCGCTGCAGCATAACGCATGCCCTTGAACGGTCCATTGGCAACGGTAAGGTCCGGGAATAGATCTTCTATAACTTTCGCCAGCAGCATATCCCGTTCCGAGTTTTTCCTTGTGAAGAGTGCATGGCCGTAGATCTTTGCTAATTTTCCCGACAGCATCCCACAACACTTATAGACCGGCCACGCGATTGGGCTATATGCGGTATTAGCGACGAAACTTTTGAGGTGAGCCTTCATCATGATGACTTTCTAGCCACGATTCGGCAGTGCGATGTCGCTGACACAAATTGTGTCTGATGCCGTCGCTACCGGGGAGTGCATACCAAGAGTCATGTCCCCTTGTTCATCGCTGTGACTAACGAACGTAGCTCTATAATCCCTTTAATCTCTTTCAGCGATGATCGATAGTGATACGTCTCCAGAACACGTGGGCTGGGCACACCAGCAATGGCCGCCGGGTTCTCGCGAAGTCGCGTTGCTCACATTGCTGACAGGACTGCTGTTTGTCGGCACTATTCTGGCTTTTGGCGACTATCACTCGACGGAGTACCACTTCGGAGACAGTTCGGCCTACACTGACATTACGTCAGCCATTCGACATTGGAATTTCCATGGCCTTCAAATCAAACAGTTCTGGGGATATCCGTACGCCATGGCGGCAGCCTCCGGGGTAACAACGATTTCCGATCAGAGTTCTCTTCTACTGATCTCGTTTGCTTCCTCATTCCTGAGTGCCGCATTCTCCTATCGGCTCTGGGGAGGATGGGTGGCCGGACTCTTTGCCGTGCTCAACTTCGATTGGATGCAGCGTTCGTTCCTGGGAGGCTCGGAACCACTGGCAGTAGCATTGATTTTTGGCGCATTTCTCGCAGTACGCCGAGACCGCTATCTTCTTGCCGCTCTGCTGGCGTCTCTTAGCACAATTGTCCGTCCGCTCAGCATCTTCTGTCTGATCGGGATTGGCGTCGTCTTACTGTACCGGCACGAATACCGGAGCTCGCGGGTACGGTGCTTATTGCGGTTGTCGTTGGGGTTCTTTACATGCTGCCTTTGACGCGGTATTTTGGCGACCCCTGGCCACGGTTCATAGCTACCAAGGACCTCACACTCCACTTTTCGGCATTCCGTTCTATGCAATCGTCAAGGGGACCATCCTATACCCGGCACCGTGAACAAATTTGGTCTTAGATTTTGCCTGGATCGGGCTGGTGCTAGCAGGAGCAATGGCCATGTTCCTCAATCCACAATTTCGAAACTACGCCCGAGACAATCCAGTGGAGGTTCTGTTCGCGGTTCCATATTTGGTCCTGGTTTTTTTCTACAACTATCCCGTATTCGCTCGCAGCAACTTTGCAAGGTTCGCAATTCCGACGCTGCTAATTGTTTTTGTCGCGCTTGCACGCTGGATACCCCAGAATCGCAGAATTCTATGGGGACTGGGTGTGGTCAGGCCAATTCTTGCCGCGGCCTCCGCCCTGGGCATCAGAAACGTACTCCATCGACTCCTGGGATAGACTCGCGACATAAAGGCATAGAGAGCGAACTGGCGCAATTGTGTCATTCAGCGCCTGAGCCGAACCACATCGCCGTCCCTACCCACCAGTGCCATCTCGGCCATTCCAATGAACAGGCCGTGCTCGACCACGCCGGGGATTGCACGCAGCTTTTGCGCGAGCGCCGGGGCATCGTCAATTTCGCCGAACGTGCAGTCTAGGATGTGATGCCCTTCATCGGTGACGTAGGCATTACCGTCAGCGCTGCGGCGCAAGGCGACCTTCGCGCCCAGCATTTGGATTCGATTCGCAATCAACATTTGTGCGAGGGGTATGACTTCCAAAGGCAGCGGGAACTTTCCGAGCTTTGCGACCTGCTTCGCCGAATCTCCGATCACAACAAAGCGGCGCGCGACCGACGCCACAATTTTTTCGCGAAGGAAAGCACCGCCGCCCCCTTTGATCAAATTGAGTTGCGGATCAATTTCGTCAGCGCCGTCAATATCAATGTCAACCTCAGGATGTGCTTAGAGCGTGGTCAGCGGAATTCCAAGCTGCTTGGCCAACTCCTTGGTCGCCTGCGAGGTCGGTATTCCCACAATCTTGAGTCCCCGGCGAACGCGTTCTGCCAGGAATCGCAAAAAGTGTGCGGCGGTTGAGCCCGATCCAAGGCCGACAATCTGGCCCGCTTCCCAGCAGCAGCCCGCGCTGCGGCCTGCTTTTCCTGGTTGCGGACATTGATTTCTGGTTGCGGTGAGTTCATTCCGGTTTTGGCGATCGCCTGCGGAAGGAGTGGAGAATCATCGCGCTGCTAATCGCAAAGCTCCCGACTGCGCCGAGAACCATTGCCTGTACAAGTCGTGGCCCCACGTGAAACGCTGACGGGAACAGAGCGGCCGCAGCAAACAGAATCCCGATCAGATTTAGCCACAACGGTGGTCGCGAATGCGACGGCTGATTATCACGCAGACGAACTTGCAAGAGGACCGCAGCGGTCCCGATCAGCGCCATCACGATCACCGCGACCGGGCTTCGAAAAGCTGCGGGGCTGGTGAAAAGGATGACCAGCGTCAGCGCAATGCAGAGTAGACCTGCGCTCACAACAGTTTTGCGTTTGGCCAGTGGCAAGGCACTGCCATTGTATGACAGGCGTAAACATGCAACAAAGGTCGCTTAGACCCGCCGACGATCCACTGCAACTGCTAGGGTGCTCCGTGATGCAGTGCATAGAGCACCAGTTCGACCCGGCTGGAAATGCCGAGTTTTTTCGAAAATCCGGAAAAGATACTTTTTGACCGTGTGCTGGCTGAGTCCAAGTTCGGTGGCAACATCGCGATTGCTCAACCCATCAGTCACTAATGCCACAACCTGCTCCTCGCGAGAGGTCAGCAATTTTTCCCCGCTCGCGCCCACGACTCGCAATGACGGCACCTGGCAAACTGACTCGAGAAGGTAATTCAGCTGTTCGGTTGTGGCAAAGATCTCTCCGCGATGGACTCGCTCAATGCATTCGCAAAATAGTTGAAATGACGAATCAGCCAGCGAGAAAAGACCACGTGCTGCCGAGCGGAAGGCCTGCACCGTCACCTCACGGCTCTCAGTTTCCATCAAGCAGATTTTGGGAATTTCCGATGGGTCAGATGCAGTGTGCGAAGCGCCGTCATATCAGGGAACCCGGAATGCGCCGAGAGCGCGACGGGGTCCGGATCGTACGCTTGCCAACCATCCGATCCAAGCATCTCGATACGTTCATCCACACGCTGTTGAGCACTATTCATGCATGCTTTAGCAACTATGACATCGTGCATTACCACTGCCTGGGACCATCGCTATTTTCGATTTTTCCGCGGCTGTTCGGAAAGAAGGCCGTCGTTACTGTTCAGGGCTTGGATTGGCAAAGGAAAAAATGGGGCTG
This sequence comes from Acidobacteriota bacterium, assembly GCA_003224755.1. GTDB lineage: Bacteria > Acidobacteriota > Terriglobia > Terriglobales > Acidobacteriaceae > Gp1-AA145. The sequence goes on from QHZR01000109.1 coordinate 6,889, forward strand.
GCTGTCAAACAGATTTCTGAAGATAGGCGAATGGACCTCAGCACGATTTCCGAACCAGACCATCGTTGTATCTCGGGTGCTGCAAGATCGCTATCAGTCGCGTCATGCGAAGCACACGCTGCTCGTGCCGAACGGAACCGAGATTCGCGAACCTCGCGGCGATACCCACTTGCATCGTCTAGGCCTTTCGTCCGATGGCTACGTTCTTTTTCTTGGCAGGTTCTCGCGGGAGAAGAATTGCAATCTGCTGATCGAAGCCTTCAACAAGATTGACACCTCATTCAAACTTGTTCTTGCAGGTGGATCGAGTCACACTGACGATTACGCTGCCAATCTGCGCAAGCACGCGAGTGATCGGGTCCTGTTTCTCGACTGGCTCTCCGGTGACGCGCTTGCCGAGGTGCTCAGCAATGCTGCTTTCTTCGTCCTACCATCCGACCTGGAAGGACTATCGCTCGCATTGCTGGATGCCATGGGCGCCGGCGTATGCGTCTAGGCCAGCGATACTCCGGAGAACGTGGAGGCCATTGAAGAGACAGGATTCACTTTCAGGCGCGGTGATGTGCTTGAACTGGAACGAATGTTGACTCTTCTGCTGTGCGACGGCCGCCTGCGCGCCGAAGCGGCCTCCAGAGCCCAAGAACGGGTGGGGCAGAATTACCAGTGGGACAAGGTTGTCGGCGAACTGGCCGAGATCTATGCCGCAATGGTGCGTCCCGAAAAGAATCAGCCCGTGATTGTGTACCGTCGAGCAGCCTGACTCCGCGCAAGTCTCATGCTTTTGCAGTCACAGGTTCTAGCTTTGCCGTAAAATGCCGCAGGAATGGCGCTTCGTAAACCAACCTGAGGCCGCGAATCGAATCTCGTTTTCGCCAGACTTCCAGAATCACCTCGACCACATAGTCAACGTGGCTCTGCGTATAAACGCGTCGCGGTATCGCCAAGCGTACGAGATCCATTTTGGCCGCTGAGCCAAACATCAGGCTGCCAATCTCCACCGATCGAATGCCGCCCTCCAAGTAGAGTTCTGCCGCGAGCGCCACTCCCGGAAACTGGTCGCGTGGGATGTGGGGCAGGAACGCGCGTGCGTCGAGATAGATCGCGTGCCCGCCTGGAGGTTGAACAATTGGCACGCCCTGCTCAGAGATGTGATTGCCCAAGTAAGCCGTTGAGGCAATCCGATAGCGCAGGTAGTCTTCTTCGAGCGCTTCCTGCACTCCCACGGCGATTGCTTCCAGGTCACGGCCAGCCAGCCCTCCATAAGTGGGATAGCCTTCGGTCAGAATGAGCAAGTCTTTTTGCTGCTGCGCCAGCAAATCATCGTTCGTGCAGAGAAAACCTCCGATGTTCGCCATGCCGTCTTTCTTCGCGGACATGGTGCATCCGTCTCCATAGCCAAACATTTCCTGCGCAATCTGTTTCGGAGTTTTTGATTCATAGCCTGACTCTCGCAGCTTTATGAAGTACGAATTTTCCGCGAAGCGGCACGCATCGAAATAGAGTGGGATCCGATGCTCGCGGCAAACCGCACTCACCTGCCGCGCGTTCTCCATTGACACCGGCTGCCCACCGCCCGAATTATTCGTTACGGTCAGCATCACCAATGGGACCCGCTCGGACCCGACACGCGCGATAAGTTCGCGCAACGCCGCAATGTCCATATTGCCTTTGAAGGGATGTCGGTTTGCCGGCTGCCGGCCCTCTGGGATCACCAGGTCAACCGCTTCGGCTCCGACGAACTCCACATTCGCTCGCGTCGTATCGAAGTGCGTATTGTTAGGAACAACGTCACCTTTCTTGCAAGTCACGCCGAACAGAATCCGCTCGGCGGCGCGGCCCTGATGGGCTGGGATTACATGCCGGTATCCGAAAATATCCTGGATGGAGGCGCGGAAGCGATCAAAGCTCTTGCTGCCGGCATAGCTTTCATCTCCCTCCATCACGGCCGCCCACTGATGGGTGGACATGGCGCCGGTGCCGGAATCGGTGAGCAGATCAATTAGTACGTCCGCGGCAGGAAGCAGAAACAGGTTGTAATGAGCTGCCCGCAGCAGCACTTTCCGTTGCTCGCGCGTGGTCCAGCGTATGGGTTCGACGCTCTTGATGCGAAATGGTTCGATGATGGTGCGAGCCATGAGCGGAATCAGCGAGTAAAACGACTAGTTAGGTTGAAAGGCGGTAATCCCGACAGCTCGATAAACCTCCGCGCTGTCGTATAGCACGCCGTTCTTCATCACGACCAGGCACCGCCGGATGTCGCTGATATTCTCCGCCGGGTTCCCTTCCACTAGGACAAGATCTGCTAGTTTTCCGGGCGCAATGGAGCCGAGTTCATTTTGTTTCAGCAGTTGAGCGGCATTGAACGTGGCAATTTGAAGCGCTTTGGCAGCCGGAATTCCCGCCCTGACCTCGAGCTCTAGTTCGCGGTGCAGCATGATTCCTGGAGTGGCATCGGTTCCGGCTAATATCGGAATACCCGCGTCGTATAACCGTTTTGTCATACGCAGCATTGCCTCGTAAGAGTCTTTGTACAACTGATCATTCTCGGAGGTCACCGCAAGCCCGCCTGTATAGGCTTGCCGCTGAACCTGGGCAGGAAGCCGGTCCAGAATTGAGCCATAGTCGGGTGAAATCTTTCCCGGGCGTCCGGTAAACATTCCTTCAAATGTGGCCAGTGTGACATCAACAACTGTGTGATGTTGCCGCAGCAACTCTACAAAGTCGTCCACTTCTTTCGCATTCAAATCCAGTTTCGCAGCGTTCGCACCCACGGCGGTGAAACGCTCCGGAGTACGGGTATCTTTGACTTGCGAAGCCAGGAAATTGAGGAAGATGAAATTGATGTGCTGCACTTCATCCGCGCCCACCTGCACAAACTGACTTGCCGTCATTCCATTGGGAATATGTCCACTAACTCGCAGTCCCCGTGCGTGTGCGGTCTTCACAATTTCTGGAACCAGTTCCGGATGCAGCGAACTGTAGAGCTTGATTTGAACATATCCAAGGTCCGCGTACCGAGTGACTGCAGCGTGGGCTTCTTCCGAAGTGTCTGCATATGCTCCCGTTGGCGCCTGAAATGGGCCGCGCCCATCAATCAGGCCTGCCTTCCAGACGCGTGGGCCTATCGCGGTACCTTGGTCCCATTGCTCCTGCAAGTGCCTTAATTCATCAATATCGTTGCCCATGTCGCGAGCACTGGTCACTCCACTTGCGATGTTCAGCGGTCCCTGCACTGCCTCAAGATGAGCGTGCATATCAAAAAGTCCCGGGACCAAAGTATTGCCCTTCCCGTCTACGTGTTGGGCATTGGATGGAGGAACGATGGTGGATGAGGGTCCGACCGCGATAATGCGATCGCCATCAACTATTACTGTCTGGTCCTCGCGAGTAACGGCTTGTTCGGAGTCAAATAGACGGACATGTTCCACTGCAACTGGTTTCGCAGGACGGTGCGCCAATTCCCTAGCCAAACGCGCGTTGCGCGCGTCCTCTGCCGATCGGTCGAGAGCGTACAACTGCTCATTCGTGCCCTCCCATCCCTCTCGCACGAAAGCAAACCATTTGCCTGGAATAGCGAAAAAGTGCTGGTCATCGTCAAGCCAAATAGTCTGCGGCTCGAACGAAAGCCCCGTGATCGCATAATCGGCCACGTGTACTTTCTTGCCGTGACTCTCTAAAGCCACATCCGCGATCCGCTCCAGCCGCGCTTCACCGGAGGGAAACAGCCTTATAGGAGATCCTTTCGCCTTCAAAAGGGCGGCCACGAGCAGCGCCCCCTCTATCGGTGGGCCGTTGTTGCTGATATAAAATCCAGGGCCCGCAGTCTGCCCGTTCTCGGAAGTGCTCTTCCAATGCGATACTCCATTCTCGACGGCGAAGTGTTCGTCAACAGGAGCCTTGAGGTAGTCGTTGCCAGTAATATCCACGTACGACAACAAACCATTCGCGCTAACCGCGTAATGGGACGTGACCTTTGGCCCCCTGCCCCGATCGTTGAACTCGAACGTGGAATCTAACTGACCGTTGGGACCGAAGGTGTCCACTTCGCTGCCACCTGTGCGGCCGTTGATCACAACCGCAAAGCGCAATATTTGTGGCGCTGCCGTATCAGAGGCACATAAATTGGGAGCTAGGAAAACGAGAATTGTGCAGAGAGCGAGCCAGCGTGTAAACATCGCGCCGAATTATCTCATGGAATCACACGGCGGTCGTGATGCTCGAATCTCAACTAATTAGGGAACGTGGACCGAATCTTCTGACTCGCGGTAGGTCACAGCTGCCGTGCGTTCCAGCTTATCCCACGCAAAGGGCTCACCTTCAGCAGCGCGTTTAACCGTCTTGAACAGCACCCAGGAAAACAATTGCCGGTAGGCGAACCTTTGCAGCCAGACTTGGCTCAGCAGCCACGAGTCTTCCCGCGTATCCGGCGTGCTGCGTTCCAGCGCAAATGCGATTGCGGAAGTAATGAAGTCTATGACCAGAAACGTCAAGAAGAAGATTACCAGACGCTGGAAACTCGCCGGATCAGCCGATTCAGGATGATAGTGTTTTTCCACGAAGTACCAGATCGCTCCCCCCGTGAACATGAGATCAATGAAGGGTGACACCAGGGGCAAGAGAATCTGGAAAACCACAATGTTAGGCAACGCAACCCAGCCAAGGGTCCCTTTGCGGGCAAAGGTGGCGCGATGTTTATAGATGGCTTGCAGAATTCCAAATGACCAGCGAAACCGCTGCCGCATGAGTCCGCTGGCGTTGACCGGCGCCTCGGTATATGCGAGCGCGCGATCCTCGTATTCCACGCGGTACCCGCGGCGGAGCAGTGCCATGGTCAAGTCGGCGTCCTCGGCGACGGTGTCAGTATGAAATGCTCCGGCATCGCGCACGGCCGAGACACGCCAAGCGCCGATCGCCCCGGGCACAACACTGACTGCGCCCATTGTGTTCAAAGCTCGACGCTCGAAGTTCTGGCTCGTGATGTATTCGAGGGCCTGCCAGCGCGTCCACAGGTTGACGCGATTGCCTACTTTGGCATTGCCCGCAACCGCTCCCACCTTTAAATCGTGAAAATGCGGCACCAGGAGACCCACCGCGTCGCGTGCAATTACCGTGTCGGCGTCAATGCCGACAAAGATTTCCTCGTCTCTCCGCAAATGTTGCAGTCCGAAGTTCAAAGCATCTGCTTTCCCGGAATTTGGCTTAGCCACGACCAGTAATCGTCCGGCGGCTTCTTCCCGTGCGAAACCCGCCCTAGCAGCTCTTAGCGTACCGTCTTGAGACCCATCATCAATCACAATGACTCGAAGGTTGCGATAACTGGACCGCAATGCCGCGCGGATTGTGCGCTCGATCACCTTCTCTTCGTTGTATGCCGGAATCAGAACTGCAATTTTGGGAGTGAATTCGCCAAGATGGCCAGCAAAACGTTTGGGGAAAGCGCGGTCGTAAATTGCTAATGCGCCGATAGACAGTAGCCGTCCGGTCATCAGCAGATCGCCAAGGAAAAAAACTAGGACGATCAACTTCTGGACGGCGCTGTACATCCAGAAACCCAATAATGTCAGCCACGCAGACCAGAGCTCGCTGGTTGGAATCGGAGACATAATCTCCGACCGGTTCTTGTGCAGCAAATCACCGACCGAGACAATTTGCAGCCTCTTGGCACGGATTGCATCAATGATCGTGGGCAGCGCCCGGACGGTTTCGCGGCGGTCTCCTCCGCCATCGTGCAGAAGGATAATGTTGCCGCATTTTCGATCTGTCGGGGAGCAGGGCGGAAGGTGGTCACGCACTGAGGCGGCGATTTCTTCTGCGCTGACGTGCTGATGCGGAGTCTCACGCCAGTCGTTTGGGTCAATCTTGTCTCCGATCGCCAAATAGCCCATGCTTTCGGAAATTTCCAGGGGCCGCACTTGGTCTTCGGTGTCTGGTTCCGCATCCACGGAATATGGAGGCCGGAAAAGTACAGTGCGAGTGCGTAACCGGCTGGCGAAGAGGCGCTCGGTAAGATTCAACTCTAAGCGTACGAAACGATCTGAAAGCTCGCTTATGTCTGGGTGGGTGAACGTGTGATTGCCGATCTCATAGCCTTCCTTGAAAATGCGCGAGGTGATGGAAGAAAATCTGTCGGCTTGGTTGCCGATCAGAAAGAAGGTGGCCTTCGCATTCTTGTTCTTCAGGATGTCGAGGATTTGCGGTGTCCACTGCGGGTCGGGGCCGTCGTCGAAGGTGATCACTACCTGATCCGCGCTGGCACCATAGCGGCCCAGCCGATACGGCTCTGGGAGCGAGTCCATCGTTTCCTCGGTGATCAGGCCAGTTGAGTAATCCACCTGAACAGTACGGCTTCCGTTTTGTGGAGTCGCCTCAAGGTTGAGGATCTCCCCATTGCCTTCCATGTCCACGTCCTGGCCTGGCGGCACATCGCTCAAGAGGGAAGGAGCCACGGTATCAAGCGGGGAATCCCATATCTTCCATAACGAACGGTCTTCCGACCCAAGACGCCACAATGCGAAAGTGCGGACGCCAAGTTGCCGCGCAGCGCGCATCTGGTTCAAGGCGCTTACACCGTCCAGGAACCAGATGTCATGTTGAACATTGCGTTCGTCGAGATAGACAACATGCGGGTTGAGGCTATCGCCGTCGAACGTGACATCGGCTTCCGAGTCTCGCGCTGCCAGCCATGCGACCTGTACGGTCTGGATTCTGCCGACGTCCGCAGCAGGGGTTCTTCCTTTCTTCGGGCGCCGCTCCCAGTCATAGCCGTAATTAGCGATCGCGCAGATCAGTTTGTCGAGCGGGACTACTTTCTTGGCTTCGGTGAGGTTATCGCTGAACCAATCCTGCGAAGCAACTGGGCCCGCCGTGCCACCCGTTCCGGAGTAGTGCTCGTCGTAGTTCATCAGGACCACTCCGTCGCTTGCGTTCGCGACCGAGGAGTAGGGGAAATCGGGACTGTTTGCAGGCACACTGACGTATAGTTTCTGTCCCTTTGAATGGAGGTCCTGCGAGAGTTCGCTTAGAAGATCGACAAAGCCAGTTTGGGCCTTCGTAGGAATGTCCTCAAAATCGACCATTAGGCCGCGGAACTTGTCAGTAGCGAGAAATGCTGCAATCTCCTGCCTAAATTGGGAGTGCGCATCTGGGTCATTGAGGAAAGTTGAAATATCAATCCAACTCGTGCCGGTCGAATTATTCACGAGCGGGAATACTTCCGTGCCAGTGTCCTCTGACTTCAAGAACGGCATGACCTTATCGTCCACCGGGTGAACAACTCCGTTTTGAACGACATCGAATAGCTTGGCAGTTTGCTCGTCTACGCTTTGCAGCCGTCCGTCCGGAGTAAGGACGTGCAGCCACTCCGGATAGAGCAGGTCAATCTGGCGGGCGTACTCGCGCAGAGAAGAAAAACTAGCGGCGTCCCACGGAACATAAAACGCCCCCCGGATGCCTTCATCGGTGTTGAGTTCTACCTGAGAAGGGGCCATGCCAGTACGCCGGTGGCTTCGGCGCACAAGCTGCTTGCGCCGTTCTATGGCTTTCTCCTTCTCAGTCTCCTTTAGCGCATGGTAGGGGTGTTTCTGGAATTCAAGGAGAGGTTTTTGGAGGGGTTCGCTCCGCAACGCGGCATAAATGAAGACGATCACGACCGTGCCGACAATGATGCCAGCCACATCAAACACAGTTCGGAGCCGTTTCCAGCGGGCCCGCCTCGGGTCGTAAAAAACAGGATGCGCCATGGCCACCTAGACCAATCCCATCCTAGCGGGAGGGGTGGGGAGAATCAATCGGCGTTGCCGTTATAAGACCAGCAGTTCCGGCAAACGCGGTATAGTCCCAGTGTGCGGGAACTGGTCCGCAGGAACCTACGCTTCTTTGTCATCGTCTCGCTCGCCGCTCTCGGTCTGCGCTTGGTCTTTCTTCTGCGCTTCCCCGCGGTTGTCACCGATTCTTTCATTTATGGCGAGATCGCAAAAAACTGGCTACAGCATGGCATCTATGGCTTGGGCGGACCCGGCGAAATCTCGCCAACCTATATCCGACTGCCTGGTTACCCGGCCTTCATTGCATTGATTTTCTCCATATTCGGCATAGACCATTATCGGGCGGTTTTGGTTGGCCAGGTATTGGTGGATCTTGGGACTTGCTTTCTTTGTGCTGATATCGCGCGGAGGGTGTTCGGTCCCAAGGCTTCAAAAATTGCATTCCTGCTTGCAGCCCTGTGTCCATTCCTTGCCGATTACTCAGCAGCAGCATTGACGGAGACGTTCGAAGTCTTCTTCACGGTGCTGGCGTTGAATCTCGCTATAAACGCGTTATCGAACCAGCGCAAAGGCTCATGGGCCGCCTGTGGAGCGGCATGTGGGGCCGCAATGCTCCTGCGTCCAGACGGAGCGTTGCTCGTGATTGCAGTCGAGATTTACGTAATCGCCGTATTTATCCGGAACCGGCATGCAACGGTTCGTGAGCCGCGGCTTCAGTCTGCCATCCTCTTGCTGGCAGTCGCAATCCTGCCACTCTGCCCCTGGACACTCCGCAACTGGCGCGTATTTCATCGTTTTCAGCCCCTGGCTCCCCGCTACGCTAACGAAGAAAACGAATTCGTCCCCATGGGATTCAATGACTGGACCAAATCGTGGATTGCCGACTACGTCTCAGTCGAAGAGATTTATTGGGCGGTGCCGGGCGGCAAGATTGATCTCGCCACATTACCGCCCCGCGCATTCGATACTCCGCAGCAGCGAGAGGAAACAGAACGCGTGATCGAAGATTACAACAATCTCCTGCATGTCTCCCCAGCGCTCGATTCCAGCTTCGAAGCGATCGCAGAGCGGCGGGTCCAAGCACATCCGGTGCGCTACTATATCGAGCTTCCGGTGTTGCGAATCCTGGATATGTGGCTGCGACCGCGAACCGAGATGCTGCCATGCGACAGTCGCTGGTGGGAATTCAATGATGAGCCGAAGTGGTCGGCCCTTGCAGTCGGATTCGGCGCAATCAATCTTGCTTATTTGCTTTGCGCAATTGCCGGCTGGATGAGGTTTCGTGCCGATCCAACCGTGGGACTGCTCGTTCTGTTCGTCATTTTGCGCTCGGTATTTCTGGGAACGCTCGAGAATCCGGAGCCACGGTACACGTTGGAAATGTACCCAGTCATCATCGTGCTCGCAGCGGCGACATTCGTCCCGAGAAGGAAACTAACTTAGCGGCGAATCGGTCATTCGGAATCGCGTTCGCACGTGCTCCGAAAGAAATGCAATTGCATGCCGGTTGGTGATGGGATCGGCCTGCGCAAGGTATCTCATTGCCTCCACTAGAAGCCGCTGCCCGTCAACATAACGCGGATCGGAAGTCCGTTCACGCGTCTTCTTGCGGCTGACATCGGGAGGAACCGGAATAGTAAAAACCTTAGCCATGTGGCTCCAACGTTGGAATCAGAAATTTAGTATTTTCAACTCAGTTTAGGATGGCGTTTTCGAGTATAACGCTCGAGGATTGGTTTTGCAGCTGAAAAGTTTTGCGATGACTTTCAGTAAGTCATTTTGGAATCAGTGAGTTAGCGTCTTCGTCTTGCCCGAGATCTTCAATTTGAACTTATCTTCCGAAATTTTTTGATTCAGCTGAATGCCGGAATACTTGGCCAGGCGGTAATCGCCGCTAGTCTCAAATAGCTTCTGCTGCAGCGACAATCCTTTCTGGGGATCGATCCACAGGAGGATATGGTCAAAATGTTGTCTGACCTTTTCAGACTTGGGCGTGAGATCGAGCTTGGCGGTCTCTATGCCATCAATTTTTTCGGTTCCTTCGTATTTGACATCAAAGGACCTCAACATGTCCTTACCACTACCACCAAACCCCAAAACTAGAAAGCTCTCAAACTCTTCGCGGTGGGCACCGGCGTCATAAATGTCCACCTGGTCAAGCCGGGGCTGGTATATCTGGATCTTTCCGTCGGAGAAAATCACGAGTTTCATGCTCGGCTGCATGATCTCAGCGGCCATCTGGGTTTCGTCGCCGGCCCGCCTGAAGTAGATCTTTCCTTCTTGCGTCTCTGTGACATCGTCAATCACTTTGTTGTACTGCGTCCAGGTGAAGCTTGCTTCGGTGGTTCGAAATTTTGCTGCGGAATCATCCATTTGCTTGAGGACCGTCTCAAGTTCACCGGATGTTGTCGCGAGCGCTACCGACGCAACTAGTGCCAGACATGACAGTGTGGACATGAGTCTCACCGGCTCCTTCCGCCAATTGTCCCTGGTCGAATGCGTATGCCTATTCTCTTTGCACCCAGACTTTGTACGCCACAACCTGGCCCTTCTTGTCGGTGATGGTCTCATAACGTGAGATGCTGACGCTCCCTGAGATGGGCTCGATAATCGTCAACAAACTAGCGCGGATTGCCGAGTCACTTCCCTCGTGAACTGCCTTGCCCTCAACCTGATAGATAAATTCTCCGTTGCCATCGGGATAAACCACCACCCCCGAAGAGTGTGGGTTCCGTTGGACCGGACGATCATTGAAGCTGATCCACAATGGTGAAAGAAAAACGAATAGCAGTATGAGCGTTACCATCACGTCATATTGGATCGTACCGCGCTCGTGAGACCAGAAAATGAAACTCTTGATCGTGCGCCACAAGGGACTGACCGAAACCGACGGCGCGTGAGTGGATGCGGTATTCAGATGTGCATTGTCGAGTTTGATTTTGCTGTCCTCTATTAACAAAAGAGCATTGTAAACACTGGAGGCAGGCGAGTGTTAATGCAAAGCTGCGAACGGCAGTGCACAGTGTAGATCGCTTTTTGCCACTGAGAGTTGCTTTTCACAGCCTTCGCGGAGTAATGCGATCGATTCCCATGTACGGTCGCAGAACCTCGGGAACCAGGACACTACCATCTGGCTGCTGGTAGGTTTCGACAATCGCTACCCAGGTGCGACCGATAGCGAGGCCGCTTCCGTTCAACGTGTGCACGAATTCCGACTTTGCCTTGCCTTCACGTCTGAACCGAATGTTCGCACGGCGTGCCTGGAACGCCTCAAAATTCGAGCAGGACGAAATCTCACGAAACAGCTGCTGCCCGGGAAGCCAAACCTCGAGATCGTAAGTCTTTGCCGACGAGAAGCTCATATCCGCCGTGCACAGGGTCATCACCCGATAATGTAGGCCCAATTTTTGCAAGATTTCTTGGGCATCATGCGTAAGCTTTTCGAGTTGATCGTAAGAATTGTCCGGCCGCGAGAATTTCACCAGCTCGACTTTTTGAAACTGATGCTGGCGAATGATGCCGCGCACATCCTTCCCGTAAGAGCCCGCCTCACTGCGAAAGCAGGGAGTATATGCAGTAAGCGAAATGGGCAGACGGCCGGCATCGAGCAGTTCATCCCGGTACAGATTCGTAACCGGGACCTCAGCCGTCGGAACCAGCCACAACTCCTTCTCTCCATGCGGAACCCGGAAGAGATCGGAGGCAAACTTGGGAAGCTGTCCGGTCCCGTACATGGATTCCGAATTCACCATGAAGGGCGGGAGGACCTCGATATAGCCGTGCTCGCGAGTGTGAACATCGAGCATGAAATTCGCCAGGGCGCGCTCTAACTTCGCACCAGTGTCCCAATAAACGGCAAATCTTGCGCCCGAAATTTTCGCCGCGCGTTCCAGATCAAGTATTCCGAGCTGCTCTCCGAGCTCCCAGTGCGGCTTGGGAGCGAAATCAAATGTAGTTGGCGCTCCCCAGCGCCTTACCTCTACGTTATCTTCAGACGATTTTCCGACCGGCACCGAAGAATGCGGCAGATTGGGAATTCCAACCAAAACGTCGGTCAGGCGCGTGTCATACTCTTCCGCGGCCTTCTCCAGATCCTGAATTTGTCCCCGCATGTCTTTCGTCTGCGCGACCAGGTCGCTTGGGTCCTGACCTGATTTCTTCATTCCCGGAATCAGCCCAGAAAGCCGATTGCGTTCGGCGCGGAGGGTTTCGGCGGAATTGATTGCCTGTCGGCGTTGCGCGTCCACCTCGTGAAAATCTTTCAATACGACACGGGGATCCATGCCACGGTTGCGCAGCATCTCCTCGATCTTCGGCAGGTTGTCACGAACGAAACTCAAATCGAGCATGTGAAGAATAATGTAATGAAAATACGCTGGCTTTGCACGCGAGCAATCATTATCGAAACCAGAGCAACCACACGACGTCCACGGCAGTATGGGTCACAACGGAGGCAAATATTTGACGGTTTGCGCGCCACGCACGGCCGTAAAAGATTCCAGCAACACTGGCGAGCAGCACATATTTCCAGTTGAACCCTGGGCCATGATTAAAGTGTGAGAGACCAAAAATAGCAGCAGCTAAAAGGAGCGCTGGCCTGCGGCCAAAGCGACTTTCAAGTATATTCTGCAGTATCGAGCGAAAGAAAAGTTCTTCGGGGATGGCAATGAGTAGGAATGTAAGCAACACTGCGCCAATTACCCTGTCCAGGTCGTCGGCCGCTGGATGAAAATGGATGAAACCCACGGATTCCCCGGCCACAATCGCGAGGGGGACATAGAAAACCAGTTCGCGCATGCCCGTCCATACCGCCGATCCCGTCGGAACCAGGGAATAACCTGTCCCTTCGAGTGCCCGAACCACTAGAAAGCAATACAAGACAATGTCCGCCAGGAACAACTTGGGAAAAAAGGTCAGGCCGCCCCAAGCTGGCGACAATAGCTTCAGAAAATAAGTAACGGTAATCGCGGCGATAACAATTCCATCGCGCCAATGCATGCGGCCGAGCACGCCCGGCACTGCGACAATTGCGGAGAGGACCACCGGAAGCGCGATCATGATGGCTGCAAATTGCCACCCAAAGGCAGCGGTCCCGGCATTGAACACAAAGTACGGAAGAGCGAACAACGTCGCTATTGCGACCTGGGCCGGCCTCGGCAATCGTCTCAGCAGGTCTGTGGTATCGAAGCCCATGAACCACAGCGGAGCAAGCAAAATTGCAAAACTGGCAAACGCTCGCGAAAAGTTGCCGTCAAGCGAAGCAGCGAGCGGCGACCGGCGAAATCCAAACCAGAGAGCAATCAGGAGTCCCGCGTATAGCAGCGAGACAATAAGAAAGCGCTTTTTCAGAGCGGCCTCCTTCCAGATTCTATTCGGAGCACGCGTGTACACTAGCATCGCAATGGGCTTTCAATTGGACGCTCGCGAGGACGGGACGGCACAATGACTCCCGACTTGTCTGTCAGCCTGGCTGGAATTCAACTGAAGAACCCGGTCATCGGCGCCAGCGGCACCTTCGGCTATGGGATCGAGTTTGAGGATGTAGTGCATCTAGACCGTCTCGGCGGTTTTGTCGTCAAGGGATTATCCAAAGAGCCGATGATCGGAAATCCGCCACCGCGTTTGTACGAAACCGCGGCCGGAATGCTGAACGCGATTGGACTGCAGAACATTGGCGCTCGAGGGTTCGTGGAAGAAAAGCTACCCCGCCTGCGCGAAATAAAGAATGCGGTCGTCATTGCGAACGTATTTGGTTACACCCGCGAAGACTACGAACACACGATCGAGATTCTGAACACGGGCGAGGGAATTGCAGCTTATGAGCTCAATGTTTCGTGCCCGAACACGCAGCATGGTGGGATCCAGTTCGGCAGCGATCCACGATTGCTGGATGAATTAGTCACGAGCGCAAGACGGTTCTCGCAGCGGCCGCTGATCGTCAAGCTGTCGCCGAACGTCACCAGCATCGGCCAGATGGCCCATATTGCGCAAGAGGCCGGCGCGGATGCGGTATCTCTGGTAAATACCTTCGTGGCCATGGCCATTGACATCAAGACACGTACCCCTCGCATCGCAAATGTGTCCGCAGGGCTCTCAGGTCCCGCCATCAAACCCATTGCTGTGCGCATGGTTTATGAGGCCTCAAAGTCCGTACAGATTCCAGTGATCGGCATAGGCGGAATTTCGACGGCGGCAGACGTGATTGAATTCATGTTGGCAGGCGCCGCCGCGGTTCAAGTTGGCACGGCCAGCTACTGGGACCCGCGGGCGACCGAAAAGATCGCCGCCGAATTAGGTCGCTGGTGCGCCGAACATGAAGTCGCCAGGATTGCTGAGCTGACGGGCGCAATGGTTGCATGACGCTACTTTCTCAGCTCTTGGGCATCGAATAGGTAGGGCGAAGTAGTTACCGCTGAGATCCCGCGACCAGCCAAGTTAGGATGATAGTTTTTCTCGGCGAACTCTGCGATCTCGGCGGTGAAGCATTTTTAGGGAGGTGAGCATGGCCAAAGCTACATTTGCTGCAGGATGTTTTTGGGGTGTTGAAGCGACGTTCCGCCAGATTCCCGGCGTGACCGCTACCCGCGTTGGTTACATCGGTGGGAATTTGAAGGACCCAACGTACAAAGACGTTTGCACGGACAGCACCGGACATGCCGAGGCCGTTGAAGTTGAATATGATCCGGCAAAAGTTTCTTACGGAGACCTGCTCAATGTTTTCTGGGAGAACCACGATCCCTCGCAATTGAACCGGCAAGGCCCCGACTTCGGCACGCAATACCGGTCGGCGATTTTCTATCATTCGCCAGAGCAAGAGCAGGCGGCACGCGCTTCCAAACAAGCGCTCGAAGAGTCACGCCAATTCAGCCGTCCAATTGTGACGCAGATCGTTCCCGCGGTCACTTTCTACGAGGCAGAGGACTACCACCAGCAGTATCTCGAAAAGCGCGGATTGGCGACCTGCCACATCAAGTAGCAAGTAGCGGCTTCTTCGCTTCATTCTGGGGTTAGTTAGGGCTCAAACGAAGACTTTCCACCTGCGGTTCTTCCGATTCGTCGAAGAGAACGGACACAATCTTCCATTGATTTCGTCGGGTAGAACGGAGCTTCAAGTAAAGGATGCTTAAGCCTGAGGCAACGCCAAAAAGCAGAAATGGTTGGTGCAGCCATACCTCGAAATGAGCCATGGCAGGTATCGCGACTGCAAATACAATGAAGTAAGCGCCAATTGTCGCCCAAAGATTGCGCCGACCAGGCAGGTAAGAACAGGTGAACGGTATTTTGCGCCATTCCCGCAAACCCATTTCAATGAACAGGAGCAGTAACGCTGCTGAAAGAGTGGCATGCGCGAAAGTTAAGAACCGGCCAAACGGCAGCACTTCGACAGGTAGAGTCACGAGCACCGCGGGCAACACGCCGCAGAGGACGAGCAACCGTTCGACGCTGTTGAGCAATCCTGGACCGTTCGCCATGCGGAATATCCAGTTCGCCTGAAGCTCGGCTGGCAGTTGAAACACATAGCGAAAAGCGGAGATTAGAACCACACCTACAATGAGCGGCGCCGCCGCGATTGATTCCAGTTGCCACGAGTACCACGGTTCTCCGGAGCGAAACTTCGCGATTATGATCGGCGCCACCGCTTCCAGTGCAACCACCAGCGCGGCCCCAACCGTATAGCCAACCAGAAGCCTATGGCGGCGGTTTCGCTGCAAGATGCGAATTGAGAAATCGAATACCGCGCGATCGTGTGGATCCCTAATGAGAAGGTTGCAAAGCGCATTCAAAGCCCCTATGGTTCGCGACGATTCTCTGTTGGGGATTCTTAGCGATTCTTCCAGGACGCGACCAGCGGACCGGCGATACGTCACGGAATAAGCCGCAAACGCGCCTACGATGCCCGCCGCCATTGCCCCCACCGAGATCTTCGACAGTCTCACAAAATAAAGTTCATGTGTGCCCAGCAATTTCTCATACAGACCTAGAAACCAAGCCGGTGGGAAGAAGGACATCCAATTCGGCCTCGCCGCAATCATCGCGTACCAATTTGGCATGTCGATCACATAGGGACCGACCGCAACAAACGTGGTAACGAAGAAGGCCTGCATCGGTTCTGATAGGCGGGCGAAGGCTCGAGGCGAAAAGAGATTCAGGCAAAATCCTTGAACAGCAGTGATCGCAAAGAATATAAACAACCCAGCGCCCATGGTCGCCACTGCATGAGCGAAGACATACGAAAATTCAAAAGCGGGAGTCTGCCACCTGCCCGATGTGAGCAGCGGAAACAGCACGCTCGCGCTGAAATTCAGATCGAGAACAACGACTGCGGCTATCGTAAACGCAGCCAAGAATCTGGCAATAAATACCTGATAAAGGCGGACGGGAAGGGGTTTTAGGGTCAGGTAATCCAGACGGTCTGGAAACAAGTTTTCCCAATGAAGCGCGGTAATGAATCCCACCACAGTCATGGAAAGAGAAACAAAGAAGAGCCGATCGGCACGGACCGCAGCTAGGTAGAGACCGGGCGTGGGCAGGCTTTGCAGGTATCCATACTTCGGCATGTACATTCGAACGACAAGCGGACCGACGCCTGCAAGTACCACGAAGATCGCAACCAGAAACCGTTGAGCCTGGTCCGAAGAAGTGAGCTGGGAAGAGAGCTGCTGTGAGAAGAAATGGCGGACTAATTCGGACTGTTTGCTATGTGTTTTTGCGAGCCATGGCCGAATCCTCACAGCGTTCCTCACCCAGCATTCATGACTGCAAGTACCTTCTCTGCAATCGCCGACGTATCCTCCGGAACTGCCAGCTGCGAGAACACCGATTCGAGCGACGGGCTTGCCTGCAGTGCGCGAAGATTCTCTATCGTGTCATAAGCCACCACGCGGCCTTTGTGCAGGATCAGTACCTCTGAACAGACCTTCTCTACAACCTCCAAAACGTGTGAGCTGTAGAGGATCGCTTTGCCCTCACGAGCCAGGACTTGAAGCAGGTTGCGAAGGACCAGCGCCGCGCTCACATCCAGTCCGGAAAATGGTTCGTCCAACACCAGCACTTGCGGATTGTGTAATAAGGCCGCTGACAGCAGGATTTTTTGCCGCATCCCCTTGGAGTAGTTGAGGAGCAGCTCGTGGCGTGCGTCCGTCAATAAAAACAACTCAATAAAACCGGCAATTTTATTCTCGAGTGACGTGCGTGGGATGGAATGAAGGCGGCCAATAAGCCGCAAATACTCGGGACCGGTCAACTGCGTGTAGAGACACGGCTCCTCGGGAACATATCCCAACACTTGACGGAAAACTGCGTTCTCGCCAGGCACGACCCGCTTTCCATCGAGTAAAACCTGGCCTGCAGTAGGTTCGATCAGGCCGGTCAACATTTTTAGGGTGGTGCTTTTGCCCGATCCATTTGGACCGAGATATCCAAGAATCTGGCCACGACGAATGGAGAAACTAATATTCTCAACTGCTGGAATCCGGTTATATCGTTTGGTTAGATTCCTGACTTCCAACATTTTTCGCCCCCAATTGCTTGGCACCGTGAGTCAGTGTCGCCCACCCATAAACCAAAACAACGTATCCATGACGGCATAGGTGGCTAAGATTGAGACGACTGAAATTCCAACGACCTGCATGTAGCTCGAGGCCAGCGTTCGAACAGTTTCGCCAGCAACACATCGCCACACGCCAACTCCACCCTGCCATCCACCTTTCTGGAATGCGTCTCGGATCTGCTCCGAGAACACTTCGATCATTTCCGCTCCAAACTGACGGCGAAGGTCCGATGGGTAGAGACAGAGCAGAAGGGAATAAATCCGCTTACTGAGAACAGTTGTCGGCGGCATGGATTCAGGACCCTTCCTGGTGCAGTAGATTCTGTCCTAGCGCAAGTCTGACGACCGCATCCATTCGACTAAGTTCCGCTTTGAAAACGATCCTTCCATTTCGAGTCAGACGGTAGTAGCGACGGCGTCCACCTTCCTCTGTATTCGTCTCCTCGATGAGAGAAAGCTCAAGCAGGCGCTGTATCGTCGTGTACAAAGTTCCAGGCCCCATTCGAAACTTCCCGTCGGAGAGGACTCCAACCTGTTGCATGATGGCGTACCCGTGTTTTTCCCCTTCAGCCAACGCAAAAAGAATGAAGAACACTGCGGGCGTCAGTGGGAATAGGTGCTGTAGGTCGTCAGGAACGTTGACGTTTTTCGCAGACATCAGGAACCTTGTTGAATATATCGAATGTTGATATATCAGGCGCTGATACTGCTGTCAATACCAAGAAAACCTTAGCGGGTGAACTGAGGAGGGCTGCTATTCACGAACCAGTAAGCTTCATACGCAGCTCTTCTGGCAGGCGTTCGCGAATCTCCTGCGGGAGGCGGTCATGTACGCGGCGCGCGCCTAGCCGGGCGGCATCCACTACGGCCATGGGAGCCGGTGTCGCAACCGCGACGGCCAGCCAGATCAGGGCCGACAAGGCAAATCCCGCAAGTGCCGCGAGTTCGAGAATCAGTGTGTGTCGGGGTGCGAAATGATGGATGACTCCGAAGGCCAGCAGGAAGACTCCGGCGGAAACCGACGCCAGCGCAATGAGACCGACATCAATTCCGCGATGCAGCCGCTGGCGTGATCGGCAGCGCTCGCAGGCGGCAAAGTGCTCCTCATAGTCGCCGCACATCTCCGGCGCCAGGCCGGAAATGTCGTAGCGCCAGCCTGCCAGAATTTTCCCTACCACGGGATCAATGCATTCGCTCATAACAGGCTACAGACGGATGGTTTCAGTCGGCGCATTCTGCGCTGCCAGCATGACCCGGTTCTGCAGCAGCGTCATCTGCAGGCCCAAAGCATTTTCTGCGGCCCGCAGTGCAATCTCCGGATGATTGTTTTGCTCCGACAGGTGCGCCAATACTATGTAAGATGCACCTCCATCATAATCTTGCGCAAAAAATTGGGCCAGCGACTCGTTTGACAGGTGGCCCACGCGGCTCATCACCCGCTGTTTGACCGACCAAGGATAAGAGCCGCCACGCAACATTTCGAGATCGTGATTGGATTCAACGATCAACACGTCGCATTTGCGCAGGTGGTCACAAACGCTTGCCGGCATGTAGCCGAGGTCGGTGACCACAGCAACTTTGGCACCCTCCGCGCGAAACGTGAAGCCCACGGGATCGGCGGCATCGTGCGGAATGGTGAAAGGCATAACTGTGATATCGGCGACCTGAAAAGAGCGCCCTGGCGAGAAGACTTCCAGCTTGGCAACTTGCGGCGGTTCCCCAGAAGAGTCCTTTACCGTACGCGCCCACGCCTGATGGGTTGCCCCCGTCATGAAGATTGGCACTTTTAATTTCTTTGCCAGAGTGGCGAGTCCAGAGATGTGATCGGAGTGTTCGTGCGTGATCAGGACTGCGGAGATCTCGCGCGGATCGCGGCCTATAGATTTCAGTCGCTTGAAAGTCTCACGGCAAGAGATACCGGCGTCCACGAGAATGCGCGCGCTGGAGCTTTCGACAAGAGTAGCGTTTCCCCGGCTGCCGCTCGCCAGCACCGAAACCGAAACTCCCATGCTCGGAGCATACATTTAACTACTGTGAATCTGGGAGTAACTTTTTGGTTAAGCGGGACTTTTGATCGGGAAGTCGTAGCCTTAGTGCGCCCGGAACAATTCGTCCACACCTTTTCGTGCCATCGCTCCGGCGTAAGAACCTGCGATGCCGGTGACAAAGCCCAGCCCAGATGCCCAAATTTGCGCGTGGTATGGTTTCTGTCCCAACAGCAGATAGGCAAGTAGGCGCGCCAGTGGCACGAATACGCCGACGACAATGATCCATCGCCACGCCTGCCGAGGCCGGAGAAACCCGAGCACCAAAGTTGAGACCAGCACAAACAGCGCCGTCGCCAGAATGTCATTGGCGGTGATCTCAAGCGTTCCAGCGCAAATTCCAAGCAGCACCGCCAGCCCATAAACCAGCGCGTCGGATTTTGGCATCGCTAGTATTGGTAGAATCCGCGGCCGGATTTTTTGCCAAGCCAGCCCGCATCCACCATTTTGATCAGCAACGGACAAGGCCGGTACTTGGGATCGCCTAATCCTCGATGCAGCACGCGCATGATATCGAGACAGACGTCGAGTCCGATGAAGTCTGCGAGTGTCAGCGGGCCCATAGGATGCGCCATGCCCAGCTTGAAAACTTCGTCCACAGCTGCAGGCGTTGCCACTCCTTCCATCACCGTAAACATGGCTTCGTTCAAAAGGGGCATCAGCACGCGGTTGGATACGAACCCCGGCGCGTCGTTTACCTCGACCGGCGTCTTCTCCAGCTTGAGCGAGAGGTCTCTTATAGTTTGAAAAGTCTCTTCGGATGTGGCCAGACCGCGCACGACTTCGACCAACTTCATGACCGGAACTGGATTAAAAAAGTGCATGCCGATGACTTTGTCAGGCCGTGAAGTCGTCGCGGCGAGTTTGGTGATCGAAATGGAAGAAGTATTCGAAGCCAGAACGACCTCGCGGCGGCAAATGCGGTCGAGATCGCGAAACAGTTCCGACTTGATCTCAAGCTTCTCGGAAGCGGCCTCGACGATGAAATCGCACACCGCAAGCCGGGAGCGGTCGGTTATTGGCGAAATACGCTGCAGAGCATCTGACTTCTGGGCGTCGGAAATCTTGTTCTTTGCGACTTCGCGATCAAGATTTTTGCCGATTGTCGCCAGCGCGCGATCGAGAAATTTCTGTTCGATATCGCATAGCATGACCTGATATCCGCTGCGCGCAAACACATGGGCGATGCCATTGCCCATCGTACCCGCGCCCACAACACCCACTCGCTGAATTGCCATGTTCGAATCTCGTTCCAGGAGAAACGTCAAAGTCTAGCACTGATCACGGAGTGGTGTTTCCCGGGACGAATTGCTGATTTGCAGCGGTGCCCTGGTGAATTAACGAGGGGAACACGTCCTTTGTCGAGGCGCCGCTGACCCTGCCATCCGATGAGAGAGTGACTGTTCTTTCCTGCAGCACTGGGCGCTTAGTAAGAAGTTTGAACTTGGGAAGGAGCTGGTAACCAATCTTTTCCAAAGTTTCGACTTTTACCTCAAGCCCGATGCTACCTTTTTCGCTTTGGCCTTCAGCTCGGGCCGCGGTTTCAGCGCTGAGAAATCCGACCACCAAGAATCGAACCGCTTGGGAGCTTTTCCATCCGGATAGGACGAATAAAAATCAGATTCCGCCTCGTGCTTTAAGTTCATCAAGCCGGTCACGACGGTGTGATGGGGCCCATCCTCCACATCATCAGGGCCAAACCGCAATGTAAAGTACAGAGTCCCCAAGTCCTCGGCGGCCAGTTCATCCTCGATCCACAGATGCGCATCTTTCACCATGCGGTCGAACTCCGCATCCGAATCTTCGAAGCCTGAGAGACGATAGGCATCGCCAGTTGAGCGAACAACCGCAACATACCAACGAGGATCTGCGTCAACGACTACGCTGCAACCCTTTGCGCCCGCGGTGGTGGGTTCACAACCAGCTTCGCTAACTTCAAACAAGTAGATAGCCTTCGAAATGCGGCCGTTTACCATTGCTTGGTGGTCAAATAAGCTTCCCTCAAACTCTTCGCGACGCGAACTTACAAGTTACTCAAAGCAGTCCATTTCCCGCCGTTTTTAATAGCAAGAACAGCATGCGGCCGAGCTTCCTCGTCGGTCAGGTCAGATGCTAAAGCACAAACCGAAAGCACTGCGAACGCGGAGATATTGCGTATTAGTTTAAAAATGGAGACCTCTTTACGCACCCACTGTTTCCCGACTTCCCGCCATCAACTGCCTCAGCACGTACTGCAGAATCCCGCCGTTCGCGTAGTACAAAGCTTCTTGCGGCGTATCAATCCGGACGAGGGCCTTGAATTCTTTCACTCCGCCGGCAGCGGTCGCGTGCACTTTCAGATGCTGCCCCGAGGCAAATTTATCGGTCAACTCACGAATGCCGCCGATCTCGAAAACTTCATCGCCCGTGAGTCCGAGCGAGTGCGCGGTCTCTCCGGATACGAACTGCAGAGGCAGAATACCCATCCCCACCAGATTCGAGCGGTGAATTCTCTCATAACTTTCCGCAATTACGGCATGAACCCCCAGCAATTTAGGCCCTTTGGCCGCCCAGTCACGCGAGGAGCCTGAGCCATATTCTTTACCGGCAAGGATCACCAGCGGCACGCCTTCGGCAAGATACTTTTCGGAAGCTTCGAAGATGGTCATCTCGGCACCGTCGGGCAAGTGCCTGGTGAATCCGCCTTCGAGGTTTGGAACCATCTTGTTCCGCAGTCGCACATTAGCAAACGTCCCGCGCACCATTACTTTGTGATTGCCGCGGCGCGATCCGTAGGAATTAAACTCTGCCGGCTTCACGCCGTGTTCCTGCAGATATTTACCGGCCGGGCTGTCTCTCTTGATGGAACCCGCAGGCGAAACGTGGTCGGTGGTCACGCTGTCCCCGAGGATGGCAAGCGTGCGCGCATTCTTGATATCAGCAACGAGACTCGGTTTCACTGGCATATCGTCGAAATATGGCGCGCGCTGGATGTAGGTTGAGTCACCCTCCCAGGCGTAGGTATCGCCTTTGGGCACCCGCAGAGACTGCCAGTGCTCGTCTCCGGCATAGACTTCTCCGTAGCTCTTGCGGAACATGTCGGAAGAGATCGAGTGCTGCACGGCTTCATCCACTTCGTGCTGGGATGGCCAAATGTCCGCGAGATAGACGGGTTCGCCATCTTTGCCGGTTCCAAGGGCGTCTTTGCGCAAATCCACATCCACGCGGCCAGCCAGCGCAAACGCCACGACCAGTGGCGGCGACATCAGATAATTGGCGCGCACATCGGGATTGATTCGCCCTTCAAAATTTCTGTTCCCGGAGAGCACCGAAGCCACGACCAGGTTCTTGCGGTCCACTTCCTTTGAGACTTCTTCCGGCAATGGTCCCGAGTTTCCGATACAAGTGGTGCAGCCGTAGCCCACGATGTGAAATTTTAGTTTCTCGAGATACTGCGTGAGGCCGGCATTCTCGAGATAGTCGCGAACAACTTTCGATCCTGGCGCAAGCGATGTCTTTACCCAATCCGGCACTTCGAGACCGCGCTCAACAGCCTTCTTCGCTAAAAGACCCGCGGCCAGCATGACCGACGGATTTGAAGTGTTGGTACAGCTGGTGATCGCGGCAATTACCACGCTGCCGTGTTTCAAATGCCCGTTGCCGGATGCTGCGACTTCGCCCTTGCCTGGCCTGATCAACGATGGCAGTGCCTTCTCGAACGAATCTTTCGCGTTCGAGAGCGCCACCCGGTCCTGCGGACGTTTCGGGCCGGCCAGACTCGGTTCGACGCTCGCCAGATCGAGCGCCAGCAGCTCAGCGTATTCCGCTTCCGGCGTGTTCGCGTCGTGAAACAGCCCTTGCTCGCGGCAATACGCTTCGACCAGTGCAATCTGATCTTCGGAGCGGCCGGTGAGGCGGAGATAAGTCAGCGTCTCGCGATCAATCGGGAAGATTCCACACGTCGCCCCATACTCTGGCGACATGTTTCCAATCGTCGCGCGATCGGCAAGCGGCAAGTCCCGCAGTCCCGGCCCAAAATATTCGACGAACTTGCCGACTACCCCGTGCTTGCGCAGCATTTCCGTGATAGTCAGCACGAGGTCGGTGGCAGTAGCCCCTTCGCGCAATCTTCCACTCAACTTTACGCCGACAACTTGTGGAATCAGCATGGAAACCGGCTGGCCCAGCATCGCTGCTTCAGCCTCAATTCCGCCAACACCCCAGCCCAATACGCCGAGCCCATTGATCATCGTGGTGTGTGAATCCGTGCCGACGAGCGTGTCAGGGTAAGCCGTGCGTTTTCCATCCACTTCCTTCACGAAAATAACGCGTGCCAGAAATTCCAGATTCACCTGGTGAACGATTCCGGTGTCGGGCGGCACAATTGCCAAATTGCGGAAAGCCATCTGTCCCCAGCGGAGGAACGCATAACGCTCACGGTTGCGCAGAAATTCCAATTCAGCATTGAGCGCAAAAGCTTGCGGTTTGCCGAACTCGTCCACTTGGACCGAATGGTCAATCACCAGCTCCGCAGGCTGTAGCGGATTGATCAATGCGGGGTCGCCGCCAAGCACCTTC
The DNA here is from genome assembly GCA_003224755.1 of Acidobacteriota bacterium. GTDB lineage: Bacteria > Acidobacteriota > Terriglobia > Terriglobales > Acidobacteriaceae > Gp1-AA145. The sequence continues at coordinate 30,804 of QHZR01000109.1, forward strand.
ATTGCGTCACGCATCGCAGCAAGGTCCACCAGGGCAGGAACGCCGGTGAAATCCTGCATCAGTACGCGGCTCGGCGCAAACGCAATTTCCTTTTCGGATTTAGTTTTGCCATTCCATGACGCTAATGCACAAATATCCTCGGCTTTCACATTGCGGCCATCTTCGCTGCGCAGCAGGTTCTCCAGCAGAATGCGGAGCGAAAATGGCAAATGCTTCGTCGAAATGCCTTGTTTGTCGAGGGCGTTGAGGCGGTAGATTTCGTAGCTCTTGCCGCCAACGTTCAACGTGGAGCGAGAATGAAAGCTATCCATATGCACAGCCTTCCTGATGAGTTCTCTATCGGGAGATCAACCAACTAGTTTAGTCGTTTGGGAGGGAGTTTGCGTGGAGACAGCACTTGACAATTGGCATCTGGCGACCTGCCATCCGGCCCGCAATATTGATTTGGCCGAGTGCTAAATGCCAAGCGCCAACGGCTACTTCGCCCGCAGCAATAGTACTGGCACGCTGATACTGTGCTGCACGCGGCTGGCTGTGGTGCCGAGGAAAAGGTCAGCCAGAAAGCGATGCCCGTGCGTGCTCATAGCAACCAGGTCGCATCCTTTCTGTTTGACCCACTTGACGATTTCACTCACCGGATCGCCGTATGCCATTTCTGCTTCGGCAGAAATGCCCGCAGCCTGAAATTCGGCGCGGACCTTGGCTAAATATGCTGCGTCTTCCAGAATTTCGCGGCTGACCGCGTCTGGACCGTAAGTCCTCGCTGCCCAGCCATTCGCGACGTGGAGCACCACGACTTTGCTGTCCGCTAACGTCGCCAAGGGCTTAACGTGCTCAATAATCGCCCGATCAGTGGACGTGCCGTCCAGAGTCACAAGAATCGTCTTGTACATGTTCATTACTCCCTGCGGCGAAGAGTCTTATGTCGGACAGGCGAGCCGCCTGTCCCACATGTTCGGTTAGTCCCCCATAATCACGTGCCACGCCGATCGAACTGAATCAGGTAAACCCCAGATATCCAATGCCGCTATCAACGCGGCGCTGCCCCAGCCGGTAGTCATGAGAAACCAACCATTTTTCCAGATGCCCATCTTTTCTCGTGAACTGGTAAAATGCAGCAACGGAAACATGGCGAATGGAAGCTGCAGAGCCAGCACGACCTGGCTCAAGGTCAGTAGATCATTCACACTGGCATCGCCGCGAACACCGATCACAAGGACAGCGGGAATGATGGCCAGTGCCCGCGTAATGAGCCGTCGCAGCCACGGCTGGATTCGCCAGTGCATGAATCCTTCCATCACTACTTGCCCCGCGAGCGTGCCGGTAATCGTGCTGCTCTGACCGCTTGCCAGCAAAGCAATGACGAACAGGGTGCTTGCCAGTGTGGTTCCCAGCAATGGAGCGAGCGTCAAATAGGCAATGCGAATCCAGTCGCTGTTCGCGCCAAAGCTGACCACCCCTCCACCGGCAACACTCACGCTTCTTTTGCCATAGAAGACCGTCGCGGCCAGCACGAGAATCGCAGCGTTGACCAGAAACGCGACTGTCAGCGCCGTGCCTGAGTCGATGGTGTTGAAGCGGATGGCGCTGCGAATGGAACCTTCGTCCTTCTGCAGCTTGCGGCTTTGCACCAGCGCCGAATGCAGGTACAAATTGTGAGGCATCACGGTGGCGCCAATAATTCCGATCGCGACATAGATCATTCCCGCGTGTCGAAAATTCGGCGTGATTAGCCCTTTGCCCATCTCCAGAAAATTCGGGTGGGTCTGCGGAAGAACGAATATTTCTAGCCAGTAGCAAACGGCTATGGTCGCGATCAGTAGCACGACCACGGCCTCGATTGTGCGCATGCCAAAGCGCTGCAAGGTCAGAAGCAGCAGCACATCGAGTCCGGTGATGATCACCGCCCAGAACAGCGGAATGTGGAACATCAGATTCAGTGCGACAGCGCTTCCAAGAACTTCTGCCAGATCGCAAGCTCCGATCGCCAGTTCGCAGAGCAGCCAGTTTGGCCAGCGCGTCCAGCCGGGATACCAGTCCCGGCAACATTGAGCCAGATCTTTCCCAGTGACTACGCCCAGCCGGGCGGAGATGACTTGCATGAAGATCGCCATCAGACTGGCCAGCCCGACGACCCAGAGCAGTCCGTACTTGAATTGCGCTCCGGCTGCGAGGTCAGTGCCCCAGTTGCCCGGATCCATGTAACCGACGCTGACCAAAATGGCAGGCCCGATGAACGCGCGCCATTGCTGCCAGAATCCGGCTTGATGATGCGGCACTTCGACGGTGCCGTGTATGCCCTCGAGCGAAACGTGGACGGGGGTTGTATCTTCCAACTCCATGGCGTGTTGCTTGCGATCTGCCAAAGGCTCATCCATCCCGAAGACCTATCTTACTCAACTGGGGCAAATCCGCAGACGGTACGGAGAACAGATGTGGCTGGGGATCCGCCTTCCGCATACCCGTGACTCTGTATCGCAGTAAGGCTAAAAAATTACCTGGATCACTGAAGACTTTTCCTACACATCGAAATCTAACCTGTAGGAGCAACTCCGTATGCTCTTGCGGTGTTCCAATCGTTAGAGAGATCCGAAACCGTCGCGCCACGCAGGAGAGATGATGGAACCGGCTGTCAATACTGATGTGCGTCAATTGTGTAAGGAGGTTGCAGAAGAGACAAACCCTGAACGCACGAAGGTCCTTCTGGACGAACTGCTTGAGTTGCTTGACGAACGCCAGCTATTGGCCTCGCTACTCTGAGAGTTCCCCCTCGCAGGTCACCACTCGTAATCAGTGCGCCTTTGCCGTTTGACACAGATTTCCTTCTGCCCCTACCCTTGTGTCTCCGGAATGAAAGTCCTCGTCATTGGAAGCGGCGGACGCGAGCATGCCTTGGTGTGGAAGCTGCGCCAGTCTCCGCGCATTTCGAAAACTTATTGCGCACCCGGGAATGGCGGGATCAGCGGAGATGCTGAATGCGTTCCCGCCGACCTTAAAAGCGTGGAATCGCTTGTGGCGATCGCGAACCAACTCAAGCCCGACTTGACCGTCGTCGGCCCGGAACTGCCGCTGCAGATGGGAGTGGTGGACGAATTTTCCCGTCGTGGCTGGCCGGTCTTCGGCCCAACCAAATCAGCCGCACAGCTCGAGTCGAGCAAGGCTTTCGCGAAGCAATTCTTGCAGCGTCATCGCATTCCCACTGCCCACTATGCGATTTGCACTTCCAACTCCGAAGTCAAGCACGAGCTCTCGCGATTCAGCGCGCCGGTAGTGGTAAAAGCTGACGGGCTGGCCGCAGGCAAAGGCGTGGTGATCTGCAAGACGAAAGATGAAGCGGCGATTGCTGCTGGTGAAATGCTTTCCGGAAAAATGGTCGGCGAAGCGGGAGCGCGTGTGGTGATCGAAGAATGTTTGCAAGGTGACGAGCTTTCATTCCTGGTGCTCAGCGACGGCGAGCGCGTTTCTCCTCTGGTGGCCGCTCAGGACCACAAGCGCGTCGGTGATGGCGATACCGGCCCTAACACTGGCGGCATGGGCGCGTATTCGTTTCCAGGGCTTCTCGATGAACAGATGACCCAGTGGTTGCTGCAACACGTGGCGCGTCCGACAGTCGAGGGCATGAAAGCCGAGGGAATGGAGTACAAAGGAATTCTGTACTGCGGACTGATGATGGCGGCACGCGGCCCTATGGTGCTCGAATTCAATTGCCGATTCGGCGATCCGGAGACACAGCCGATCCTTATGCGCATGGAAAGCGATTTGGTTGAAGCTATGGAGGCTTCGATTGAAGGCCGCGTCAGTGACGGCGATTTCCGTTGGTCACAAGACGCAGCGGTGTGCGTGGTGATGGCCTCAGGCGGATATCCAGGCACGATCGAGGTGGGAAAGAAGATCGCCGGCATTGAGAATGCCGATGCACTGGAGGGCGTGAAAGTCTTTCACGCAGGTACAACAGCTCGCGATAATGCGTATTACTCCGCTGGCGGCAGAGTACTGGGAGTGACCGCGCGGGCCGCAGATCTGAAATCAGCCGTGGATCGTGCTTACGAAGCTGTCGGCAAAATCCAGTTCGACGGCGCGCATTACCGCAAAGACGTCGCGGCGAGGGCACGGAAGAAGTAGTAGTTCTTGACTTTTGCTCGTGAGCTCATAGCTCGCAAGCTAAAGGCTAAGAGCTAATAGCTCAAATGCGGAGAGTTCATGAGCAAACCAGCAGTTTCCATCGTGATGGGAAGTGATTCCGACCTTGAAATCATGCGCGAGGCGGGGAAGGCCCTCGAAGGTTTCGGGATTGAATATGAGCTTGACGTTACGTCGGCGCACCGCTCTCCGGATCGGACTGCCGAATTTGCCCGCAGGGCCGCTGGGCGCGGAATTCGCATTATCATTGCCGGCGCAGGCGGCGCAGCCCATCTTGCCGGAGTCATTGCGGCGCACACCACATTGCCCGTCATTGGAGTGCCGATTCCATCCACGTCGCTGAATGGGTTGGACTCGCTTCTCGCCACCGTGCAAATGCCCGCGGGCATTCCCGTCGCGACAGTTGCGATTGGCAAGCCAGGGGCGACAAATGCGGGAATTCTAGCCGCACAGATTCTTGGAATTGCTGATTCGATTATTACCCAGAAATTGGAAGCTCACAAAACAAAGCTGGCGCAAAGCGTGGAAGAGAAATCGAGAAAGCTGAGGGGAACCAGCTGATTGCTTTTTTAGACCAGTATTCCTAACGAACAGCAGGTTCCTCGACTTGGGAATCATCCGCAGGCGAATGATTCCGCTACGCTCGGAATGACAGTATCAGCAGAGGGGTTAATTCAGCTTCAATCCGCGCAAGTACTCCCTCATTGGTCCGCCCAGATCGTCACGTTTCAACGCAAATTCTATAGTCGCTTTCAGGAAGCCCAGCTTGTCTCCGGTATCGTGACGCTTACCTTCATAGACGTACGCGTACATTTTTTCCTGCTTCAAGAGGAGCTTCAACGCATCCGTCAGTTGCAGTTCTCCCCCGGCACCGGCTTGGATTTGTGTTAGGACATCGAAGACCGTAGGCGTCAAAATGTAGCGCCCGATAATCGCCAAATTTGAGGGTGCATCTTTCAAGGCAGGCTTCTCCACCATGTTGTACACCTGATACAAGCGTCCATTGCTGCTGGCGGCCTTTGCGTCGATCACTCCATAGGCCGAGATCGCCGGACCCTCCACAATTTGCGTGGCAATCACCGAGCACTGCTTCTCCTCAAAGACACGCATCATCTGCTTCAGTACCGGTTCTTCTGCGTCAATTACGTCGTCCGCCAGGAGGACGGCGAATGGTGCGTCGCCTACGAGTTCGCGCGCCGTCAACACTGCGTGTCCCAGACCCAACGCTTCTTTCTGGCGCACGTATGCGACATGGATCATGTCGGAAATCTGACGCACAACCTTGAGAAGGTCCTTCTTCCCCTTTTCCTCGAGAATGCGCTCCAGTTCGAAGCTATGGTCGAAGTGGTCTTCAATCGCGGTCTTGCCTCGGCCGGTGACCATAATGATCTGATTGCAACCGGCGGCCAGGGCCTCCTCCACGCCGTATTGAATAATCGGTTTATCCACCAGCGGAAGCATTTCCTTGGGTTGGGCTTTGGTGGCGGGAAGAAAGCGTGTACCCAGTCCCGCAGCCGGAAAAACTGCTTTGCAAACTTTCATCATCGGTTGCCTTCGCAGAAACTGAACTGCTTTCGATGCGGATTTCGGTCAGAGCGTAGGGCTGTCGTCCCCAAGCATATCTTTTCGCACAATTTTCAATGGAACGCCGCCCTGTTGCATGAATTTATCGTGAAAATCCAGCAAGGTGAAATCTTTTCCTTGTTTTTTGCGATAATCCTCTCGCAACTTGAGGATTTGCAACTTGCCGAGCGTGTAGACGAGATAAGTAGGATCGGACGTTCCACGCTTAGTTTCAATGTCAGCCACCGACGCCAACTGGTACCCCTCTTTGATAAAAAAGTCTTTTGCCTGGTCTAAAGTCATGTTGCCGGTGTGCATCTGTATTCCGACGATGAAACGGGCGTTGCGCAGCAGCGCGTCCTCCAACTGCCCCATCCGCAGCACGGGATTGCCATTGCCATAGCCTTCATCCAGCATCATCTGCTCGGAGTAGTGGGCCCAGCCTTCTGCGTTACTGCCGCAGAAAAACAATTTTCTGATCTTGGAATGGAGGTGACTGATCCACAAGAACTGTACATAGTGACCCGGATACACTTCGTGGATCGCCGTTCCTGGAATCATGCTGTTGTTGAACGACTGCATCCATCCTTCGGTGCGGCCCGCCGCCCACTTAGGATCGGGTGTAGTCACGTTGAAAAATGCCTCGCGGCTCCTGGTTTCATAGGCGCCAGGCGTGTCCATCGACGCCGACGTCGTTGCCCGCATAAACGGAGGCGTATCTTCCAAGGTCGGCGGAGGGCCTGCCGGAATGGTGATGATCTTTTTCTCGGCAATGAACGTTCGCAGACCTTGGAAGGTGTCACGAAACGACTGCATCAGATGATCGGGCGCAGGGTGATTCTTTTGTATCTGGGCAAGCACTTCCTGCACCGAAAGCTTGGGATCGATTTTGGCGGCGACTTCCTTCATCGCTTGCTGATTACGATGCAAATCCGCGTATCCGATTTCGAGCAAGCGATCCAGAGGAATATCTACCATCTCGTCGTAAAGCAATTTCTTGCGATAGTTTTCTGCTCCAATGCGAAAATCTCCGCTCGCCTTCGGCAACACTGACTCCTGCAGGAATTTCTCATATTTCTCGAAAGCTTCAATCACAGCCTGGTTCGAGGCTTTGAATTCACTTAGCAGCTTGGGATCTTTCACTGCAGAAAATGCCTCAGGCACGTCTTTGCGATAAAAATCAGCCTCATCGGGAAGCTGCTCGAGCGCAATTTCCACGTAAATCTTGGGCGGGATTTGCAGGTTCTGCTGCGCAGCCTCGAGCGCTTTCGGAATCTGGCTCTCCCGTGCGATTACGGAACGCAAGCGCTCTTCTGGAGGCGCAAAATTCCGTTTCATGATCACAAAGATACTGTTCGTGACTCCCCCGCTGTAGGTGTCCGGATCTTTCCTCCAAGGCTGAATGTCTTCCAATTCGAGTAATTCGCCACGAATTGACACGATGACCCAGTCCAGATCGGCCGCAGTGTCGGGAGACAACTTGGTGCGGTCCACACTCTCGAATTTTGTCAGGTAGTCCTTCAGTCCTCGGGTCACTTGTTCGTTGCCCGCAGCGGTGTAGTCTTCCAGCTTGGCATCGAATTGGTGAAAGCCGGCGGCGGTCGCCGCACTGGGATGCAGGGGAAAATAGAAATCGAAGAATTTATCCACGAGAGCGTTGAAATTTGCCGCGTTGGAGTCCACTGGGCGTGCCTCTGGACCAGAAATGAGGAGTAAAGCTCCGATGATGATTGCTAATGCTGTTCGCATTCGAACTCCCGGTAAACGGTATCACAGCATGAAAACGAGGATGTCCTCACGCCTAATAGACAGTTCAAGCCACCGAAGGCGAGCTTTTCGATTCGAATAAATTTTCGAGCAGATTCTGCAATTGCTCGAGGAGCTGCCTTGGGCCAAGCTCTCGGGCGGTGAATTTCAGCGTTCCATCGGGCAGGAATTGTGCGCCGCGTTGTGATGAAACGAAGGTCGCCAGCTTGGCCGCATCGATCGGTGCATCCTGCCGGAACCTGAGGCTGATCAGATCGCGTTTTCTTTCGATCCCGGTCACTCCCGCCTCTACCGCCCGCAGGCGCAGAGATGCGTATTGCATCAATTGCTGTACCGGCACTGGTGGTTCGCCGTATCGATCACGCAGTTCGGCCTGCACATCGGTGAGCTGTTTCTCAGTTTCAACGCCCGCAATCCGCTTGTACAAGCGCAGGCGTTGGTTTTCTTCCGGAACATAGCCCGCAGGGATGCGAATGTTGAGCCCCAGATTAAGCTGCGCCTGCGGTTGCGGCTCGGCTTCGCCTTTCATTTCCCGGACTGCCTGTTCCAGCATCTGCGTATATAGATCGAAACCCACGGCTTCAATGTGCCCGCTCTGCTCGCCACCCAGCAGATTCCCGGCTCCGCGGAGCTCAAGATCCAGCGCGGCGATTTTGAACCCTGCGCCCAAATCGGAGAATTCCTTCAACGCTGCCAGGCGTCTGCGCGCTATCGGTGTCAGCTCAATATCGGCCGGAAGCAATAGGTAGGCATAGGCGCGGCGATTCGATCGCCCAACACGTCCGCGTAACTGGTAAAGTTCCGACAATCCCAGGCGATCGGCGCGATTGATCACGATGGTGTTGCACAGTGGAATGTCCAAGCCGTTTTCGATGATGGTCGTTGCAACCAGGATGTCGGCTTCGTGATGCATGAATTTCAGCATCGCTTTTTCCAACTCTCCCTCTCCCATCTGCCCATGGCCGACGATGATCCGCGCTCGCGGCACGAGTTCTTGCAACTTGGCTGCGATTTCCCAGATCGTATCCACGCGATTGTGGACGAAATAAATCTGTCCGCCGCGTTCCAATTCTTGTTCCACCGCCGAGCGGATCAGTTTTTCATCCCAGCTCGCCACCACAGTCTGAATTGCAATGCGATCTTTCGGCGGCGTCTCGATGATGCTCATGTCGCGCAGGCCGACCATGGACATGTGCAGCGTCCGTGGGATCGGTGTCGCGGACATGGTCAGGACGTCCACCTCTTTGCGCATCTGCTTTAAGCGTTCTTTGTGACGCACACCGAAGCGCTGTTCTTCGTCCACAACCAGCAAACCGAGATCGGCGAACTCTACGTCTTTCGAGAGCAGCCGGTGCGTGCCGATCAGAATGTCAACCTTGCCGGCCTCGACCTTTTGCAAAATTTCTTTCTGTTGCTTGGCAGTGCGGAAGCGGCTGATCATTTCGATGGTGACAGGAAACGCCGCAAATCGCTGCTTGAAGGTCTCGTAGTGTTGGAAGGCGAGCACTGTAGTTGGCGCCAGCGCCGCAACCTGCTTGTTGTCGCTGATGGCCTTGAAAGCCGCGCGCATCGCCACTTCCGTCTTGCCGTAGCCGACATCGCCGCACAGAAGCCGGTCCATCGGCAGAGTGGATTCCATGTCGCGCTTCACATCAGTAATCGCCAATGCCTGGTCGTCGGTTTCGCTGTATTCGAATGCATCTTCGAACTCGCGCATCCATTCGTTGTCGGCGGGGAAGCTGTGGCCCTGCGCCGTCTTGCGCTGCGCATAAAGCTTGAGCAACTCCTCGGTCATGTCCTTCATTGCCTTGCGGACACGCGCCTTGGTCTTGGCCCAACTGGCACTGCCTAGATAATTCAGCGTTGGCTTCGCGCCTTCGGCAGATCGGTACTTCTGCACCAGGTCAAGGCGGGTCAGCGGGACATAAAGTTTCGCGCCCTCGGCGTATTCGAGCAGCATGAACTCGGCCTCGCCATTCCCCTGATTGATTTCCTTCAGCCCTTGATACTGACCGATTCCGTGCTCGACATGGACAACGTAGTCACCGACCTGTAGATCGCGAAAATCGGAAAGGAAGGCCGACGTTTTCGACTTCTGCCGCTGCGGACGCGACACCACAGACTCAGATTCATCGAAGAGATCGCGTGTACCGAATATGGCCAGGCCAGCGTCGGGAAGGATTGTTCCGTCTGGTATGTAGGCCTTGACCAATGTGGCAGTCAGCACCTCGCCCGCAAAGTAGGAGGTCTCGTCCGCATAACTCTCGCCGCCACGCGTTCGACTGCCCAGCCTGTAGGAAACTCCGTATTCCGTGAAAAAGTCTGCCAGCCGCTCCATTTCACCGATATTCGGAGCGACGACCAACACGCGGCGATTTTCTGCGATATGTTTTTTGACTTCTTCCAGCATCGCGGGAATTGAGCCATGAAATCTCGGACTCGGCTGGGTGTGGAACTCAACCTGATCCGCGCCGGAACGGGTCACGCCCAGATGCTCGATGTCCGCTCCGGGCACTGATTGCAGTTTGCCCCACCACTCCTCCGGCGGCGCGTACAGTTCTTCGGGACGGACCAGATTCCCGATTCCGCTACGCTCGTGCGCCTGCTCCACTCTGTCCCAGAACTGATCAAACTCGGATTTCAGCAGTTCCGGCTCATCCTCAAGCACACTCGCATTCGGCATCAGGTCGAAGAGCGTTCCGGATGTGCCTGCGACCGGGGAATAGAATTCCCAGCCGGGAAAAACCGTTACTCCAGCGGCGCGAATGGCTTGTTCCACCACTCCATCGGAACCGCTCAACCGTTTTCCTGAAAGACGTGTGTGGATCGCGCCTAACACGTGCTCGCTTACCGGCGTCTCTGATAGCGGGAGCAACACAGTTTCGTCGGCGGGCGAGGAAGATCTTTGGCTCGCAGGATCGAATTTCCGGATGGATTCAACCTCATCGCCGAAAAACTCGATTCGCACCGGCCGGTCCGCTTCCGGCGAATAGACATCAAGAATGCCGCCGCGCAACGCGTAATCACCCGGCATCTCGACTATGTCTGTGGAGTTGTAGCCGACCGAGTTCAGATGCTCCAGCAGGCTATCCGTCTCGAAGCTTTCGCCGCGCCGCAATGTGCGCGCCAGGTTTGAGTAGTAGTCGGCGGATTTCAGGCGCAATGCACTCGCGGCTGCGGGAACCACCACGATGGAAGCCTCGCCGGTTGCGATCTTCCAGAGTGCAATCGCACGTTGCTCCTGTATTTCAGGATGTGGTGAAAGGTTCTGAAAGGGCAGAACATCGCGTGCGGGCAGCGAAACCACAGAATCAGCTGCAGCTCCGCCCACGAGTTCGCAGTACGCCTGAAGAACCGGAATGTACTCGTCCGCGGCTTCGTTGCTTCTTACAACCACGATCAGCGGACGTCCGCCAGCCTTTTGCAGCTCGGAAATCAGCAGGGCTTTGGCAGATAACGTTAAGCCAGAGACACTAATCCGCCCCGCATTGGCTCGAAGGTGGGAGACAACACGCGAGAAGGCGGGTAGCTTTTCCGCGTCCGCAAATAAATCGCGGACGAAAGGCAGAACCATCGCCTCATGATTTTATCAGGAGACGAGAACGCCCTCTTGGCTGTTGACTCTTGTCTGTTGGCTCTCAATTGGTTGTTGGGGCTTGGTTGCTCGTTCTTTGGCCGTCTGTCGGAACTCCTGGCTATCGGCTGCAACCAACCGGTTACGCCAATAGCCAAGAGCCAAGAACAGGCTTGTTATTGCGCTGCCCCGCTGGAGCTGGAACCGCCGGCTTCGCCGCTTAGTTTCAAAGCAAAATTTTTGCCGCGGAACCTGATCTCTGCCAGCGCGGAATTGCCATCGCTTCCCGCCGTCGTGATGGTTTGGTCGTAATTAGCTGGATGATCCATTTTCACCACATGGGCTGAAGTTGAGGCAACTTCTTTCTTGCCCTGGAAAACCTTCAGGGCGACCTGATCGCCAATACCGTCCCATTGCACGCTGTAGGTACCGGTAGCCAATTGTTTTCCACCAACATTGGTGGGATGTTGCAGCTGCAGCCCGCCCTTGCTGGCCGCGAACGCACCTACGGCAAACAGCAAAAGCATTGTCAGCAATCCGTCCTTGAACATATTCTTCAGATTGAAAGTCACAACTCCTCCTATTTTCCGGATCGCCGGAATACGTCTAGGGCGGCCGCCTGCCTCTTGCGGAAGGGTCTTGCTTTTTGCCGCGTAGGGCCTACAATGCTGCCTCGGGGTCCAGCAAAAGAATCCGCCTTAGGGCGCACTCTTCGGCTGTAGGGGATTGTCCTCGCCTGGCCGCCAAACCTTGCGCGAGGCAGTCCCTGGACCCTTTAGTTATTGATGGCAACGACGGGAATAATCCATCCCGTCGCTCTCAACTCTCAATACGTTTCTTATGACGCTTCAGTTCCGAACTACTTGGGGATTGGACGGGGATGCGGTTGCGAAGTTAGCAATGCGCTCAGTTATCGTCGAGTTGCCTTGCGTGTACTTTTAGTGTGACGCGATCCGGTTGGCCTCTCTTCGAGCAGGACGACAGCGTGTGCAATGGCTGCGTTTTCCGTGCCCATGCCCTCGGGGGTCTTAGCTTTGATTCCCACGCGGTCGGCTGGAATGTTGAGCAGTTCGGCCACACGCTCGCGAATTCTATCGGCCTGCGGCCCAATTTTCGGCGCAGCCAGGATCAGCGTGGAGTCTACGTTGCCGATTTGAAATCCCGCAGATGTCACGCGCTCAAGCGCCTCGGCCAAAAATACCGAAGAGTCGGCGCCCTTCCATCGCGAATCAGACGGAGAAAACAATGTCCCAATATCAGGTCCGGCAATGGCGCCGAGCAGCGCGTCCGTGATGGCATGAAGCAAAACATCACCGTCCGAGTGCCCACCGAGTCCTTTTGGATGGGGAATCTCCAGCCCGCCGATTCTGAGGGGAATGCCAGATTTGAATTCGTGTGAATCCCACCCGTAGCCGACGCGCATCTTAAAAACCCGCCGCGGATTTCGCGGATGCCGCGGATTTCTTTGGGAATTTATCAGCTGTTTCAGACGAATCCGGTACGTCCGAGCTCGATTCCGTCAGTGTCTCTGAGAAACCTGAGGCTGCCAGCGGCTTCTTCCTTCGATTATCCAAAGCCAAGCGACGAAACTGCGGGTGCGGGCCGAAATTAAGAATCAGTCCGACCTCGATTTCACTACATCGGAGGTAATTCAGCAATTGCGCCTCATGCGATCGCTCGATTGCTCGGCCCGCTTTCAGTTCTAACAGAACCTGATCCTCAACGACCATGTCGGCCTTGAACTCCCCAAGTTTGTAACCGCGAAACCAAACCGTAAGAATCTTCTGATGTTCAAACCGCAGTCCCGCCTGCCTGAAAGCAATTGCCAGAGCCTACTCATACACTGATTCAAGAAACCGTGCCCCAGTTCGCCATACACTTCAAAGAACAACCCAATGATCCTCCGGTTAAATCGCGATGCTGGAGTACCTCGTTCACACGGGCAGTGTACTTCTAGCCCACCACGCAAACTACCAAAATTTGCACTTCAATCCGATGTGTTCCCAAAATGGGAACTCCCGCATTCAGTTTTGTGTTATCCGCGTATTTCCGCGAGATCCGCGGCGGATTCTTAGTGTTTCAAGTAAAAACCCGCCAGCTCCAAATCTCCGGGCGTCGTGATCTTTATGTTTCTCGGCGAGCCCATGACCACGGCAACCGGATGGCCCGACCGTTCCACTAACGAAGCTTCATCCGTTCCGATGAACCCATCGGCGGCGGCTTCGTCGAACGCTTTTTTCAAAATTTCATAACGAAATCCCTGTGGTGTTTGTGCCATCACGACTTTTTCTCGAGGAATTGTCGCCTTGATCAGCGCACCTTCTGCAGTTCGTTCCACTTGCTTCACCGTGTCCATCGCCGGAACAGCGGCAATTGCCGCTCCGTATTTCTGCGCGCCGGCGATGACCTCATGGATCATCTCTTCATTCACAAATGGCCGAACAGCGTCATGCACGAGCACAACATCCTCTGCGGATGCAGACACTGCCGCAAGCCCATTGGCAACTGATTGCTGACGGTGTTCTCCGCCCTCAACAAACGTTGGATTCCTTTTCAGCATCTCGGGAGATTCCTTCGCCAGTCGTGCGCGGAATGGCGCAATCTCCGGTTTGCGCAGAGCGATGATGATCTCACTCACTTGAGCACTGTTCGCGAATTGGCGGAGCGTGTGCACCAACACCGGCGTGCCATCGAGTTCCAGAAATTGCTTGCTGGCCGCAGGTTTTGCGGCCTTTCCTGCGGGAGCAGACGCCATTCGTGTTCCCAGTCCAGCCGCCGGAATAATGACAATCACCTTCATTCGGGCGAACAGTATATACCCGTTGCCGGTCTAAGTTGTTGAAATGCAACCGTGGGCCGCCATTCTGCAACCAACTTACGCCGCTCAGTCTCCGAACGTTCGCAACACGCGCTCGCATTCAGGGGAGGGTTCCCATGAAATACCGTTCGTGGATTTCACTGATCGGCACGTGCATTCTGATGGCTTTTGGCGCCGCATTTGCCTTCGCGGTCATTGTAGCCGCTGGATCGGCGGCGCTCGCCGGCCGGCAAGCCTCTGAAGACCCGCAACTCACTTCGCCAGCTACGCCGGAAATTGCGCCGGGCGGGCCCTACCAAGGAGTGGTGACTGACTCCCGCTGCGGCGCCCGTCACTTGAAGAATTCGCATTTGAGTCCGGCAGGGTGTGCGCGCCTGTGCGTCAGGCAAGGCGCTAACTACGTTCTGGTGGACGGCAACCGGCGCTACAAGCTGGTTGGGGACGAAGAAGCTCTAGAGAAGTTCGCAGGCCAGAGAATCAGAGTCTCTGGTTCGCGCCAAGGGGAAACGATCCAGGTAAGTTCTGCCGCGTCTCTTTTCTAATCTCAAAACCTTCCACTGGTTCTCAACTTCACCCTAGGTCAGTTTGATATCGGACTCAGTTGCATGTTCCGCAGCCGCCAGCGGCTTCTTCGCTTCCACGAGCGGGCTGACGACGGCGCGAGGATCGCCCCGCCGTTCATCCCATTTGCCGAAAATCATTTTTCCCGCCGTAGTTTGCAGGACAGAGGTCACTGATACGTCAATCGTCTTCCCAATCATTTTTCTGGCGTTGTCCACCACGACCATCGTGCCGTCGTCCAAATAAGCAACACCCTGGTTGTATTCCTTGCCCTCTTTCAGAATGAAGACCTTCATGGCTTCACCGGGAAGCACGATCGGCTTGAGTGCATTTGCTAACTCGTTAATGTTCAGTACTTCTACGCCTTGCAGCTGCGCGATCTTGTTGAGATTGAAATCGTTGGTGATGATCTTGCCTTCGTAAAGCTTAGCGAGTTCGATCAGCTTCAAATCCACTTCGCGGACGCCAGGAAAATCGTCTTCGACGATTAGCACTTGCAGCGAGGCCACTTTCTGCAGCCTCTGCAGAATATCCAAGCCACGCCGTCCCCGGTTTCGTTTCAGTGAATCGCCGGAATCCGCCACTAACTGCAGTTCGCGCAAGACAAACTGTGGTGTGACCACAATGCCATCGAGAAAACCGGTTTCGGCGATATCGGCAATGCGCCCGTCAATGATTACGCTGGTGTCGAGAATTTTGTAGCTCTTCTTGAGTTGTTTCTCTCCGCCAAAAATGCCGCCCAGAGCGGCAAGGTTCAGCAGGTCGCCTTTGTTGGCCCCGACGATCAACCCCACATAGGCCATCAGCAACATGACCATGAGCTGCAGGAAATTTCGCGTAGCGCCATCCTGAAGACTGTTCTTGATGACGAGGGCAAACAGGTAGGCCCCGAAGATTCCGAGAATGCTGCCAATGGCCGCACCGATCAGGCGCTTGAGGCTCACGCGGATCAGGCGCCACTCAAAAATAACGATCGCTGTGCCCAGCACAACTCCGGCGGCGGCATCCAGAGTGGTATTCAGGCCAAACGGGCGGATCAGATAGCAGGTGATGGCGACAAAAACAATGAAGATAAGACGTACAAGGATCAGGTCCACAGCTGCCTCCCCTGACAGCCGCCAAAAATGCGGTTGCCCCGCGCCGGCAACAGATAGCCGTTCAAGCCGGCAGGCGTCCTTCCATTAGGGCCCGATTAAATTTATGAGATGGGGCCCCTTCCCCCTTTATTCAAGGGGACAAAGTTATGGCCGAAAGTATATACCGAGAAACCAGTCGCTGATGAGACAAAGCGGCAATCCTATACGCGGAGGAGAAGATTAATGGGACGGAGAAATACCTGACGTACCGCTGACTGGAGTCGCTGTCGTGGAACTCTGGGGCGGGCTCGTCTGGGTGCTAGATGCCTTAGCCGGCGAGGCTGGAGCGGAGTGCGACGAAGCGGCTTTCGGACGAATCGCACTCTGTGTACCGCGCGGCATCTGAGGCTCGGTCGTCATGGCACTCTCCGGATTCAGAAGGTGCTCATGACCGGGTCCCAATCCGAGTCGAATCAGAGCCCGCGAATCTGGAACGCTCTTGCTCTGCCAGCCCTGGTCCGCCTGGTAATGGCGCATTGCCTGTTGGGTTGCGTCGTCCCACTTTCCAGAAGGCGGGCCACTCATGTAATGCTCACGGACCAAAGCCTGCTGGATCTCGCGGCAACGTTCGCCATCAATCGCTTGCTGCCCGCGCGCGCGGGGTTTACGGGGCTTCTTGCTGCTACGGTGCGCAGATTTCGAGCTCTTTGAGCCCGGATGCGTGGAAGTCGAAGGCTCCGTGGCAAATGCCACGGACACTCCCAGCGCCACCATTGCCAGGAAGATCACGACTTTGTGGGGCCAACGCTTCATGCTGTGGATAACCTCGCGCCCCATCCGATAACCCGCGGCGCCAAACCATAATCAACGCACAGGTAGGTTTGACGCCAGTTCCGTTAGTGCAGGTAACTATTACGGAAGTGTACCGGCCAGGAAAATGGTCCCGCCATTCCGTCCGGCGCCCTGCTGGCGCACCAGGAAGACCACATCTTGCCCGCTCTTCAGGCCGGACTGAGCGCGGTCAAAATCCTCCTCGCTATTGATGGGTTGCTTGTTCACTTCCAAAATG
This sequence comes from Acidobacteriota bacterium, assembly GCA_003224755.1. Classification (GTDB taxonomy): domain Bacteria; phylum Acidobacteriota; class Terriglobia; order Terriglobales; family Acidobacteriaceae; genus Gp1-AA145. The sequence goes on from QHZR01000109.1 coordinate 47,372, forward strand.
ACGTCGCCACGGGTCAGCCCAACATCGTCCGCAAACGAGTTCGGCTTGACCTCCTGAACAATAACCCCCTGGCCGGACGGAACATTCAATCGGTTGGCCATCTCTGGGGTCAGTGAACGCACCGTCAGCCCCATCTTGCTTTGTTTCGGGGCCGATTCACCTTCCTCGCCCTCATCGTCCTCACCCAAGCGGGAGGCAAACAGCTTGGCGCGATCTCCCACCGTCACCGAAGCATCGTCTTTCTTGCCATTGCGCGAATATCCGATTTCCACTTTGCTGCCCGGCTTTCGTCCGGCAATATCAGCGACCAGTTCGTCGCCGGTCTTGACTGGTTTGCCGTCCACGGTGACGATTGTGTCACCAACCTTCAGCCCAGCACGGTCAGCGGGACTCCCCGGAACAACCATCGCAATAGTGATTCCGGAGCCATACACTCGGGCAATTGCGGGGTTCTCCTCGGCATTGAACTGAATCCCAATCGAACCGCGCTGCACTCGGTGCTCAGAGCCAGTGAGCTGGTTATAAACATCCGCGATCGTTTTTGAGGGAAGCGCGAAGCCAACTCCGGCGTAAGCATTAGTGTCGGTCAAAATGGCAGTATTGATGCCGATCACTTCGCCGTCCATGTTCACGAGCGGCCCACCCGAATTGCCGGGATTAATAGCTGCGTCGGTCTGAATGAAAGACTGAAACTGTCGAAGCGGCACGATGTTTCGGCCTTTGGCGGAAACAATACCGGCAGTGACGGTCGCCTGTAGGCCGAACGGGCTACCCACTGCAAGCACCCAGTCGCCCACTTGCATGCTGTCTGAGTTCCCCAGTTTCGCGGTCGGCAGGGAACGATCCACATCTATCTTAATGACCGCCAAATCCGTTTCCTGGTCCGAACCAATCACTTTCGCGTCATGCTGCACTCCAGGCGGATCGTCCTGCAGCCGCACCCGGATTCGATCTGCCTTTTCCACTACATGCCGGTTGGTGACAATGAATCCCTTCGCGTCAACGATGACTCCGGATCCCAGCGAGCGCTCGCGGATCGGCGCGCCATTGCCGCTCTGTCCGCCAAAAAACTTATCGAAGAAATCTCCGAATGGACTGTTCTCGTCTTCCCCGGGATTTTGTCCACCGCCGCGTCTCCGCATAGTGGGCTTGACTGTGGATTCCGTATTGATATTGACCACGGCTGGCTCGACCGCCTTTGCGATCTGCGAAAATTGGTTTGAGAGCTGCCGGGGGCCAGGCATGCTCAGCGGAGTGGCCTCAGTGTTTTTCTTCTCTTGCCCTTTCACTCCGCCGGAAACCACCGTGCCGATCAGAATGCCCATAGCCAACGTGAGCAAAATCACCAGAATGGATGCCAAACGATTGGCTTTGAACCGCTCCCACAAAACCTTGGCGCGCAATTCCATTTTGACCTGCCTCCAATTTTCCAAACTCTTGATTATAGCCGTGGTTAGGAGCTGGAAGACTACGGCTCGCTTTGTTCTGCCTTAGTTAGACGCGGATGCTGCCGAAAGTGTTTGATCAAGAAAGTACTTGGCCGGTCAACAATTGTCACTCGTTACCGGCACTTAGCCTTCAACCCAAATGCTAAGAGCCAGCGACCAACCAGCCTCTGAAACTACTGATCTGTAAACAGGATATAAGCAAAACCGCCTGCGGTCGCATCAAACACCACGACGGTTTGGTTCGGGTTTGCACCGGTGGGAAGGCTCAGTGGCCCGGTACCAAGATTCACGCTGGTAGTTCCCGGAACGGTCAGAAAAACCTCGTAATTCCCGGTCGGAACCAGCTGATATCCAGTATCCGCACCGAACGCCAGATTGGCCGTGATCGGCTGAACACCGATGATACTGGTCCCCGCGTTGACGATATAGGCGTCTGTCGGGCCCATCGTGCTTGAGGCATTGAACACGCGCACATGACCATCGCCCGTTGTTGCGGTCGTCCCACCGTCAGTGAGCATGGCCTCCTGAATGCTTGAAGAGCTTCCAGTCAACAGCAGAGTCTGATGACCGCTGGCGCTGATCGAAAGGCTCTGGTCGAAAACCGGCGATCCTCCGCCGACCGGTACGGCCTGAACATGTCGCGAACCGCTCTTCACGGTAAGGTACGCCGTCGCACTCCCGTAGCCTAGATTGCCAACTACGGTCGCACCGTCGACCAGAATGTTCACGGGCGGAGCGCCGACCGCGGCCTCGAGAATGCGTACTTGACCGGTATTGCTGCTACTACTGCTGCCACATCCTATCGAAAACAGAATACTGAAACCCAACGCTAACAGCCCGACACGACCTCCCACAGAGTCTCCTCCGGTGCAAGCCTTTGTTTATCAGAAAAAAGGGAATTCAGGAAGTTGGATGCCGGTCGAACCGTTGAATGATGCACTCGGACGCGTTCGCGTTTCAACCGTGTGGGACAGGCGGCTCGCCTGTCCTGACTGAGCGAAGCTCAGGTGCAAGGCACGGACTTCGTCCGACCTGGACAGGGGAGCTGCCTGTCCCACATCACACTACGGTCTGGAAGGCGCAAACTCTACCGTAATCTTCGTCTCCACCTCCACGGGATTTCCATTTAGAAGGTAGGGCTTATATTTCCACTGCTTCACGGCATCAATAGCAGCGGCAACCAGGATAGGAGGCCCGGATAGAGTCTTCAAACTTTGGACATCTCCAGTCTTGCTGATAATTGCCTGAAGCACTACGGCCCCCTGGATTCTTCCTGCATCTCCAGGGTAAATCGGCGGCACCTTCGTTTTTAGGAAGGCGCTAGACACTCCTTCCGATACGCGGATTCGTAGCGGAGGCGCGACCGGCGACTGAGGTTTCGGCTGCACTGCAGCAGGCGCTTCAGCCGATGGCTGCGCAGCCTGAGCTACAAGTACATGCTTCGGATATTCCGCCCGCTCGTTCTCCACGGCTTCTCCGCTGCTCAGGCACGTGGTGGCTTTTCCGTCTGTCGCCGCGCGAATCGTGCCACCCTCGTCGGAACAGAACGCGCGCTGACCGGAGTCCGGTACCGCCGGTTCCGCAACGATTTTGTAGTGAGCGGCATCGCAACTGGAGATCGCATAGATGTAGCCGTTCTTTTTGCCACTCGCGAGTTGCGTATCCCAGAAAAACATCTTGCCGTCGCTATTCTTCTTCGCCAGCGCGGAGAGAGAACAAGCGTAACTGCCCTGCATCTTCGAATAAGCTTTTTCTGATTCGGCCACCGTGCGAAGAGACCAGATTGTCGTTTGCTCATTCTGAGCACGCTGACGGTCTTCAATCGTCTTTAGAAAGTCCGGATCGGCCAGCGGCACCCTCACGGTGACGCTGATCTCGTTCAAACGCCAAACATCGGCTTCCGATTTCATGGAGAAGGTGAAACGCGGAATGAAAGGCAGCGTCTGCTCCTTACCAGTTGTAGTTACGTGCAATGCGAGTTCGATCTGGTCCTCATCACCCATCAAATCGTCACGCTCAACGGTGATCTCGATGTGCTCAGCAGCCTTGTCCGATTGATCCACTGAAACCAGCGTCGGACCGCTGTCAAAGGTCTGCAGATT
>QHZR01000331.1 GCA_003224755.1 Acidobacteriota bacterium
GCTCCGAACGCTCTCTTCAATCTAAATAGCATGGACGCATTACCGCGGAAATACAGGAAATACTGAATTTTCTGATTTGCAATGACGCAGGACGAAGCTCGTGCGGATGCTCCAGCGGGCCAAGCGCGAGAAGGAACCGAAATCTGCCGCGGACAACCAAGCCATCAGAGTAGATGGAATGAAAATTGGTCCGCGCTTGAGACTGATTTGACTGCGCTGGAGTTGAATGATTTATGGCACCACACTATCTCCAGGTACGCGAGGGTCTTAAATGGCATCAATCTTGAAGTCGATCGAGGTGAGACCGTCGCTGTTTTGGGCCGAAGCGGCGGAGGGAAAAGTGTTTTGCTTAAAACCCGAAGGCACACCTAGTGCGCGAAATTCAGTTCCACAATAGAGGCAATACTCTGAATATTGTTGATGGCATTCATTAAAGGTTGAATTCCGGAATGATACGCAGACTTCTACCCTTCCAGTTTGCCGAGCAAACACGAACTTGGTTTCGTCGCTTGATGGCCAAAGCGTTTAATGGTAATAAGCTGAAACCGGTTTTCTTGCATCCAAATGCGGTGGAATTGTTTCAGCCCCGCATGCTTAGATATACTCTCGGGCCGCGAGATCCGCCCGAGCAGCCATCCTGAAAGGATGCCCGTTACCAGATCCAGAAGACAAGGAAACGCCTCCGAAATTGTTAGAGGAGTTCGGAGGCGCCAACTCAGTATTTGCTGGCAGAGTTGCAAGTCTTCGATATGTGCTTGAAGCTTTGCACCATCAGAGTTGACTGTGCTCCAGCCGACTGTGCACTGCTCGTGGGACTGCTAGCAGCTGATCCGGAGCTTGTTGACCCGGTGATCTGGACTTGGTGCCCGACGTGCGCGCTGAGCTTCGAGGTATCACCCTGAAGCTGATACGTCGTACCGTTGTCCGCCATTAACGTGTAGTTCCCATCTGAGCCCTGCAAACAGCCTTTTCACCGTGGTCTGGCCGGATGCGGTTGCCCCAGCTTGGCTCGACCCGGTCTGTGGGTTCTGAGTCTGAGGGTATTGGCTCTGGGCTTGGACCCATGCAGGCGAGACCAGGAGGCTCAAAGCGAGCAAGAATGTCTTGGTTATATACACTCCTCCTTTTCTTCACCAATTCGATTACAGGCATGGCGGGTTAGGTTTTCCTCGATTCGTGTACTACTGCCGGATCGAGATATGCCGGGCACGGGTACGCAGCATCCTAAACGTCTGAACGCATAGGAAAAGCATGGAACTGCTGCAATTTGTTCACGGCTGCACATTCGACGATTTCCTGTTTAGCCCACAATGTGGCGTCCTGCCGCGCCGCGATCCTGACCAGGTAGACCTTTCCGCGCACTTCTCCGAACACGTCGTAATCAAACGTCCGATCGTTTCCGCCAATATGGACACGATCACCAGGGCACAGATGGCAGTCGTTCTGGCGGAGGAGGGTGGGATCGGCGTTATTGACCGTGGATTTCGCCCGAGCGACATTCAACCGCAAGTCAAGGAAGTGACAGCAGTCAAACGCACTCAGCACGGTGTAATCTCCGACCCGCACACGATCTTGCCAATCCAAACTCTCGGTGACGCGCTCGCGAAAATGGACAGTACGCGAGTTGGCACGCTCGTCGTCGTCGATCAAGACCACCGTTTGGTGGGACTGTTAACTGAGCGGGACGCCCGCTTCGTAAATTCAGAGGCGCTGGTTTTGGAGCGTATGACACCGCGCCTAAGCCTCGTGGTCCACACCGGACCGAATTCGTTAGCGGAAGCCGAAGAAGTAATGCGGGAGCGCAAAATTAAGAAACTGCCCTTGGTCGATAACAATGACAAGCTGGTGGGCCTGATAACCGCCAAAGACATTCTCAATCACAAACGCCATCCTTTTGCCACTCGAGATGATCAAGGCCGGCTTCGTGTGGCGGCCGCGGTGGGCGCAACCGGGGACTACCTGGAACGAGCGGACGAATTAATCCGCGCCGGCGCAGATGTCCTCGTGATCGATATCGCACACGGACATTCGGAAGTAATGGATCGTGCAATCCGGGATCTGCGGAAACGCTTCGGAGATACAGAGCTGATTGCGGGGAACGTTGCAACTGCGGAAGGCGTCCGGTTCCTCGAAGAGCGCGGGGTGAATGGAATCAAAGTCGGTATTGGGCCAGGCGGAGGGTGCACCACGCGTTTGACTACGAACTTCGGCGTGCCGCAGGTGGAGGCGCTCGTTCGCTGTCGTCTGGCTGCTGACACGCGTGTGCCATTGATTGCGGATGGTGGGGTTCGCCGGGACGGAAGTATTGCGGAATCCTTGATGTTTGGCGGCGATTGCGTGATGCTAGGCTCCGTATTCGCAGGGACCGAGGAGGCACCCGGAGAAGTGGTTCTAAAGTCGGTACTCGAACCCGAATCTCACAAGATTGTGAAAGTCCCGTTCAAAGTGTTTCGCGGCATGGCTTCGGTCACCGCCGTTCGCGATCGCCTTGATCTCGAAGAAGCCGACGTTCGTGAACTCGAAGCCATCGGCGCCGAAGGTCTGGAGGTGAGTGTGCCGGCTCGTGGCACGGCACGCACAGTCATTCGCGACATGCTGAAACACCTTTGTTCTGCGATCAGCTACGGCGGATCTCGAAGTTTGCGCGAACTGAAGGAACGATTCTGGTCAAGTCCTGAACAGTATCTGATCCGGCTCACAGAAGCATCGAAAATCGAATCATTCCACCGATAAAGACCGGCAGTCGGCCAAATTGTTTTCCTTGTCACGAACTCTAGCTTCCGCGTTGCCGACCAACCATGAACCGTCCGGCAAGCGAGCAACAGGTAACAGTCACGACACCACCGGGCTAGGCTCAGTATCCCATTTCCATTGCGAGTAATCCTGACGCAGTTTGCCTTTTAGAAGCTTCCCGGTTGAGGTATGCGGTAACTCCGGAACGAAGACGAATGCGTCGGGCACTTGCCAGGGCGCAACGGTTCGCTCCAGAAAAGAACGCACTTCACCAGGCTCTACGGTCATATTCTCCTTCAGCACGACGAGCGCCAAGGGTCGTTCCTGCCATTTCGGATGCGGCACCGCAATGACAGCGGCTTCTCGTACGGCTGCATGTCCAACCAGTGCGTTTTCCAGATCGACCGAGCTGATCCACTCGCCGCCGGACTTGATCAAATCTTTTAGGCGATCCGTGATCTTGACATATCCTTCGGAATCGATCGTGACCACGTCTCCGGTTCGAAACCATCCTTCCTCTGTCCATTTGTCAGGCTGCTCGTTTCCGAAATAACTCCCTGAGATCCAGGGTCCGCGCACCTGCAACTCGCCGGAAGTTTGCCCATCCCACGGAACCTCGCTGCCCTCGTCGCCGACCGCGCGCAGGTCAACAAAGGGTAATGGGAGCCCCTGCCGGGCGCGAAGCTTGTAGAGCTCCTCTTCCGGCCACGTCTCCATGCCCGGCTTGGTTGAGCAGACCGTAGCTACCGGACTGGTTTCCGTCATCCCCCAGGCCTGAATCGCGTGAATGCCGAGCTTGTCGAAGCGGCGGAACATCGATTCGGGAGCTGCTGCTCCGCCAATCAGAATCCGCAACTTGTTTGAGAGATTCCAACGACCGGGCTGCTTTTCCAGCGCATTCAGTATTCCGATCCATATGGTTGGAACTCCCGCAACGAGCGTTACGCGTTCTTCCTGCATAAGGTCAAGCAGGTTGTGAGGCTGCAGGTTTCGCCCGGGTAGAACCTGCTTGCATCCATTGAGGATTGCGGAATACGGCAAGCCCCAGGCGTTGACGTGGTACATGGGGACGACGGGGAGCACGACATCATGACGACTGATATTAAAGTGATCTGGCATCGAGCTCGCCAGCGAATGAAGCACAAGCGCCCGGTGCGAATAGGTGACTCCCTTCGGCCGCCCGGTCGTTCCGGAGGTGTAGCATATTGCAGCCGCATCGCCTTCCTCAATGTCGGAACGAACAAGATTGTCAACTGATTGTGCAAGAAACTCTTCGTACGATTCCGTTCCTTCGGGCAATGAACTGCCACGGTTTACCACGAACACGCGCTCGCATTTCACTCGCGAGTTGACTTGCCGCCAGATATCCAGGAGCACGTCCTCGACGATCAGAAAACGGTCCTCCGCTTGGTTCATGATGTAGGAGAGTTCGTCCGGGTGCTGTCGCACGCTCAACGTGTGCACCACGGCCCCGGCGGCGGGAATCCCGAAGTAGGCCTCCAAATGCTCATGCCCATTCCAAAGCAGCGTGCCAACCCGGTCTCCTTTGCGAATGCCTGCATCGCATAATGCGTTTGCCAATCGCCGCGAGCGTCGCAGGAGATCGCAAATCGTATAACGATGGCGATCGCCATTAGGGAGCGACGACATGATCTCAACCCGAGGGAATAGCTTGCCAGCCCGTTCGAGCATGCTGGGGGCTAATAGCGGGAATGCCATCATCGTGGACTTCATCAAGCCTCCAGTAAGGAAACACGTTTTACCCGCGGTTCAGTGCACGACATTCTTGCCGACCAGCTTCGCTCGGTTGGGCTGAAATGGAATTCTCCGTGCAAGCACCGATGCGGACAGGAGACACACAGCTGCGAAAGACAGAGAGCGCCAGAAGTTATCTGTACGCCCCTCCCCAAGAGTGGCTCTCATTATTAACTTAGAAACGAGGCTGTCAAGTCTACTGGGAATCTACTGCGAGGATAACGAGCGATTCGGAAACTGGACGTTATCTGCGACTTGCTCAGAGTGAGCCCACGAGTGTCATCGCTGCGAAGATAAAGAGAATGCCGACCAGCATAGCAATCGTAACCGCAAACGTAGGAAAGCGGTGGTGCGCTTCGGGCAAAAGATTGCCCGTTGCCGTGAA
>QHZR01000332.1 GCA_003224755.1 Acidobacteriota bacterium
AAACTGACCCACGAAGGCCGAGACTTCACCTTCTACGAAGCCGAATACGCCGTCGTGGTGTGTGGCGGGATCGGCGCCAAGTCCGCCGGTCGCGCCGCTGAAGCAGTGATCGTCAAATATTCCCCCCAGTCTGTCATCTCAGCTGGCGTTGCGGGTGCGCTGGTTTCAGACCTCCACGTCGGCGGCACGATCTTTCCGGTCGTTGTCATTGACACGCAGGATGGCAGCCGGCACGAGAGCGGAATTCACAGTGCTCCGTTGGGGCAGAGCAGTCTGGGCCGGACCATCCTCGCGACGTATCCTGAAATCGCCAGCGTGGCACAAAAGCAGCAGCTTGCGAAATCTTACGGAGCGCATGCAGTCGACATGGAAGCGGCTGCGGTCGCGCGCGCCGCCGAGAAACACGGTCTGCCATTTATCGCAGTTAAAGCGATCTCCGACGACCTGAGCTTCGAACTTCCCGAGATGAACCGCTTCATTCGCAATGGCCGCTTTCTGACCCGAAACTTCGTTTTCCACGCCGCGGTTCGACCCTGGCTTTGGTTGCGCGTTCTGCGCTTAGCACGTAACACGCGGCTGGCCTCTGAGAACCTGTGCGCATGGCTGCGCGAAAGCGTTCTGACTAATACAATAGTTCCAGGCGCTCGACTGGAATAGGATCGTCGGGCGAGGGCGCCCGCCCCACACCACACTTCTGAATGGCTATAGCCCAACAATTGACCGCAAACCAAGTCGCAGAAAAAATTTCCTCAACCATGCTGGCTGCGGTTTACCGCGGCGTGAATGACGTTCGCCTTGAAACTGTTGCGGTTCCAGAGATCGCCCCGGGCGAAATCCTGGTTAAAGTGCATACCTGCGGAATTTGCGGAACCGACCTCAAGAAAATCGCGACCGGTTCGCATTCGGCCCCGCGGATATTCGGCCACGAAACTTCGGGCACGGTGGTCGCCGTTGGGCCGGAAGTCACCCGGTTCGTCACCGGCGATCGCGTGATGGTGTTTCACCATATCCCCTGCGGTCGTTGCTATTACTGCCGCCACAAAACTTTTGCACAATGCGAAACGTATAAGAAGGTGGGATGCACAGCAGGATTTGAACCTTCCGGTGGCGGATTTGCCGAATACGTTCGCGTGATGGACTGGATCGTTGAAAAAGGGACAGTCCCAATTCCTGAAGGAACATCGTTTGAGCAGGCCTGTTTCGTCGAGCCGGTAAATACCTGCATGAAGGGCATCGAACGAATGGCCTTGGAATCTGGCGAAACGGTTCTAGTAATCGGTCAAGGGCCCATCGGCATCATATTGAGTGTATTGGCCAAACGGGCAGGGGCGACGGTAATCACTTCCGATTTGTACGAACCGAGGCTTACAATGGGTAAAGACTTCGGACTCGACAATGCAATCAACGCCTCGCGCGCCGATGTGGTCGCGGAGGTGCGAAGCCGGACCGAAGGCCGTGGTGCCGATGCCTCCATTTTGGCGGTCGGAAGCAACGGCCTGATTCGGACAGCTGTGGAGGCGGTGCGTCCTGGCGGCCGGGTTTTGTTGTTCGCGCAGACGCAACATAGCGAAACGGTTTTCGATCCAGCAGTGGTTTGTGTGGATGAAAAGACTTTGATCGGCTCCTACAGCGCGTCGGTGGATCTGCAGCAGCAGTCTGTGGATTTAGTGATGGGTCGGGAGATGGTGCTGGAACGGCTGATCAGCCATCATTTCCCTCTGACTCGAGCGGTGGAAGCGTTGCAGTTGGCGGCGAACCCGCAGCCTGATTCAATGAAGATCGTGATTCAGCCGGGGAGCAAAAAGTAGAAGTGAACGGCAAAATGACAGCAGCCGTCCTCTATGGCAAAGAGGACATCAAGATTGAGAAAGTGCCGATCCCCCGACTGGAGGACGGCGAGGTGCTGGTGAAAGTGCAGGTGGCCCTCACCTGCGGAACTGATCTAAAAGTTTATCAGCGGGGCTACCATGCGCGAATGATTGTGCCGCCAGCATTGTTTGGACATGAATTGGCGGGAGTGATCGAAGAGGTTGGTCCAAATGTTCGCGGGTTCAAAAAAGGCACCCGGGTAGTGGCGTTGAATTCAGCGCCGTGTCAAACCTGTTTCTTCTGCTCGCGCCACCAGGAAAATCTTTGCGAAGACCTGCTCTTTAACAACGGCGCCTATGCCGAGTACATTCGCGTGCCGCGCCGCATCGTTGATATCAACATGCTGGCCATACCGGCGCATGTGAGCTTTGAGGAAGCAGCGATGGTCGAGCCGCTTGCATGCGTGTTGCGCGGCTTGCACGAAGCCGGCGTGGAGATCGGCGATACGGTGGCAGTGATTGGAGCTGGCCCTATCGGACTTATGTTTGTGCACGTAGCCCAGGCCATGGGATGCAATGTGATCGCGGTGGTTAAGCGCGAGGGGCAGATCGAAGCCGCTCGACGCATGGGTGCACATGATGTTGTGGACCTGGGTGCCGTCAGTGATCCGGTGCAGGCGGTGCGGGCACTGTCCCCTGCAGGACGTGGCGCCGATGTTGTTGTTGAAGCGGTGGGACGGCCGGAAACCTGGGTTTGGGCCACCGAGATGGTCCGCAAAGGCGGCACGGTTAACTTTTTCGGTGGTTGCGCGAAAGGAAGCAAAGTTGAGCTTGATACGAATCGTCTGCACTATTCCGAGGTGACATTGAAAGCGACGTTCCACCACACCCCCGATAGTGTGCGCAAGGCGTTTGCTCTGATTGCCGAAAAGAAAATTCGTCCTACTGACTACATCACCGGCGAAGCGCCACTCTCAAGGCTGCAGCAGGTCTTGCAGCACATGATGAATCGGAACGGGGACATCAAGACTGCAATAATTCCGGGACAGTGAAACAGCTGTTAGCTTTTACTTTAGCTAGAGTCATTTGGATTCAAGCTAAGAGCCAAAAGCTAAAGGCTAAGAGCTTCATACATGAGCACCGCAAATCAAATCTGGAACACAGTCCCGGCGGAGTATGCCATTCCGGCCCATGCACCCTCTGTGCCGGAGGCATACGCCTATTGCGAGCGGCTGGCGCGGACGCATTACGAAAATTTTTCCGTGGCGACCTGGTTCTTGCCCAAGCGACTGCGCCAGCACTTCTTTAATGTGTATGCGTATTGCCGGATTTCGGACGATCTGGGCGATGAAACCGGTGATTGTGCTGCCTCACTGCAGTTGCTCGATGAATGGGAGACCGAGCTCGATGCCTGCTATAGAGGTACGCCGCGCCATCCTGTATTTGTTGCGCTCGCAGGCACAGTGCGCGAATTCGAAATACCTAGGCATGAATTTTCCGATCTGCTGACCGCATTTCGCCAGGACCAGACCACGACCCAATATCATACGTTCGAGGACTTGCTCGGATATTGCCGCTATTCGGCGAATCCGGTTGGACACCTCGTGCTGTATTTGTGCGGATACCGGGATGAGGAACGCCAACAGCTCTCTGACTTCACCTGTACTGCGCTGCAGTTGGCAAATTTCTGGCAGGACGTTAGCGCCGACTTTGGGAAAGGACGAATCTATCTTCCCGTCGAAGACTTGCGGCGGTATGGTGTGAGCGAAGACGAGATACGCGCCCGCCAAAACACAGGACAGTTTTGCGAGATGATGCGCTTCGAAGTTCAGCGGGCCCGAGAGTGGTTCGCACTTGGATTTCCGCTGGTAGGCAGAGTCAGCCAAGACCTTGCCATTGATATCGAGCTCTTCAGCCGGGGCGGGCAAGAAATACTCAACGCCATCGAGGGGCAAAACTATGCGGTCCTCGGAAACCGTCCAGTCATTTCCAAACGGAGAAAACTGGTCCTCGTTGCTCGTGCTGCCATGCACAAAATAATATGAGTACTCTCGTGCAAATGTCGCAGCCGTTTGCGCCGACGCCGTCGCAGTTGGCGGTCGCATATTCAGTCTGTCGCGGCATCACGCGTTCGCGCGCGAAGAATTTTTATTACGGATTTCTTGTGCTTCCTGAGCGCAAGCGGCGTGCTCTGTGCGCAGTTTATGCCTTCATGCGCCGCTGCGACGATATTGCTGACAATCCGTCGCTCCCCATGCGCGAGCGGAGGCAAAAACTCGATGCCTGGCTCAACGAATTTCACGCCGCACAAGCCGGTCATCCCACCGACGACCCGATCCTTATCGCCCTTACCGACGCGCAGCGCAGATTTGGAATCCCCGCCGGCCTGCTCGACGCCCTCGCATTCGGCACCGCGATGGACGTGGATGAGAGCCAGGAACAACCCGATACTCCCGGCCTGCAGGTGCAATATGGCAGTTTTGAAGACTTGCAACGCTACTGCTACAACGTTGCTTCCGTCGTCGGCTTGGTTTGCATTCGCATCTTTGGTTACAACACCGCTGAAGCCGAACCGCTGGCTGAACGTTGCGGTCTGGCCTTTCAACTGACTAATATCATTCGCGATATTAAGGAAGATGCCGCGCTCGGCCGCGTCTATCTTCCGGGAAAAGATCTTGCCGAGTTTGGCATCTCCGCAACCGACATCGCCAGCATTGACCCTGCCCGCATTCGTCCCCTGTTAGAACTCGAATCCCAACGCGCGTTCGAGAACTACAAAGCCGCAGAAGAACTTATCCCATTAATTGATGAAGACAGCCAGCCAGCGCTGTGGGTACTGGTGACGATCTATCGAGGCCTGCTCGAGAAGATCGTGCGGCTGAACTACGATGTTTTCACTCGTAAAGTCAGTCTCAGCGTTTGGGAAAAGCTGAG
>QHZR01000295.1 GCA_003224755.1 Acidobacteriota bacterium
TCATGGGCTTCGCTTGCCCTTAGCTCTCTGCAAATATCTCACCAGGAAATGGGCGGCTTCCCATTGCCGCAGGAATTCGGTCCACCGGAATCACGGTATCTGAGGGGATCGGAAGACCTTCGACGAATCCTATAGGCACAACGGCGTTTGTAATCAGCAATTGATGCATCCGAAATTTATCGCGCAGATTGAGCCTTCGCTTCAGCACCTCCGCGTTTTGCGTAAGCCACGCAATTCTCCTCAAATGCGCGTCAAGATCATCGCCGGGCTGCCCTCTAAACCGACGCAGCTGTTCGCCAACCTCACCCACAGTTCTGGCGAAGCGCAAGTGTTTACATTCGATCGCAAACACTGTATCCCTCGGCTTCGTCCATGCAAGTACATCGATGTCGCCCATGCCCTCGACTCCCAACTCCGTCATCTGGACCGCGGCCTTAGCGCCAAATCCCAGCGATTCCAGAATTGTCCGAACTGTCTCGTTGAAGTCATGACCATTTCTATTGTTCACAGTTCCGATCCACTTCCGCATTCGCGCCGATCGAAACATTTGTTCGTGTAGCAGCCCACCATACGCGGAACTGACGGTAAAGCCGAAAGCGCTGTGGACGAATCCGGCAGCATAAATGATTTCCGCACCAGGGTGGATTTCATCATGCAAACATAGGAGGGGACGCAGCAGTGATAGTCGTCGACCGAATTTCCAAGGCTCTATATCGCGAAGGTGGAAACCGGCGGGCACTGACTCCCACGAAGCGCGTGAGACAAGGGCAAGTGACTGTAGGATTTGATCGACTGCCGATGACTCGATGCCCGCCGCCTCCAGCGACGTCCAGAGCTCTGCGACTGTGATAGTTACAATGCGATCTCTTACGTCACGCGCCTTCTTGACCAGAACGTCTTCCACGAGCAGAAGCTGCTCAATGGTGAAGCCAAATTCCTCTTTCCAACATTGCAGAAAGTCACCTTCAAAGACCTCCCCTACGGCCTTTCCTTTGTGCTCGGCGAAGAGATTTGCATAATCAGCGGCTGATTTCTTGAAATGCGCTTGAAAGCGACCCTGCTGGTAAGGAGCCAAAACCGTTTCGTGAAAACGGTTAGAGATTCCAAATTCTCCGTTGGGCCAAATGTCTACTTTTGGTTCCTCCAGATCGTACGCAATGGCATCCGAATTGTATGCGGCAACTATGAGCGTATTTTATGAAGCCAATCAGGGCCAAATAATCGGAGCGACCAACGTCGCTTCCTCCAACTAACGGGCACTCGCAGACGCCCATTTCCGCCAGAATGCGTGATGAGAGCGCCGTGCGTTGACGTGCAGCGCTCCGGTCGCGTGCCGCAGCGAGCACATCCTCCTGATTCTTATAGACACTCGTGAGGGCAGCGGCAGTACGTTCCCAAACGGCATCGTCTGCCGAGATTGATTCTAGGTTGCGCAACACAGCCTTGATCAACGAAGCACGATCGTATTTTCGCAGCCGGTAACAGGCGCGTCGCCACAGGATATCCACCGCTTTGTGCAGAAACTCTTGTGATTGCGCTTTGCCGATCAGAGTGTGGCGGCCTGCAAACTCCAGTTCGGCACCCACGCCGAGCGCTGCATTATAAGAGTCCTGCTCGGTGGCAAGCCAAGGCAAACCGAAACCGAGCGGGAGGTCTCCCAAGTTGTCACCTACAGTCTGCGCGATAAAGAAATGCACAAACCTGGCTCGATCATTTGGAACGATCTCCCTGAGAAGTTCGCGGGCCCGAGGCAACGAACCGTTCAAGGCGTTTATGCCATCTATGATTGCCCCCACCAGCTGTTTCTCTGCTCGGTTCGTCGGCTCCGCCAGTCCACGGACAAAGGCAGCGTTGAGAGTTATCGTCATGTTGGATTTCTCTGCGTTAGCATCTACTGCAACCAAGTCGTCCGACGCGGGAGTAGAAAGGATGTCGGACATAGCAGGAAGATTCGCTTTGATAAATATCTCGATATTTCCGGCCGGCAGGCTTACCGCTTTGTCGTCCGCCAAGGGCAGTATGCGTCCGCACCACTGCATCGCGGCGTCCCACAAGAGGTAAGCAGTATGAAAATCCGGATCTTTGCCAATTGGTCGAAGCTCTATCCACCAGCTCCGCACTTTGGTATTCACAACGCCCGCTAGATTGTGACCCCTTGCATCCGCTACGCTTCCGTAAATAGGAAGGGCTCGAAGCTCATGGAAGTGACCGAGCCCTGCCAGCTTCGCCACTCGGAACCAGGCGTGTTTCGAGGGCTTGTAGCTTGCATGTTCATCGTATCCGTACCGCGCCTCGGCGCGCAGATTACCAGCGTAAGTCCTATCAATCGAAACTGCTAAATTCTCAGCTGGAAAACCGACATCCAACGGTACGATACGTCGCTTTGCCCGCCAGTAGCCCAATATCCGGATGTCATCTCTTCGTCTCGTATATGTAATCCGCGTTGTCTCAGCCAGTCGACATCCTTTTTTACCCTCCAAACTGAGCTGAGCCAAGCTCTTTCGAGCCATGTCAAAGCAAGTGCATCCGAGAGATGAACTGTGCATTGGTACCAGTTCGGCGGAAGAGCGAACGGCGGTATTGCAAAGCCTCGGCCGAGACCACCCATGACGATGATCGTCATTCCTTCTCGTCGAAGACCATATCGTAATCTCACGACAGAGCGGCTCAGATGAGTTTGAAATGTCAACAAAGATTGGAGGGCCGAAGTATTGAAAGACGTTAGGCCTGACTGAATTGCGTCTTGCAGATCGTCGTGCACGAGGACAAGGTGTGCAACCCTTGCTCCTTCAAACTCGAACGCGGTTTGCCTAATCCACCTCAGATCAGAGGGTGGTGGAGGAAGATGTTTGTCGCAGTGAATGTGAGGTTCGCTCCGGCCGAGCAGATCATCGTAAAAGAGGTGTTCTTGCACAAGTCTCAGGGCGCGAGCGAATTGACGCATATTACCCGTTTCTTGCATGCGTCGGAGTACTAAAATCCGGAGAGCCGCGCTGGTCGCGGTAGGAAGTGCCCATATCACAAGCGACGAGCTAACGCGAAGAAATGGGTGACGTTCAAGCAGTGAATTGCCGAGCCGGTCCGAACCTGTCTTTCTCATTTCTTCCACAGAACTAGTGAAGATCTCAAGCGAACGTGGAAGGTAGTCGGCCTCCAGTCGCACGGTTTGAACCGCCCGCGCAAGGTCTTCTTTATTGGGTAGCTCAGCGTCTGCCACTGGGCGCACTGAGCCTGCGACGTAACGTGCAAGACCGTTACGGTCCAGCGCAGCTTCCGAGAAATCCAGTAGTTCTTGCACCTGACCACGTAGGTTTTTGATGGCTGCCGTTTCCGGTGCCAAACGTAGCGTATCTAGAGCTTGCTGAACCCAAAATTCGGACGTTTCCCAGGTACCGGTAAGGAACCGGCGATTGCCGTCTTCCGTCATGACATTGACGACGAACACATCGCGCGGTAGCTCGTCACTCTCATCGATGAATGAGCGAAGGCCGTTGAGCATCTCGACAATATTTGTGACGTCGGGACAAACGGTACCGTTTGAATGCACACCGATTGTGTGGATCAAAACTTCAAGAGCAATGGTATACGCGTGCATCACCGGGCAAAGAAGAAGTCCAGCACATAGGCTTACGCTCGAGTCCAAATACCAAGCATGGATCGTCGCGACAAGATCCCGGTGCTTTGCGGCAAAATCGTCCACTGTCATTGGTGTTTAGAACCATGTTATACGGGCTTCTTTCATTCATTCGAGCGAACAAATGCTCAGGCGAGTTGGGCGGAAATTCCTCGCGAGCGCGGCGCTCGCTCGGGGAGTAAACAAAAAGCACTTTAGCGGCACGGCTGAAGCCGGTGCCCTCCCCAAAAGCAGCCGAGCTTTCGC
>QHZR01000176.1:0-1371 GCA_003224755.1 Acidobacteriota bacterium
GCGATGGAAGCAGCTGGCATTCGCGTGTGCGGGTCTCCGGCTGAAATTGGAGAGACTGTAGCCGGAGCAATTGGAGTGAAAGCCGGGGCCTGATGCAGGAGTGCTTTGCGAACGTTCGCAATCAAACGCTCTTAACCGCAGAGATCGCAAAGAAAATCCGCAAAGGACGCAGAGAAAAGCAGTATCTGAAGATTGATCTATGAAAACATTGCAACGAACTTTGACTATTGTTAAACCTGATGCCGTGCGGCGAAACGCGATCGGCGACATTATCGAGCAATTCGAGAAGAACGGCTTTCGCATTCTCGCCATGAAGATGCTCGAAATCACTAAGCATCAAGCAGAGCAGTTCTATGCGGTGCACGCCCACAAGTCATTCTTCAATTCACTGACGGACTTCATGTCGAGCGGCGCAATTGTTGTGCTCGCTCTCGAAAAAGAAAATGCCATTGCGGACCTGCGAAAGCTGATGGGCGCGACCAACCCGGCGAACGCTGAAGAAGGAACCATCCGAAAGAAGTGGGCCGCGAGCATTGAGCACAATGCGATCCACGGCTCTGACGCGGATGATACGGCCCGGTTTGAGCTGAGTTTCTTCTTCGCGGGATATGAGCTGGCGCAATAACTTCTTCGCCGCGGATTAACTCGGATTACGCGGATAATACTGCAGGTGACTAACCCAGCGGCTCGTACACCTGTCCTTCCACCCGGTCGGCGATCTTCGGCAGCTCTTTTTTTGCGTATTGCAGGAAATGCGGAGCGGAGCGGTGTGCTTCTAGCGCGGCCTCATCTTTGTACTGTTCGTAGATCAAAAAGCGGCGCGGCTCGGTGCGATGGCGATGTACCAAGTACATCGCACAGCCCGGTTCTTTCCGCGATTCCTCCGTCAGCTTCGAAAATACCGCAGCAACTTCCGCTTCACGTCCTGTTTTAGCGACCCAGGTTACCGCCAGCACGACCATCTTTTAGCTCCGCTTTTGCGCCCGGCTCTTGCCGTCAGTGACGGAATTCAGCTCTTCGGCGAACGTATCCGTAAACATTGTTTCGTCGCGCCCCGGTCCGGTTGAAACCATGCCGATGCGAGCGCCGCTTTCTTTTTCGATAAACGAGAGATACTGACGCGCTGCCTTGGGGAGTTTATTCAGGTCCGTGATGCCCTGGGTCGGGGTGCTCCAGCCTGGCATTTTCTTGTAAATGCGTTCAATCTCTTCCCAGCAGCTTGCCTCGGCGGGGATCTCCTCCGTCTGTCGTCCGTTTACCTTATATCCCACACAGATTGGAATTTCCGGCATTCCGTCCAGGACGTCGAGCTTGGTGACCACCAGCCATGAAGTGCCATTGATCATTCCGGAGTAGCGCAACAGCGGAAGG
>QHZR01000176.1:1457-26179 GCA_003224755.1 Acidobacteriota bacterium
GACGCGGGTGCAATACGCCTTGGTGACGCCAATAACGGAATCAATTGCAGTCGGCGCCACACCAGTGCCGATAACAGCGCCGCCGGAAGTTGCGCTTGAAGACGTAACGAAGGGGTAAGTTCCATGATCAATGTCGAGCATGGTGCCTTGCGCGCCCTCGAACATCACGGACTGGCCCTCGGCGATCGCGCGATTCAGTAACACTCCGGTATCGCATACAAAGGGCGCCAGCTTTCGGGAAGCGTCAGCGTATTCCGCGTACATTTTGTCCGGGTCAAGGGGCTCGGAGTTGAACAATGCATGCGCGATCATGTTCTTTTCGCGGCAGGCATTTTCGATGTGCTTTCTTAGAAGATCAAGATCGAGCAGATCAATGACACGCAATCCGCTGCGTCCGGCTTTGTCTTCGTAGCTCGGGCCGATTCCGCGCGAAGTAGTCCCAATCTTGACTCGGCCCGGAGCGTTCTCGGACGCGAGCTCAATCATGCGGTGGTAAGGGAGAATCACATGCGCGCGGTTGCTGACGAACAAATTGCCGTCCACTTTCACGCCGGCATCGCGGAGAGCGGCAACTTCTTTCAGAAATGCAATCGGATCCAATACAACACCATTGCCGATCACACTTCGGCAGCCTTCGCGCAGCACGCCGCAGGGAACCAACTGCAGGACGAATCGCTTGCGGTTGATGATGACAGTATGGCCGGCGTTATGTCCGCCGGCATAGCGCGCCACGACGGAGAATTTCTCTGACAGCACATCAACGATTTTGCCTTTGCCCTCGTCGCCCCACTGCGCGCCCACGATGACCGCGGTCTTGCCTTTGCTCAAACTCGCGCTCCTTGGAAGTCGTGCGAACTGAGATTCAGCTCGCAGCTTTGCACACCCCGCCGCACAGATACGGATTTACAAGTCAGGGATTCACGGACGGAGGTGTACCGGAAATCATAAACTGCGACGAGAGGAAAGGCGAATCGCTTTTGTGAATTGTTAGCATCGACTTTCCGCCGGTCTCGGATTGACGCTCTCCGTGCCCGAATGCTATAAAGACTAGTTTTGTGTGGTTCGCCGAGGGAGGTTTTCAGCTCCCACCTTACGGGCAGACTGCATCAAACGTCGGACGCGGCCAAGCTCAGCACTCCTACTAGTCTTGCTTGCGGTGGAAGCGTGTTCGGAAATGCGGCAGTGCTCGCGCGCCAGGGCCGGGAAAAGGACCTGACTCGCAGGAAAATCAGCCGCGGAAATAGGCCCTGAACGCGTAGTCATCATCATCGTGCCATATCGGAGGAATTCTCATGCGCAACTGGCTCTCCAGAATTGCGTCTCATAGGTTGCTGAAGTCTGCCTCAGTCCTGATTTCTTTTTTGAGTCTGAGCGTCGCTGCTATGGCGCAGCCGGAACGCGTCAGCGGTGAAGCCAATCTGCAGCTGCCCGATCTCTCCAGCGTTTTTTTTCGTGGCGTTGATGGCCACACGTTGCTGATGATCGGCATTCTGTTTTGCATTTTCGGCCTGGGATTCGGTCTGGTGATCTACTCGCGGCTGAAGAATTTGCCGGTGCATCGTTCCATGCGCGAGATCTCGGAGCTCATTTATGAGACCTGCAAAACCTATCTGCTCACGCAAGGGAAATTCCTGGTTCTGCTCTGGTTGTTCATTGCAGTCATCATTGTGCTTTATTTTGGCGTGCTGCTGAAATATGAGGCGGCCCGAGTCACCATCATTTTGTTGTTCAGCGTTGTGGGGATCGCCGGCAGCTATGGCGTGGCCTGGTTTGGGATTCGCGTGAACACATTCGCGAATTCCCGGACCGCGTTTGCCAGCTTGCGGGGCAAGCCTTATCCGCTCTACCGCATTCCGCTCTCGGCAGGGATGAGCATTGGCATGATGCTGATCAGCGTCGAGCTGCTCATCATGCTCTTCATTCTGCTGTGGGTTCCACGAGATTATGCCGGCCCATGTTTTATCGGTTTCGCGATCGGCGAATCCCTGGGCGCGGCGGCATTACGAATTGCGGGCGGCATTTTTACCAAGATTGCCGACATCGGCTCTGACCTGATGAAGATTGTTTTCAAAATCAAAGAGGACGATGCCCGCAATCCTGGAGTGATTGCTGACTGCACCGGTGATAATGCGGGCGATTCCGTCGGCCCGTCCGCTGATGGATTCGAAACCTACGGAGTGACTGGGGTTGCACTGATCACGTTCATTCTGCTTGGAGTGAAGAGTCCGATCGTGCAGGTGCAATTACTGGTTTGGATTTTCGTGATGCGCATCATGATGCTGGTGGCGAGCGCGATCGCTTACTTCCTGAACAGCGCCATCGCGAAAGCGCGATATGAGGAATCGAACGAAATGAGCTTTGAATCGCCACTCACGTCGCTGGTCTGGATTACCTCGACGGTTTCGATTGCGCTCACCTACCTCATTTCCTACTTGATCATTCCTCAGCTGGGCGACTCTACCTCGCAGTGGTGGAAGCTGGCGACGATTATTTCCTGTGGCACGCTTGCAGGCGCAATCATCCCAGAATTGGTGAAAGTATTTACGTCGGTGGAGTCACGTCACACGAGGGAAGTTGTGATCTCAGCGCAAGAAGGCGGTGCGTCACTGGGGATCCTCTCCGGATTTGTGGCCGGAAATTTTTCCGCATACTATCTCGGGTTCTCGATGGTCATCCTGATGGGCGCGGGATATTACTTCAGCACCATGGGATTGACCGACGCGGCGCACATGATCGCTGCACCAGTTTTTGCCTTCGGACTGGTGGCTTTCGGTTTTCTGGGCATGGGTCCAGTGACAATCGCGGTTGACTCCTACGGTCCAGTCACCGACAATGCGCAATCGGTTTACGAGTTGTCGCTGATCGAAAATGTGCCTGTGGCGGAACTTAAACGTGACTTCAACATTGACGTGAATTTCGAGCGGGCCAAGCACTTGCTGGAAGCGAATGATGGTGCGGGAAACACTTTCAAGGCAACAGCTAAGCCGGTGCTGATTGGAACTGCAGTCGTCGGCGCCACCACCATGATTTTCTCGATCATTATGGCGCTGACGGATGGCCTGACCATCAATGTGGATAAGCTCTCGTTGTTACATGCGCCGTTTGTGCTGGGGCTCATCAGCGGCGGCGCAATGATCTATTGGTTCACCGGTGCTTCCACCCAGGCCGTAACCACGGGAGCGTATCGCGCGGTTGAATTCATCAAGGCGAACATTCGACTTGAAGGCGTCGAGAAAGCTTCAGTCGCGGACAGCAAGAAAGTGGTGCAGATTTGCACTCAATACGCACAGAAGGGCATGCTGAATATCTTTCTAGCCGTGTTCTTCGCAACATTGGCCTTCGCTTTCGTTGAACCTTTCTATTTCATTGGCTATCTGATTTCGATTGCGGCGTTCGGCCTCTATCAGGCGATCTTCATGGCCAACGCCGGCGGCGCATGGGACAACGCGAAAAAGATTGTTGAAGTCGATCTCAAACAAAAGGGAACACCCCTGCATGACGCCACCGTGATCGGCGACACGGTTGGGGATCCATTCAAAGACACTTCGTCGGTTGCCATGAATCCCGTAATCAAGTTCACGACCCTCTTTGGATTGCTGGCCGTAGAGCTGGCGGTCGAGCTTGCCTCGAAGAACAATACCTTGACGAGGGTGCTTGCGCTGGTGTTCTTCCTGGTCTCGTTCTTTTTTGTTTATCGTTCGTTCTACGGAATGCGAATCGGCGTCGAGGTCAAAAGGCAGGAAGTGCGGGCAGCAGCAGACTGAAAAAGCAGCTGTTGGCTTTTGGCTGTTGGTTGTTAGCAACCGCCCTTATCTCAAAAATCAAGGTGCACTCTTCAGGTGGCAGCTTCAGGGCTTGAGCGTCCTGATATACAGCACGATCTGCCATCGCTGAAGCTCGGGCAGTTTGCTGAATGACGGCATTCCACACTTTGCGTTTCCGTTGGTGATCTTCCAGAAGAGCGTGCCATCGCTCTGTTGCTGGACCAAGGAAAGCTGCAGATCGGCGGAGTGCTTCTTCTCCATTCCCGCGCCGTCGCGGCCGTGACATTCAACGCAGTTGCGGATGAACAGCTTTCTTCCTCCCGCGGCCAATTCAGGCCTCGCGGCCAGTGGATTTTCGCGGGCCTGAGCTTCGGCCGGCGCACGCCATTCGGGATCTGGCTGGTATCGCGGATTCTGCGCAAACGCCGGTGTCGCCAGCAGGGCCGCGAACAGCCCCCATCCTATAAGCTTCAAGGTCTTCTCCCGAACAGTTTTGCGACACGTTGAGTGAAATCCTGAATCTCGTAGGTGTAGCCTAAGCGAATGAGAACTGGATTGGTCTCGTGCGTGAGCCCAACGCCCGGAGATAGGCGCAGCGTGGAGTTGTCGCTCACTGCCCAAGAAAGCACTGGAGCGAAATAGTGCGCAGTGTCATGCAAGCCGAAGTCGAGCGTGCTGCCGAGTCCGCCGTAGACTTCTGCGCCGAGTGAAAAGTTCTCGCGGCAAAAATGGCAGTCTCGCCCAGAGGCGAGAGTTCCGAGTGGGCGTGAAACTCCGAAAGCGTATCCGAACTCGATGCCCTCCGACTGCGAAAAATTCTTAGCCAGAATAAAGTTCTCTGAAATATTCCAGTCGTGGTAATCACTCGAAAGAATCAGCTTGCTTTCCAGTTCGTGATCGCGAGTCGGCGAGAGAAGCGCGTTCGGCGAGGTGAGGTCCGGGCCGCCGCCTTCGATTTCCTTTTGAATGCGGCTGGCCTCGTTTAAGTCCTCGTATTCGAGATACAGCACCGGATTGATCCAGTGCTCGCGGCCAAGCAGCTTGTAACGATTTTCCCAACGCCAGCCAGTGAAGACTGCGCTGTCACCCGATGTGGATTGGCCTTCGAGATATAGCTCCGAGGTCCAGCGCGCGGTGACACCGTACTCCAGTTCCAAATATGGCGCGACGTAAGCTCGCTGACCGCTGCGGGGCAATCCGTTAGTTGTCGAGAATTCCAGATCAAGATTGCCGGGCTCCTCCATATGGTGGGTGTAGGTGACAAAAAATGGAGACTCTTGCGCCGCAGAAGGGAGTTGCAGCAACAGCGGCAATAGAATTGCGAGATGAAAGTTTTTCATTAGATGCAACTGAGTTGCAATCATCAGCGAATCATTATCCTAGATAGGACTGCGGCCTTCGTCAAGGTTAGGCGTCAAGATTGTGTTTCAGTGGGATTGCAACAGGTTGCAACAATCAATTGGAAGCGCGGCACTCGGCACAGTAGCCACCAACTTCTAGGCGGCTCACCACGATGTGGAAACGGCACTCGCGCTGGATCTGGCCCTTCAAACGATCAAAGAGGTCGCTCTCGAATTCGGCGATTTTTCCGCAGCGCAGGCATGCCATATGGATATGGTCTCGCTGCGGCCGTCGTTCGTAGAAGTGCTTCTCGCCCTGCATGTGCATCAAGTCCAGTTCGTCAATTAAGCCGTGGCGCTTGAGCAAACTCAGAGTGCGATAGACGGTGACGCGGTCAATGCCGGGGTCGAGGCGGCGGGCCTGGCGAAGAATTTGAGCGGCGTCAAGGTGTTGCTTGGCTGTTTCTACCACGGTGAGAATAGTGCGCCGCTGATGGGTCATGCGCAGCCCGCGCGACATTAATTCAGACTGCAAGCGTCCGGGAGCTTCAGTTTGCGGCAGGGGCATGGGGATTCGACCTCCTTAAGTTGAAACCCAGTTGCAATAGATTATCCGAATAAATATCGGTGTGCCAAGCCGCCGAAAAAGGAGGCTCAATTGTCTCCCCGCATTTTCGTCTTAACGTTATGTGCCAGTTTTTCGATCTCTTCGGCCTTGCGGACTACATCCACTGACAGCACATTTTCATTGCTCTTGTCCACGAATTCTTTAAGTTCCGTGGAGAGTTGGAGCAATTTGTCAGCGTCCCGCTTCAAATCGGCATGACGCTGTTCGTTGGCCTTCTTTTCCATTTCCTTTTGCGCGCGAGATGGAATATCGGGATTGGTGTTTTCTCCGGGGGGGCCGATAGGCGGAACTGAAGGCCGCTGGGGTGACGAAAAAGGCTGCAGACCAAGGATTAACAAAAGTAAAAGAACGGGAGTGAATGTCGAGCGCACGGTGGACCTCGCCAAAAGTGAACGGCAGCATAGATTATATGCGCTGCTCTGCGCGGGGAAGGCGCACTGGGATTGCTATAATCAGGCCCTGATATGCCGATTTTGTCCCTGCAAAATATGACCCTTCCGACCGCGTCCCACTTGCCGACGCTGCTCCACGACTGGCGCGAAGACACTATGAACTTCCTGCGTCACGACGCGCCGAAGATCGTATTTGTAGTGCTGGTTGCCTACGTGCTGACGCGAATTCTGCGGGCAATCGCCAGGAAAACCGCCGACCTGCATATCAAGAATGTGCCTTCGGGTATGCGGGTGCAGCAGATCAGGACCCTAACCAGTGTGATCACCAGCGTTGGTGTCTTCGTAATCTTGTTCGTAGCTACTTTGGAAGTATTGTCTTTATTAGGTCTGAACCTTGGGCCCATGTTGGCGAGCGCAGGAATTGCGGGTCTGGCGATTGGATTCGGCGCGCAGACAATGGTGCACGACTTTATCAACGGTTTTTTTATCTTATTTGAAAACCAGTACGACATCGGGGACATGGTTCGAGTGGCAGGGGTTAAGGGCACTGTGGAAAGAATGAGCCTTCGCCAGACGGTGTTGCGGGACGAAGATGGGACCGTGCACATTGTTCCCAACAGCGCCATTCAGATTGTTTCGAATACAACGCGCGATTGGTCGCAATTTCCGCTGCGAGTTGTGGTGGCATACAGTGAGCCGAGCGAAAAAATTGTGAAGTTATTGAAAGAAGTAGCAACCGAAATCAGGCACGATCCAGAATTTAGAGACGACATTGTCAGCGATATTAGTGTTCCGGGCATAGACCGTGTTGGAAATGGCGAAGCCGAGTATCTGATGCTCATCAAGACCCGCCCAAACAAGCAATATGGAGTGAGCAGAGAACTGCGACGAAAAATCAAAGAATGCTTCGAGAAGAACAATGTCCAGGCTGCCGGGCCGGGACGGATCTATGTCATGGATCAGGGACCGGCGAAAGTGTTGTGAAGTATGGTGGACTCACTCGCAATAAACGATATATCTGCGGCTTCCATGCGGAAGGTGGAGCTCTCGCCCACCCAGCGATGGCTTTCGTTAGCCGAGCTTGTCGCGGGCGCGGCGATTGTTATTGGGCACAATGTTTATCACGTCATTCCCAATGAAGTGCCGATTTTTTTGTGCTCGGGCTAATCTCGTTCCGATGGCGAGATGGCAGTTGGGCGGAGATGGGACTGAGTTGGCCAATTGCCTGGCGGCGAACCGTTCTGTTTGCCATCGCTGCGGCCGCTCTCAGAATTCTGCTCGGCGGGCTCGTTGTGGATCCGCTTACTTCTCACTTCTGGCCGCCTTTTTGGATACGGGCACTACTACAAAGGCCCGTCGGGCATTGTGGATTCTGGAATGGCCGGACTCATCCTTGGGGCGGCATTTCTTTTGTCAGGGCGCAATCTTTGGGTCTGCATTCTGGCGCATGGATTCATTGATACATTCGCCATCGTCGCGCTATATTTCGGTTGGTCATCTTAAGCTTCATTTCTGGCATTTTGGGCAATAGTGACTGCTGCGTCCGGCGATCACGATACGTTTGATCGGTGTTTTGCAAACAAAGCAAGGCTTACATTCGCGGCCGTAAACGCGATGCTTGATCTGAAAAGAGCCTTCGTCTCCGTTGGAATCAACATAATTGGAAATACTCGAGCCGCCGAGGCGAATGGCTTCTTTTAAAACTCTCTTGAGAGCTTGATGCAACTTGCGAAGGTCGTCGCGAGTCAGTGAGGCGGCGCGGCGGCGAGGCCTGATCGCGGCACGAAACAGGGCTTCGTCGGCATAAATATTGCCCACCCCGCTCAGCAGGCCTTGATTCAGCAGGGCACTCTTGATCGGGGTCTTGCGGCTGCGGAAGAGCTTGGCAAAATCTTCGAAAGAGATTTCCAGCGGCTCTGCGCCGGGCGCCGCGAATCTTTCAATTACGCTCAATCGGCCAAACCGCCGCGGATCCACGAAGCGAAGCTCGCGTCCTGAAGCAAGCTGGAGCACGGCATGGGTATGTTTTTCGCGGTCTGAATCAGGCGTACAGACCACAAGACTGCCGGTCATCCCTAGATGGACGATCCATTGCGCGTTTCTCTTCTTGTTTCCGGCTGATTCGAGATCGAAAACGATGTGCTTGCCGGAACGACGTACAGCAGCTATTTTTCTGGCTTGCAGCGCGCCTGCGATTTCGCTCGCGGACGATTTGAGCGGCTCAGGTTTTGATCCAAGCCAGATGGATTCAATCACGTCACCCGTAATCCGCTGCTGCAGACCGCGCGCGATGGTTTCGACTTCTGGGAGTTCGGGCATAAGAATTGAATCATCGAAAAACTAATCGGCTCAACTTCGCTTCGCGTCTTTTGCATACTTTGCGTTCAAAAGCTTTTTAACCGCAGAGGTCGCGAAGAAAAGCCGCAAAGGTCAGAGAGACAGGCATGTGGGCTTTCAATGGACCAACCCCCATTGTTCGATGATTCACTCGTTCTACCTCGCTCCCAATTGCCAAAACAAGAACGAATAGATGTCGGTGAGGTCCTCTACTTGCTTCGCAATGGGCTTACCCGCGCCATGGCCGGCTTTAGTGTCAATGCGCAGCAGAATTGGATGTTCGCGGCTTCGGCCGTTGGCGGCCTCCGCCTGCATCAATGCCGACATTTTCTTGGCGTGCATGGGATCAACACGGGTGTCAGTGTCGGCCGACATAAAGAGAATTGCCGGATACTCGGTCCCCTGCTTCACGTGATGATACGGCGAATATGCGTAGAGCCATTCGAACTGCTTGGGATCTTCCGACGAGCCGTATTCGGGCACCCAGAGTTTCGCAATCTGGAAATTCTGGTACCGCAACATGTCGAGCAGGGGCACCTGGCAGACGACGGCGCGATACAAATCCGGCCTTTGCGTGAGAGCGGCGCCCATCAGCAGGCCGCCGTTGGAACCGCCGATAATCCCTAAATGATCTTTGTCCGTATATTTCTGCGAGATTAGAAATTCTGCAGCGGCGATAAAGTCATCAAATACGTTCTGCTTCTTGTCGAGCATGCCGGCGCGGTGCCAGTCTTCTCCAAACTCCGCTCCGCCGCGCAAATTGGCAACTGCGTAAACGCCGCCATGTTCCAACCATAGATATCGGGCGGGAACAAAAGCTGGAGTCATGCTCGTGTTGAAGCCGCCGTAGCCGGTAAGCATTGTCGGATTTTTGCCGTTCAGGTCCAGTCCTTTCTTGTGGAACACGAACATCGGCACCCGGGTGCCGTCTTTAGAGTTGAACCAGACTTGTTTGACTTCGTACTTTTCTGAATCGATGCCGGGAGCGTCAACTTTCGCCCAGAGCGAAGTACTGCGATCGGCCAGGTTGATCTGGAACACTGAGTCTGGAATGGTGAAGGAGTGGAATGCAAGGAATGCTTCTTTGCGATTCCACTTGCCGCCCAGTCCAAAGATAGTGCCGATGGCGGGCAGACGAATGTCGCCGAGTAGCTTTCCGTCGATATCAAGAAGGCGGAGTTGGGAACTGGCATTCTTCTCGTACGACGCGAGCAACAGGCCATTTACCATGCCAACGTTTTGCAGCACGGCGTCACTCTGCGGAACGATCTCCTTCCAATTCGCGCGCTCTGGTGAAGAGGCATTGACGACGAAAGCGCGGTATCGCGGAGCATCCTCGTTGGTGGTGATGAAAATCTTTCCGTTGTCGATTTCGCCGCCGTAAAGAAAGTTCTTGCCTTCGGTGATACGCAGGGGAGCGGAACCGGCTTTCAAGTCTTGCAAGTACAATTCGGTCTTGGTCCATCCTTGCGATACGGCGATCAGCAGCCAGCGATCGTCATTGGAGAGAGTGGCGTCGAGCCAATCTTGCGGATCGCGGCCCTCGCCGAAAATCAGCGGATCCTTGGCGGAATTGGCGCCTAGCGCGTGATAAAAGATGTGGCGGTTATAAACTTCCTGGCCCTCGGCGACTGCGCCCTTCTTGGGATATCGCGTGTAGTAGAACCCGGAATTGTCGAGCTTCCACGCGATGCTTGCAGCGCGGGTGCGCTCGATTTCATCGGGAAGCATCTTACCGCTGGCAGTGTCGATGATGTGCAGAGTACTCATCTCGGAACCGCTGGGCGAGGTCCCATAAGCGACGTACTTGCCGTCTTCTGAAGGTGTCCACCAGTCGAGAGCTACGGTCCCATCAGCGGCGAGAGCATTCACGTCCACCAGCGCACGGTCTTTTCCATTCAGGCCTTTGCGAACAAAGAGCACAGGCTGGTTCTGCGAGCCTTCGCGCTTCGTGTAGAAGTAATATTCTCCGCCGAGTTGAGGCGCAGAAACTGTCCCGATTGTGAGCAATTCGCTGAGGCGTTTGTGCAGTTGGTCACGCCCGGGCAGTGGATCAAGAATGCTGCGGGTGTAGGCGACTTCATCATGCACCCACTTCTGCGTGTCGGCGCCGCCTGCATCTTCGAGCCAGCGGTACGGATCGGTAATTTTGTGTCCCTGGATTTCGTCCTCGACGGGCTTCTGTGCGGCCACAGGAGGACCGGAGGACGATGGCTGAGTGCTAACAGCCGCATCATCGGCTAGGACTGTCACTACAACAGCAACAGAGAACAGCAAGGCCAGAAACAAACGCAACCCTCCTAGCATAAACACCTCGTGGACCGCCTCGCGCGGGAGCACAGTTAGGTTAACAAAAAAAGAGTTCCATCGCCGCAGGGCGGCGAACGACGGAAAACATTGCCAGGATGTTCATTCGAGCGGGCCAGGAATGCTGACAATTAGTTTCGTTGGATGAATGCCGGGGCGAGGCTAACTATGGGTGGCGGTTCTCTGCAATCCTGCCACGACGACGATTGTTGAATGGACGCGACTTGTCGGCTCGCCGCGAATAGAGAAATTCATGCTGATGGTAACGAGTTGCTGAAGCCAATGATATGATGGGTGGGAGAATTCTGCTCCATCACACTCCTCAGTAGCTCAATGGCAGAGCATCCGGCTGTTAACCGGAGGGTTGTAGGTTCGAGTCCTACCTGAGGAGCCAATCTTTTCAGGCACTTGCATTAACCGCCTTTTCCAATTGGGACACGTTGGGACACGTTGTACTCTCAGGCTTTGCTACAACCAGAGAGAGGTTTTCTTCTCGAAACTTCTCAGCCTTACGGGAAACGATGCAACTCCAAGTTTACGGTCGCGAGAGGGCAGCTATTACGAGTACGACTCAGAAGCGGCAGGCACAGTCGAGATCACTCGGGCCATGGACGAAACGTGCGTCTGGTTGCTTACTTCCAATATGGGAAGCTGGTAAAGTTGGCGCGGGAAATACCAAAGTGGGCTCAAAAAGCATTCGGGGCGGACTTTACTGCGTGGCTCGCAGCCAGCTCGTAAACACTTACGAACGCTTCAGAATCGCAAATAACGGGGAAACGATGCGGCGCCCGCTGGCGTGCGTAGCAGGGAAAGGTGTGCTGCCCCTTCCCCCGCACCCCCATCCCCGAGCCCTACGCGAGCGCATTTTGCCGGCAGGGCTGCGCGACGGTACCAATTAACTTTGTTATTGCTGACGGCATTATCGCAATGGAAGGCAACGGACCTCTCAGCGGCACTCCCAGGCACATGGGGAAAATCGTGCTTTCAAATGATCCTGTTGCAGCCGATGCCACGTGCGCAAGGTTGATGGGTTTCCAACCCAACCGCGTCGCCCACATCGTGAGGGCTCGCGGTTCCTCGGCAACTCTTCCACCTTAGTCATCGAGCAAATCGGCGAACCTCTCACACAGCCGAGGACTCCCTTTCGAGTAGTTCCGGACTGGACGTTTCTGCATCAGCCGTTGTGATCTGCTCGGTTCTTTCGCGTGTCCGTGCAAG
Organism: Acidobacteriota bacterium; assembly: GCA_003224755.1. Lineage (GTDB taxonomy): Bacteria > Acidobacteriota > Terriglobia > Terriglobales > Acidobacteriaceae > Gp1-AA145. The sequence goes on from QHZR01000176.1 coordinate 13,444, forward strand.
CCCGATCGGTATCGCAGTGAGCGACTGGTGTTTCGAGCCAGCAAATTTCGGACCAAATCATTCTGCTCGAAGCAGTTCTGCCGGATCTATCTTTAATGCGCGCCGTGCTGGAATCCATGTGGACAGGGCGCCCAACGCAGCCATTACTGCCATTACTCCAGTGAGCACCAGGGGATCACGCGGCGTCGCGTCATAAACAACCTGAGCCAACAACTTGCTGGCGATCACCCCCAAAGTCATGCCGAAGGCTGAGCCCAACAGCAGCAATCCCAGTGGACGCCCTAATGCTGATCGCATCAGGCGAATCGGTTGCGCTCCGAGAGCAACACGGATGCCCAGTTCCTTCATGCGCTTCGAAACTGAGTACATTGCCATTCCAAATATTCCGGTGATCGCAAGCATCGCCGCTAGTAAGCCCATTACACCCAAGCTGGCTGTCGCCACACGCGCCGGAAACAAAACGAAGGCCAGCGCATCCGGCCAACTCTGGAACGTGAATGGCAAATTCGGATCGATCTGCGCGAGGACTCGGCTGAGTTGTGGGGCAAGTTCCGCCGGTGGCAGATGAGACCGTACTAGCAACGATGTGTCGGGCTCCGGAGTTTGTTGAAGGGGAAAAAACATCGCTGCCCATGGCGCTTCAGTCAGCGAGTCATATTTCCCGTTCTCCACGACGCCGACAATCTCATAGGAATTCTTGTCAGCCATCATGAATCGGAGCCCAATTGCCCAAGTATTTCCGAACATCTCACGAGCAAATGTCTGATTCACAATCGCGACCTTTGGCGAGTTCGCATCATCGTGCCAACTAAAATCGCGTCCTGTGAGCAATCGCGTACCCGCAGTTTCGAAGTAATCGGGAGAAATGGAGAAATACTTGGCACCAAACGCGCTATTCGACGCGCGAAAATCGGTTGTGCCCTGCCGAAAAACTGTCGAACTGCTCCCGCTACCACCAAGCGGCATATCATCCACGATCCCGACGTGCGAAACGCCGGGAATATTCGCGGCCGTCTCCAACATACGCTTCTGCAGTTCCAGTTGTGACTTCTCCGTGTAACCTCCCATGTGCAGGTCGGCCTTCGCCACGAGCACGCCTTCCGGCTGAAAGCCGAGCGGCGCGTTGAGAGCACGTTGCATTCCACGTACAGCCACAAGGGATGAGGTCACCAGCAAGGTGCACAGCGTAATCTGGGTGCCGAGAAGAAAATCGCGAACCCTGAGCCTGCGAAAACCAACTGTGGTCGCACCTCCTGTTTTTATGAGCTGCGCGGAATCTGTAGCCCAGATTTGCCGAACTGGAACTAGGCCGAAGAGCATTCCGCTGCCGATTGAGAGCAAGAACGCCAAGCCATAGACCTTTGCATCAGCTGTGACGCCGATGTGAATGGGAAATTCAGCGAATGGCTGCCACCGCGTCAGTGTGTTCAGCAATATGGCGGAGAGAAGAGTCCCGAGCGCGCCGCCGAGAGTCGAAACCAGAACTGACTCAGCAAGCAATTGCTGGAGCACGCGCCAGCGGTTGGATCCAATTGCAAGCCGGATCGCCAATTCGCGGCTGTGGTCACTGGCACGCGCAGTGAAAAGGCTGGCCAGGTTGGCGCAGGCCGCAAGCAACACCAGAAATGCCAGAAACATGATGCCAGCGAGAAACGTACGTGCTGGATCACCAAATTGATCGCCCATTAGTCCCGGCTTCACCAGCCTCGCGCTGAGATCATCATCTGCGGGATATTGCTTGGCCAGTACATGTGCGATTGAGTTGAGATTATCGCTTGCCTGCTGCGGCGTAACCCCCGGTTTCAGCTTTCCTAGAATCCAGACATTGTGCGATCCCCGCCAGGAAAGGAAGTCCGTTCTGCCAGATTCCTGGCCGTTCACGATGGGCATCCAGAAGTCTGGCCAGATGAAAAGATCGGTGCCATGGAATCCACTTGGCGCAATACCAATTACCGTGAACGGATGTTTGTCGATATCCACAGTCCTGCCGACAATCGCGGAATCTGAGTTGAACCGATTCCGCCAAAAGTCATAGCTCAAGACGATGTATGGGGCTGAGTTCGGTCCGTGCTCATCGCTCGCGTGAAATATCTGTCCGGTGAGAGGCTGCACGCCCAAAATGTCAAAGTAATTTCCCGAGACTTTGTAGAACCAGCAACTGAAGCTGGCATATCCGGTGCTCAGTCCGGCTCGCTCCAGCCGATAAGCGACCATGTCGCTGAATGTCGTGTTGCGGGCCTTGAAGTCTACATAGTCTGGATAGGATTGATTGTCGTATCCATGCTCAGCGTGCACGATGTTGTAGAGGCCGGCAGGCTGCGGCACATCAAGTGGGCGCAGAAGCAGCGCATTGAGAACGCTGAAGACGACAACGTTTGCCCCAATACCGAGCGCCAACGTCAACAAGGCGGTCGTCGCAAATGCGGGCGACTTCAACAGTTGACGCATCGCATAACGAAGATCCTGACTCAGGCCAGCCATGACGTATACCCCTCCGCTTTGCCGTTGTAAGAACTCGCTCGACTCTTCGGCTGAAAACGCAATTCTAGGGCCGCAATGTGCGATTTTCGGTATCCGCGTTGAAACAATCACTTAGGTGTCTAATCAGGCATTGCCATCGCAAAGGAGCTGTCCATTCATAGAACTGACCGTCCATCTGCGGACATTTGGCAAGGAGCAGGTCGAGAATTGGTAAGTCGGCAATGGACCAAGGGGAGGGTGTCCGGAAACGAACAACCAATTCCAGGACCGAACATTCTCTCCGCCTTTTAAGGAGCTTCGCGACGGCCTAGGTCAATAATTTTCAACAGCATAGCTGCACTCCCAGTCTGGTCACGAGTTTGCAAGATTCCCAGAACGCATGGATATCGCCCGGCCGGAGTTCAAACAGCAGAAGAGGAAACGCCAGATTATCTGGGGGGCGATCGGTCTGGTATGCCTCGGAGCCGTGAGCATCGGAGTCTCGAGGCTCAAACCGGCCGCTCCTGAGGTTGAGCGCAGCACGGTGTGGACTGACACGGTGAAGCGCGGGCCGATGCTGCGTCAGGTTCGAGGACTGGGCTCATTGATTCCCAGCCAGGAGTTCACCCGTCAAATACCCGCAGAGACAGAAGCCACAGTGGTGCGAATTCTCAAGCTGCCCGGCTCGCAACTTAAAGCCGACACGATTCTTCTGGAAATGAGTAATCCGCAGGTCGAGCAAGAGGCGGTCGATGCCAAGTTACAGCTAAAGGCAGCGGAGGCCGAGTACCAGAGCCTGCGCGTGACGCTCCAGAGCAATCTGATGAACCAGAAAGCTGGCGCGGCCACGGTGAATTCGGATTACACCCAAGCCAAACTCCAGGCGGATACTGACAAGGCTCTATACGATCTTGGAGTGATTTCGGGTCTCGCCTACAAGAATTCCAAGAGCAAATCTGATGAGCTCACAACGCGAAACAACATCGAAGGCGAGCGGCTCGACATAAACCAGAAGGCGATTGAGACGCAGATGGCCGAGCAGCAGGCTAAGGTTGACCAGATCCGTGCCCTCGCAGAACTCAAGCAGAAACAATTGGACGCTCTCAAGGTGCGGGCTGGTATCGAAGGTGTTCTTGTTGATCTCCCATTGCAAGTCGGGCAGCACGTCACGCCGGGGACGATGCTGGCGAAGGTGGTCCAGCCAGACCACCTCATCGCGGAGTTAAAAGTCGCAGAGACCCAGGCGCGCGATGTACAGATCGGCCAGCCGGCGCTGGTTGATACACACAACGGAACGGCATCTGGGAGCGTGATGCGCGTCGATCCGGCAGTTCAGAACGGAACTGTCACGGTTGACGTAACCCTGACGGGAGAGCTTCCCAAAGGCGCGCGCCCCGATTTGAGCGTTGACGGGACGATCGACCTGGAACGGCTTGACAACGTTCTTTACGTGGGGCGTCCGGCATTCGGACAAGAAAGCAGCACCATCAAAGGGCGGGGTACGCGTTCCTGTGAAGGTTGGCCGCGCATCGGTGAATTCAATCCAGGTGCTTGAAGGTTTGCACGAAGGCGACACCGTCATTCTTTCGGACATGTCGCGTTACGACAATACGGACCGCATCCGACTTGATTAGCAGCTTTGAGGGAAACTCATGACCGATGCAGGACAACCGCTGATCCAGATAGAAGAGTTAACCAAAGTTTTCTACACCGACGAAGTCGAGACCCATGCTCTTTCCGGAGTGCATTTAGGAATAGGGAAGGGCGAATACGTGGCGATCTCCGGGCCGTCGGGATGCGGGAAATCCACGTTGCTCTCGATCATAGGGCTGTTGGATACGCCAACCGGCGGCAAGTTTCAATTGAATGGCGAGCCGGTCGAGAACTTGGATTTCGGAGCGCGTTCGCGTATCCGCAATCGCGAGATTGGCTTCATATTCCAGAGTTTCAATCTGATTGGCGACCTCACCGTTTACGAGAACGTGGAATTGCCTCTCACTTATCGCCAGAAGATGCCTTCACCTGAGCGCAAGAAGCGAGTCATGGAATCACTAGAGCGCGTGGGCATGGCGCATCGCGTGCGCCATTATCCTTCTCAACTCTCCGGAGGTCAGCAGCAGCGCGTCGCAGTGGCGAGAGCGCTAGGCGGGCATCCCTCGATCCTGCTCGCCGACGAACCGACCGGGAATCTGGATTCCCGTAATGGCGAAGCGGTCATGGAACTGTTGCAAGATCTGCATCGCGAAGGCGCGACCATCTGCATGGTCACGCACGATCCGCGTTTCGTAAAACACGCCCAGCGTGAAATCCACTTGTTCGATGGGAAGGTGGTAGCCGAAGAAGAACTGCACAAACTGATGCAGGACGTACACGCATGAACGGCTTACTGCAAGATCTTCGCATCGCAATTCGTGGCCTGCGACAAAAACCTGGGTTTGCGCTGCTCGCGATTTTGATATTGGCCCTCGGCAGCGGCGCCGCCACGATTATGTTCACCGTGGTCAGCGGGGTCGTGCTGAAACCGCTGGCGTACCCAGACTCTGACCGGCTAGTGGCAGTGCACGTTCAAGCCGATAAGTTTGGGGATGTATGGGGCTTTTCGTATCCAGACTTCCTTGACTGCCTGCGTGATTGCCGCTCCTTCGAAGGCATTACTGCATGGGGCTATAGTGGTGGGACCGTAAGCGCGCCGGGAGAGCCCGAATATGTCACAGGACGCCGAGTCTCGTCGGAACTCTTTTCAGTATTGCGAATTCAATTAGTAAGAGGCCGCTCGTTCGAGGCGGAGGAGGATCAGTTCGGCGCGGCTCCGGTCGTCATTATCAGCACGCGTCTGTGGCAACAGCGTTATGGTTCTGATCCGCATGCTGTTGGCATGTCGCTGAACTACGACGGCAAAGCGTACACGATTGTCGGAATTGCGCCCCCGGGATTCCAATTGGATGGCGTCGCCGATGTGTTTACGCCGCTTGGACAGACCAACGAACCCAGGATGCGGTGGCGAGCCGCCCGCTTCCTTCACGTTGTAGGGCGACTGCATCGCGGAGTGACTCTGGCCCAGGCGCAAAGCGAACTCGCAGTGCTGAGCCAGCGGCTCGCAAAAGCGTATCCGGCCGACAATGGGGGTATTACGCAGGTCTTGCACCCGCTTCAGGCGGAGCTCGTGCAAGGCGTCAAGCCTACGCTATTGCTGCTCCTCGGGGCGGTCATCGTCGTGCTGCTCATTGGCTGTGTCAACGTTGCAAGCCTATTCTTAACGCGTGTCGTCTCGCGTCAGCACGAATTCGCACTGCGGCTCGCGCTTGGCGCGCCCCGAGTACGGTTGCTGCGTCAGTGCTTGACCGAAAGCGGAGCGCTGGGAATCTGCGGTGGCTTGCTCGGATTGTTGTTAGCACTGGTCGGTACACATCCTTTCATTCGCTTCTGGCCTGATGGAATGCCCCGTGTCGAGGACATCCATGTAGATTGGCGCGTCCTCCTTTTTGCACTCTCAGCCTCGATTTTGACTGGACTGATCTTTGGACTAATACCGGCGTTGCGAGCCAACAACAGCGCCATCGAGGAGACTCTTCGTTCTCGATCACGCACAATTGCAGGCAGCGCGCGCAGGCCTTTGAGTGCTTTTGTCATGTGCCAGATCGCGCTGGCGCTTGTGTTGTTGAGCGCAGCCGGAGTTCTGGGCCGAACGCTTTTACGTCTCTCATCTTTGAATCCCGGGATTGACATCCGCAACGTCCTCACGGCGCGTGTCGGCGTATCTCCGGGTGTCCTCTCTGACCCTACAAAGTCGCGAGCAGATTGGAAAAACTTACTCGAAGATGTAAGGCGCCTTCCCCCGGTCAAGTCCGCCGCACTCACGGACATTGTGCCCATGCGCGAAGGCGAGAATACATTGTGGTACTCGACCACAGCAACGATTCCCCCGCTCAGCCAGGCACCGTGGGCGCTCGCCTCCGCCGTCACCCCGGATTATCTGAACGTCATGCGCCTCCCACTGCTACGCGGCCGCTTCTTCGGTGACAACGATACGCTCGGTAACACTCAGGTCGTCGTCATCGATGAAAAGTTGGCGCATCACGCGTTTGGCGCAGAAGATCCGGTCGGAAAACTCCTTTGGATTCCGGCCATGGGCAATAATCCTGTCGAGGTCGTGGGCGTCGTCGGCCACGTGCGGCACTGGGGACTTGCGGGGGATGATCTTTCGAGGATTCAGGACCAAGTTTACTACCCCCTCGCCGAAGTTCCGGATAGGCTCGTACGACTGTTTTCGTCGATCATCTCGCTTGTCATCCGCACCGATGTTCCGCCTCTGAACACAATTCAAGCACTGCAACAGCAAGCCCGTGGTGCAGTAGGCGATCAAAGTCTCTACGAGATAAATACGATGGAGCAGCTGGCAAGCGGCTCTCTCGCCCAGCAGCGATTCCTATTTTTATTGTTCTCCATTTTCTCTGCGCTCGCGCTGCTTCTCGCCTGCGTGGGAATCTACAGCGTCCTTGCTTATTTGATGAGCCAACGCGTTCCTGAAATTGGAATCCGCCTTGCGATGGGAGCCAATTCATCCGATATTGTCCGCCTCGTGCTCCGCGAAAGTCTGGTGATCATCCTGGCGGGAACGGCAATCGGCCTCGCGACTTCGTTGGGGACTGGGCGCGTTCTCCGGCACCTCGTGCCAACTGTACAAACCTCGCAAGCGTCCATTTTTGCCGTGATCTTGCCCACGATGATTGCAGTTGCACTGTTTGCGAGCTACATTCCCGCGCGCCGCGCGGCGAGGGTCGATCCCATGGTGGCGCTGAGGTACGAGTGAGGACAATATGACTGGACTGCTACAAGACCTTCGCTACGCACTGCGTCAGTTGCGCAGCAGGCCGGCGTTTGTGTTCACGGCTGTGCTGATTCTGGCTCTCGGCATCGCGGCCAATGTGACTATCTTCAGCGTGGTGGACGGCCTCATACTCCGACCGCTGCCGGTGCCGCATCCGGAGCAACTCGCCATTCTTGCGGCGCAGCAGAAAGATGCTCCCCTCGGCGTCTACTTCCTTTCTTATAGCGAGTTGCTTGACTTCCGTAAGCAGGCCGATACCTTCTCGGACCTCTTTGCCTATGAAAATACGCTCGATGGAATGAGCGCGGATAACAGAGCCGATCACTTCGTCGGCAGTTACGTCACTGGAAATTATTTCTCGGCTCTGCAATTGAAGCCTGCTCTCGGGCGTTTATTTCTCCCCGGCGAGGGCGAGCACGTCGGCGCAGCCCCTGACATTGTTCTCGGTTATTCCTACTGGCAACAAAGATTTGGTGGCAGTTCCAACGTGATCGGGAAGCAAGTGCTTGTAGATGGCAAGCCGGCAACCATCATCGGAGTAGCGCCTAAAGAATTCCGAGGCACATCGTTCGCCTTAAACATGGACGTCTATCTTCCGGTTAGCATGAGCGGAATCAACGATCCAAGCATGTGGACCGCCCGCGATGATCGACAGTGGATCGTGATGGGTCGTTTGAAACCCGGCGTAGCGATTGCTCAGGCGCAAAGTTCGATCAGCCTCATCGTCTCGCGGCTCGCCAACGAGTATCCCGCGGCTGAAAAAGGCATCAGCGTGCAGGTTATTTCCGAGCGGCTCTCCCACCCTGTGCCGTTGCCGAACAATCTCATCGTGGTCGTTTCCGGACTCTTCCTCTCCCTCGCCATGGTCGTGCTGCTGCTTGCCTGCGTGAATGTCGCCAATATCCTGCTGGTCCGGATCACTGCTCGTGAGGGCGAAATGGCCATCCGCACGGCTATGGGCGCGAGCCGCACCCGCCTGCTCACGCAAGTTCTGACGGAGAGCATGCTGCTCGCCGTCTGTGGAGCGGTGGCCGGGGTTGGGCTGGGCACGGCGGCCGTCCGGTGGATCAGCGCTCTGCCGATCCCTTCGTTCGTCCCCCTGAGCCTCGAGTTCGGCTTGGATTGGCGCGTGCTCGCTTATACGCTTGGCGCGGCTTTGTGCACCGGCATGCTCGTTGGACTGTGGCCTGCGCTGCGGGTCGCACGCGCGAATATTAACCAAGTTCTACGCGACGGCGGACGAAGCGGTTCGGGCAACGCGGCGCGCAACCGCGTCCGCAGCATTCTGGTTGGGACGCAAATGGCGGGATCGCTGGCGTTGCTCATCATTGCCGGACTGTTTGCCCGCAGCTTGCATGCTGTCGAACACATGTATCTCGGCTTCGCACCGGACCACTTGCTCAACGTCATTCTCGATCCGCATGAAGTCGGATACGACGCGGCGCACACCACTACCTTTTACAAGGAGCTCGAGGACCGTGTACGTGCGTTGCCTGGAGTTCGATCTGTGAGCTTGGCGTACAGCGTACCACTGGGGAATTACTCATGGTCAGACTCAGTCAAGGTCGAAGATCACCCCACCCCCTCTGGACAACAACCGCCGCAAATATTGGACAACTTCATCGATCCGGATTATTTCGCGACGATGAAGACTCCGCTGTTACGCGGCCGCGCTTTCACCGAGTTTGACAATGAGACTTCGCCCCATGTGGCCATCATCAACCAAACCATGGCGAAGCAGTTTTGGCCGAACGAAGATGTGATCGGCAAGCGCTTTGAAACCAGGGGATCGACGCGGCAGGTCGTCGGAGTCGCACAAGATGGGAAAATGCGAACGCTGCAGATTCGCACATCGATCGCCCCGAAGGCATTGACCTCTCCCGTGCAGAAGGTCATTAAGAGCCTCGACCCGGGCCTGCCAACTTATTCGCTTGAAACCATGAACGACACGCTTTCAGGCACCAACGGTTTCCTGATTTTTCGCCTGGGTGCCCTGCTCGCTTCCTGCATCGGCGGTCTGGGACTGATTATGGCTGCGGTCGGAGTTTATGGCATTGTGGCTTTTGCCGCGAGCCAGCGCACACGTGAGATCGGGATTCGCGTGGCGTTGGGGGCAAGCCGTCCTCAAGTTTTGAAATTGGTACTTCAGCAGGGCATTTGGGTCATTCTCGCAGGGGCGGCGTTAGGCTTGTTGCTCACAGCCGGCGTCAGCCGCGGAATCGCAAATCTGCTGGTGGGAGTGAGCGCGACCGATCCACTCACATTTGCGGTCGTAACTCTATTCCTGATCGCCGTCGCCTTGTCTGCATGCTATATCCCCGCGCGGAAGGCCATGAGCGTCGATCCCATGGTGGCGCTGCGGTACGAGTGAGGAAAACTCTTATGAACGGCTTACTCCAAGACCTGCGTTACGCCTTGCGGCAGTTGCGCAAGCCTCTCGGTTTCACTGCCGTCGCTGTCATCAGTCTCGCCCTCGGAATCGGCGCGACGACCACTATCTATAGCGTTGTGGACTCTCTGCTCTTTCGTCCACTTCCTTATCCGAATTCTCAGCGGATTGTGCGAGTCTGGAACACTTTTGCTCCGCGTGGAATGATGGAAATCCCAGCATCCGAACCGGAGTTCCTGGAATATCGCCAAAGCGATGCCTTCGCACATTTTGCAGGATTCTCCACGGGTGCTGTGACCCTAACGGGCGGCGGCGACCCCTTGCGCGTGGCTGCAGCTTGGGGGACCTCCGATTTCTTTCAGGTCATGGGGACGGAACCGTTGCTCGGGCGCGTTTTTACCCCGGACGAATTCCAGACCGGTCGGGGTCAAGTCGCTGTTCTTAGTTTCGGGCTTTGGCAGAACCGTTTCGGATCGAACCGCGAAATCATTGGAAAGACAGTTCTGCTGAATGGTCAAAGCTACAGCGTTGTCGGTATTATGCCGCGCAACTTTAGTTTTCCGAGCAACGAGGTGGACGTTTGGCAGCCGCTTCCGATCGTGCCGGCGAGCACAAATCTTGGAAACCACTACCTCAATTTGGTGGGCGACTTAAAGCCGCAAGTGACCCGGCAACAGGCCGCATCAGAAATGGCGACGCTCCTCGCGCGGCTCCAAGGTAGATTTCCAAGCTATTACAGCGGTGCAGTCGGGATCGGCGTGAGCCTTGTTCCCTTGCGCGACCAAATGGTCGGTAATTCACGTCGAATCGTGCTGGTCTTAATGGCCGGTGTGGGTTTCATGCTTCTCATCGCTTGCACAAATGTTGCGAGTCTTCTGTTGGCTCGCGGGGAGGACCGTTGGCGGGAGCTGGCAACCAGGGCGGCTCTCGGAGCAACGCGCATGAGAATTCTCAACCAGGTGCTGATCGAGAATCTCCTCCTCTTCGTAATGGGAGGCACTATCGGGTTGGGGCTTGCGTTTGCCGCTTTGAAATTCATCTCTGGCGGGGATTATCTCGACGTTGCCCAACTGGGCGGGGTTAGGCTGGATCTCCGGGTCCTTGCCTTTACCGCGACAGCCAGTCTCGCCACCGGACTTTTCTTCGGTCTGTTTCCCGCATTGAAGGCGTCACGAGCTAATGTCAGCGATGCTCTGAAAAGCAGCGGGCGAGAAATGATGGGAAGCCGTCATCAGACGCGTGCTCGCAGTCTCCTGGTAATGACTGAGATTGCCTTCTCTCTTGTGCTGCTCGCCGGAGCGGGACTCATGACAGGGAGCCTGGTAAAGCTGCTCAATGTCAGTCTCGGCTTCAACCCGCAAAATGTAGTCACCATGCGTCTCTCTCTGCCCGAGACCCGCTACTCGTTGAGGCAAGCCGAAACCTTATTTCGGCAATTACAGGAGCGCGTGCGCAACTTGCCAGGAGTGCATGCGGTCGCAATTGCAAATCAGCTTCCGATGAGTCATTCAACGTTGAGGGCCGGCCTGCGAACGCTGATATCAACGTTGCAGACACGCAACTCATCAGTCCCGACTACTTCCGTGTGATGGGAATCTCGTTCCTCCACGGTCGCTCGTTCACTGATAACGACGCCAACCTGCCTCCTGCATCTGTGATCGTGAATCAAACGCTAGCTCGAAAAGTCTGGCCTGGCGTAGACCCTATTGGAAAGCGAATCAGGCTTCGTGCGGATGCTCCGTGGCTGTCCGTGGTCGGAGTGGTTGCCGATATCAAGAATCATGGCTCGAATGTTGCTACGAAACCTGAGATGTACTTCCTGCATACCGATCAGCCATTTGGAGTCTGGGCCGATCTCCGGTCCGTGACTCTCGTGGTACGAACTGCAGTCGAAGCGCAGCAGACTGTCAGCGCGGTGCGTAGTCAACTGAGGGACCTCGACCCCGAGCTGCCTGTATTCAAGGTCGCAACGTTGGAGCAGGTTGTTTCCTCATCTGTTTCCCAAACTCGCTTTCCCACGATTGCGCTTTCCATTTTTGCTGGTATTGCACTGTTTCTTTCAGCAATCGGAGTTTACGGAGTCCTCGCGTATACCGTTGCGCAAAGTCGGCACGACATCGGAGTGCGCTTGGCGCTGGGAGCCGGTCGGGGACAAATTCTCAGACTCTTTCTTGGCCAGGGCGTTCGATGGGCGGCATCCGGCGGATCTGCAGGAATTGCGGCCGCGCTCATTCTTGTTCGGTTCATGCGCAGCATGCTCTTTGAAGTCAGCGCTTATGATCCCGAGATCTTGTTTGCCGTAGCAGCCGTTTTGTCGGTCGTGGTGCTTATGGCAGGCATGATTCCCGCGCACCGCGCGGCGAAGGTCGATCCCATGGTGGCTCTGCGGTACGAGTGAGGAATTGGTGAACAATGCGAAGCGTAATTGAAGATTTGCGATACGCGTTGCGGCTGCTGCGGAAATCGCCTGCGTTCACGATAGTTGCCGTGCTCACGCTGGCGCTGGGCATCGGCGCGAACACGGCGATTTACACCTTGCTCGATCAGGCGCTTTTGCGGCATCTGCCGGTCAAAGAGCCAAACCGGCTGGTGGTGTTGCGCTTCTCGGGCGACGACACCGGAAGCACCCACGCCCGTGGGGATTCGAATCTCGTTTTCTCTTATCCGATATATCGCGACTTGCGCGACCACAATTCAGTCTTCAGTGGCTTGATCGCGACTAGCTGGGCCCAAGTCGGAGTGCAATGGCACAACCAGCCCGATCTTGCGGATGCGGAACTCGTCTCCGGCAATTACTTCGACGTGCTTGGATTGCAGCCGGCGCTCGGTCGTTTGTTGGTGGCCTCGGATGATGTTGCAGAAAACGGGTATCCGCTAGCCGTAATTGGCTTCAATTATTGGCAGCGCCGCTTTGGCTCCGACCCGAAGATTGTCAACCAGAGTATTTCGATCAATGGACACCCATTCACGGTGATTGGTGTTGCTCCCCCTGGTTTTCACAGCATTGTCGGCGGAGACAGCCCGGCGGTTTTTGTCCCCATGACGATGAAGCTTGTGAT
>QHZR01000177.1 GCA_003224755.1 Acidobacteriota bacterium
ATGGCACAACCGGACCGGCGGGAGGCGTGGGCACAGGCGCGGTGACCGGAGCCCAGAATCCGCATGCTGCTGGATACCACAGCGACAATTCCCAGGCGGACCAAGAAGCCGGGGCGGCGCCGCCGCCGCAACCGCTGTCGCAGCAAGTTGGACCGACCGGCGCGCCACAGGTTTTTGGTGGAGGCGCAATTATCGGCGTAGCGAGCTTAAAGAAAGACAAGACGATCCGCGAATTCAACAAAAAAGACCATTACAATCAGTGGCAATTTTTTTACGATCCCACCACCGACCGCGGCGGATTGATAAAGACGCCGTACCAGCCTCCGTTACTCGGAGCAACGCAAAACCAACCACAGCCAAACGGGCCGCCAGGGCAGCCAAGTTTTGGTCCGAGCCAAGGTGTGAATACGCAACCACAACAACCCCAGCAGGCCAATCCTTCGCCGGACCAGCAGTAAACCGGGACTTCGTTCCGACTGGACAGGCGGGCCGCCTGTCCCACGCCGGCAGAGGCGAGCGCGCGTTCGACTTCTTTCCTTCAAGCCTCAGGTAGCTATGTCCACGTCTTTGACGTAAGTGGCATCATTGTGGCGGATACGCGCGGTCAACCTGAGCAATACGCAGACCATCTAAGCCCCAACTCCTGGAGGGCGAAAATGGCAGACTCGGTGCGTGTACAGGCGATCAGCAGTTCGCCTCGAAGTTCGAACCGCTGGGGAATCGCCCTGGCCGGAGTTGTCATGCAGATTGCGCTCGGGGCTGTTTACGCCTGGAGCGTGTTTCGCATACCACTGACGAAGGCCTTCGGCTGGACGATCTCGCAGGTGACGTTCGCCTTCACGTTGGCCGTTCTGATGCTTGGATTCGCGGCGTTTGTGGGCGGATTGTGGATGCGCAAGTCGGGTCCGCGGCGCGTGGCAATTGCCGCAGGCATTTTCTATGGCGGCGGAGTATTCCTCGCGAGCCTTTCCGCGGGACATCTCTATTGGCTTTACTTCTCCTACGGATTTCTTGGAGGAATTGGTCTAGGTCTCGGATACATTGTGCCGGTAGCGACGCTGGTCAAGTGGTTCCCCGACAAGCGCGGCATGATTACCGGCATTGCTGTAGCTGGATTCGGAGCGGGTGCGCTGATCACAGCTCCGATTGCGAGCCGGTTGATCGTTAACGTAGGTGTGCTGAAGACATTCGCTGTTCTTGGAATCGCATATTTGGTTGTCGTAGTAGTGCCAGCGCTCTTTATGAAAGATCCGCCTGCGGGATATCGTCCGGAGGGCTGGCAACCTTCAGAAGCACAAAAACGCGAACGCGCCGGCACCGACTATACGCTGTCGCAGGCACTCGGACGGTGGCAGTGGTATGCGCTCTGGGCAATGTTGTTCCTGAATACCTCGGCAGGAATCTCGATCATCTCGCAAGCCGCTCCCATGGCGCAGGAGATCACTCGCGTTAGCGCTGCTGTAGCGGCCGGAATGGTCGGTATCATTTCGATTGCGAACGGAGCTGGGCGCTTTCTCTGGGCTTGGTTCTCAGATCTGGTGGGGCGGCGTGCTGTGTTCCTTACTATGTTTCTTTTGCAAGCGGCGCTGTTTTGGTTCATTACTGACGTCTCCAGCTTTTCGGCATTCACCGCCTTGGCATTCATCATTCTGCTGTGTTACGGCGGTGGATTCGGCACCATGCCTGCTTTTGCTGCCGACTACTTTGGGCCTGCTAACGTAGGCTCGATCTACGGACTGATGCTCACGGCCTGGGGATTTGCCGGGATACTCGGGCCGACGTTGATTGCACGGCTTCGCCAGAGCAGCGGACACTACGCTCAGGCGCTGCACGTGATCTCGATCATTGTGCTGGTGAGCGCGATCATTCCGCTGATCACGAAGCCACCGCGAGCAGAACGGGCTGAAGCAGAAAAGCGGCTGAGGGGGAGGGCGGCGTAAGTTCCGAACCGGAAACCCATCAACCACTAAGGACACAAAGTTACACGAAGGAGTACCAGTCATCATTTCCTTCGTGTTACTTCACGTCCTTAGTGGTTAACTTCTTGTCGTTTTACGCTCCGGCCATAACCGGCTCCACATCGTAAATCGGGAACCATGAAGTAGCCGCTTTCAGTTTGTCATTGACGTTGCTGATGTTCTTCACACCTTCGGTCTCAAGCCATTTGCGGAATGCATCAGCGCCCTGCTTCGCGTATACCGGAATACCTTCTTTCCAGGTGGCGCGTCCGCAGAGAACGCCATTGAACTTCACGCCGGTTTCGCCAGCCAGCTCCAACGTTTCGCTGAACTCGGCATTGCTGACGCCGGCCGAGAGATAAATGAAGGGCTTGGTGGCAACGTTTGCCGCGGTATGGAACAGATCGATCGCTTCTTTCTTGCTGTAAGCCTTCTGACCAGCGAAAGACTTCGTACCCTCGACGAATTTCATGTTCACCGGAACTTCGACTTTAAGCACATCCACGCCGTAACGGTCTTTGGTGAATTCGCGCATGCTCTCGGTCACGATGTGCGGCTTTTTCTTGGCGTATTCGAGGCCCTTTTCGTCAGCCCCCTCCTCATATCCGACGAACTCAAGAAAGAAGGGAATGTCGTTGGCGCGGCACTCATCCCCAATGCGCTCAACCCAGGCGTGCTTTTTATCATTTACATCCTTGGGATCGTAAGGCGTGTAGTAGAGCAGGATCTTCACGCAGTCGGCACCGGTTTGCTTCAGGCGCTTTGCTGACCAGTGGTCCAGTAGATCGCCCAAACGTCCGGGGCCGGTCTTGTCATATCCAGTTTTTTCATAAGCCAGCAGCAGGCCGGCATTCCGCGCGCGGCGCTTGGAGGCAGGCAGTCCCCACTCGGGATCAAGCAGAATGGCGCTGGCATGTGGCGTAAGGACTTCGGTCACCAGCGACTTGAATTCCTCCATCATGGCGTCGGTGATGTCGCCTCCCTTTTCTTTGGCCAGCGACTTCTGCAGAGAGCCGCGCTGGTCCATGGCGGCGGCTGCGATCACGCCACGCTTGTCCGACACGCGTTGCAACCCCGCAAGTTTCCCGGGTGTAAGTTTCATAAGTCCTCCGATAAGTGCAAGTGAAATTGGATTGCCGGCCAAAAAGAAGGGACGGCTAATTATTGTAATACGTTCATCGGCTGAAACGACTTGGAGTTGACTGTGGGAGAATACCGCCGGTGGCTTGCTATACTTATTCGGTATGCCGATTCTCCAGAACATCGCCGCAATCGCCAAAGGCATGAGCATTACCTTCCGGGAGATGTTCCAGCCCACGACGGTGGAGAACTATCCAGATGGCCCGGGGCCGCTGCGGGGGGCAAAGGTCCAGGAGCGGTACCGTGGCGTGCACGTTTTGCAGCGCGACGAAAATGGCCTGGAGAAATGCGTCGCCTGTTTTCTGTGCGCTGCCAACTGTCCGGCAAATTGCATCTATATTGAGGCGGCCGAGAACACTGCAGAGAAGCGCGTTAGCGGCGCGGAGCGGTACGCCAAGGTTTACAACATCGATTACAACCGCTGCATTTTTTGCGGATACTGCGTAGAAGCCTGCCCGACCGATGCGATCACGCATGGCCACGGCTTCGAACTTGCAACCTTCAACGCAACAAATTTGATCTATCGCAAAGAGCAGTTGCTGGCACCGAGGCCGGCACATTTGGGAGCAAATCCGGTGTTCAACGCTGCAGAAGTTGCAGGCGGAGCGCCGGCCGAAGTCGCTCCGGGAGAATGAAGAAAAGCAGTCGTTGGTCGTTGGCTATTGGTCGTTAACCGAGAACACAAAGGGTGGCATAAGGCTGTAGAGAGTGGTTTGCTCCAGGAGAACTAAGAGTTCAATAGTCATAATGAAATTTAGACGCCGGTCCGAAACGAGGGCCGGCGTTTGTGTATAGAGCGGCTCTTAGCAGTTAGCTCTTAAGCCCTTAGCTGAACCACAGAAGCTAAAGGCTAAAAGCTAAGAGCTAATGGCCGATTTTCTCCAAACCGTGCGCGAACGCGTCGTCATTTACGACGGGGCGATGGGGACCAACATCCAGAAGCGTAATCCCACTCTGGATGACTACTGGGGCAAGGAGAACTGCAGCGAAATTCTGGTGCTGAGCCGTCCTGACATCATTCGCGACATTCATGCGGATTTTTTCAACGTCGGTTGCGACATTGTTGAGACGAATACCTTTGGCGCGACCCGGACCGTACTCAGCGAGTTTGGGTTGCAGGATCGTGTCGCGGAAATCAATCTGGCTGCCGTTAAGCTCGCGAAGGACATTGCGCAGCAGTTTTCTTCGAACGGCAAGCCTCGATTCGTGGCTGGCTCAATGGGGCCGACGACGAAACTTCCATCCCTCGGTCACATCAGCTTCGATGACATGGTTCTGGCCTATGAGGAGCAGGCCGCTGCCCTGATCGAAGGTGGAGTGGATGTGCTTCTCATAGAGACGGCCCAGGATTTATTGCAGGCCAAGATCGCGGCAATCGGCGTGATTGACGCGATGAAAAAAGCCGGTAAGCGGCTGCCGGTGCAAGTGCAAGTTACACTACAAGAGTCGGGCACGATGCTGCTCGGCACCGAAATTGGCGCAGCGCTGACTGCGCTTGAGCCGCTCGATATAGACATCATCGGCATGAACTGCGCCACCGGCCCGGCGGAGATGAACGACGCCGTCCGCTATCTTGGCGCGAATTCGACCAAAGACATTTCCGTTCTGCCCAACGCCGGGCTTCCGCAGAACGAAGGCGGCCACGCTGTTTACAAATTGAAGCCGGAGGAACTCGCGCAGTTTCACAAGCACTTTGTTCAGGATTATGGCGTCCGCGTCGTTGGCGGGTGTTGCGGTACGACGCCCGAACATCTAAAGGCGGTCGTAGATGCTGTATCAAACATCGAGCCAGCGAAAAGAGACGTGGAGCCGGTTGCCGCGGCGTCGAGCGCATACACCTCGGTCCCGCTCGACCTTGAACCCAAGCCGCTGATTGTCGCGGAAGAAATGAATACGACGACGCGCGTCGAGCATTTTAAAAATCTGGTGCGCGGTAAGAAGTACGACGACATCCTTACGCTGGCGAAGAAGCTGGTGAACGACGGATCGCACATGCTCGACCTGTGCTGCGCCATCGTTGGCGAGGATGAGAAGGAATACATCACATCGATTCTGGAACGAATCGCGACGCGTGTCCCGGCGCCAATTCTCGTTGACTCAACCGAAGCCGATGTCGTTGAAGAAGCGCTAAAGAGAATCCCCGGCAAGGCAATCATCAATTCCATCAATCTAGAAGATGGTGAGAAGCGGACATCCAAAGTTCTGCCGATGGCCAAGCGCTATGGCGCGGCGGTGATCGCGCTCACCATCGACGAAGATGGCATGGCGCTCACCGCGGACAAGAAAGTTGCAATCGCGCACCGCATTGCCGATCTGGCGACGAACAAATATGGCATTCGCGCAGTCGATCTGATTTTCGATGCGCTCACGCTGCCGATTTCGACTGGCCAGGAGGAGTATCGGACGGCAGGAATCGAGACGTTGAATGCGATCGAGCGAATCAAGAAAGAATTGCCCGATGTTAAGACGATTCTCGGCGTCAGCAATATTTCGTTCGGGCTTGATGTCTATTCCCGGCGCGTGCTCAACAGCGTGTTTATGCACGAAGCGGTAAATCGTGGCCTAGACATGGCCATCGTGAATTACACGAAAATCTACCCGTTGTACAAGATCCCTCAAGAAGAGGTTGAGCTTGCCCGCAAGCTGATTTTTCGCGATGCATCGGCTGGCGACCCGCTGCAGATTTACATGCAGCACTTCGCAGGAACTAAAGGCAAGGCCCAGGCTCAGACCGCCGCGCACGTCGAAACCCTCTCTGTCGAGGACAAGCTGAAGTACGCGATCATCAATGGGGAAAAATCTGTAGGTGAGGGAGCGAGCAAGAAGCCACTTGAAGTATTACTTGAAGAAGCATTGCTGCAGTATTCGCCGCTCGAACTGATCAATACCGTTTTGCTCGATGGCATGAAGACGGTTGGCGACCTGTTCGGCGCGCGCAAGATGCAGTTGCCTTCGGTGCTCGACGCGGCCGGCGTAATGAAGGCGGCCGTCGCCTACCTTGAGCCGAAGATGGAGAAGAAATCCGGTTCGTCACAGAAGGGAACGATTGTGATCGCCACAGTGAAAGGCGATGTTCACGACATCGGGAAAAACCTGGTGGACATCATCCTCACCAACAATGGTTTTCGGGTGGTGAATTTAGGTATAAAGCAGCCTGCAGACGTGATCATCAAGGCTGCACAGGAGCACAATGCGGACGCCATCGGGCTAAGCGGCCTGCTGGTGAAATCCACGCTGGAAATGAAATATGTGATCCAGGACCTGGAACGGCAGAAGCTGGATTTTCCTGTGCTGTGCGGTGGCGCCGCGCTGACCCGCAAGTACGTTGAAGATGACCTGCGGCGCGAGTATTCGAACGCGGTATTTTACTCCGACGACGCGTTTGGCGGACTCCACATTATGGAGGACCTGACCGCGCCAAACGGAAATAAAGAAGCGCGCCTAAATGAAGGCCGCACGGTCAAGGAGTACTCGAAGGCAGTGGCGGTTGATGAAGAGACTGGACCAGTTTTCGCGGAGCGAAGTCCCGTAGTCGGAGACGCGCCAAATATTCCTACCCCGCCATTTTGGGGTGTGCGGGTAAACAGGGACTATAACCTGCGCGAACTTTTTCCTTATATCAACGATACGGCGCTGTTCAAAAACCAGTGGCAACTAAAAACGGCATCGCAGGAAGACTATGCCGGACTGGTGGAGCGGAAGTATCGCCCGATAAAGAAAGAGCTTGAGGAAGAGATCATTGCCAGTGGATTGTTCGAGCCGAAAGTTGTTTGGGGATATTTTCCGGCGCAGGGGGATGGGAACGATGTGGTAGTGTATGCCCCGTCTGATTCCGCGGCACTCGCCGAGCAGAGCTCGGCAGGACAGCCGAGGGCGGCTGTCCCCACGTTGTCTGTGGTTGCCCAGGATCCCATAGTCACACCGCTAAAGGAACTACTTCGCTTCACTTTCCCGCGTCAGCGCGAGGGTCGTCGGCTCTGTATCTCCGATTTCTTCGCTCCTAAGTCGTCGGGCAAGATGGATGTGATCGGATTATCTCTGGTCACGATTGGAGCGAAAGCTTCCGTCGAAACGCAAAGGCTATTCGAAGCGGGAGAATACACGAAATATCTCTACCTGCACGGACTCAGCGTGGAGACCGCGGAAGCGCTCGCCGAGTATCATCACAAACTGATGCGCGCAGAGTTGGGGATTTCGGGAGAAGATTCTCCGCATACCCGCGACCTCTTTCACCAAAAATATCGCGGATCGCGCTACAGCTTCGGATATCCAGCCTGCCCGAATTTGGAAGATCAGACAAAGCTGTTTGCGCTGCTCCATCCGGAAGAGAACGTCGGGGTTCGCTTGACGACGGGATTCTTGCTGGAGCCGGAGCAAAGTACCTCCGCGATTGTGGTCCATCATCCGGCGGCAAAATATTTCGTAGCCTAGAGCCTCGCCAACCCCAGTCTCCGCGAACGCATCTTCCCGCTCATGATTCGCAAGCTCAAATCTGGCGAATATCGCCTGTACTCGCGCAAGAAGAACCCTAAAACTGGCAAGCGGCGGAACTTAGGAACGTTCGCTTCGCTGGCCGGGGCGAAAAAACATGAACGCGCGGTGCAGTTCTTCAAGAAGGGATAAACGAGCAGTAACCGCGCGATTGCAGACCTTATCGCTTGCGCCCGGCTCTCCGTCCCTGCTACGCTTTTCCCGCTTTTGATTTGCGATTCAAGAGGAATCTTATGCCCAAGTATCTGATTGAGCGCGAGCTGCCCGGCGCGGGCGAATTGTCGCAAGAGCAACTTCGTGGCATCTCGCAGAAGTCCTGTAGCGTTCTCAACAAGCTGGGACCGCAGATTCAATGGATCCAAAGCTACGTAACCGGAGATAAGATTTACTGTGTCTATCGCGCGCCCAACGAAGAAATGGTGAGGGAACACGCGAAGCAAGGCGGTTTCCCGGCGAATAAAGTTTCAGAGATAACATCGATCATTGACCCCACGACAGCCGAATAGTCTCTTCGCCCGCAAGCTGCACGCCAGGTTCTTCATGGAACGTGCATGGTCAGGATGGAATTATGAAACAGACGCTCACGTGGACTATCGCCTTGATTTTGCTTTCGCCGTGGGCGATGGCGCAGGAGCATCCCTCGGTGAGTGCCTTGCCCAACACGGTTTACGTTGGCGCAGATGGCAAATATGAGGCGAACCCCGACACGGCAGTCATCGAGTTCTCCATCTCGGCGCAGGAGGAAACTTCGGGTGCGGCATATGATCACGCGTCAAAGTCGGCGGAACAGGTGCGGCAGATTCTGCGCTCGAACAGTGTGGACCCGAAATCCGCCCAGGTTGGATACTTCGCAATCCAGCCGGTCTACGACTACAAAACTCCAAAACGCAAGCTGGTTGCGTATCGCGTAAATACAAATGTCTCTGTGAAGCTGAAAGATTTTCCGAGGATTGGGCCAATCCTGCAGCAACTGGCGAATGCCGACATCACTGACAGCCAGCAACTCAACTACACACTAGAGGATAAAGATGCGGCAAAATCGAAGGCCGTCGAGGATGCATATCGCCACGCGCGTGATTCAGCGGAGGCCGTCGCCCGTGCCGGCGCACGCAATGTCGGCGACTTGATCTACGCTTCGGTGGATACCTTCGAGAATCCGCTGCCGGTGCGGCCGATGGCAATGGCCGCCGCCGCGCCGCGGGCCACGATGCAGATGAATCCGCCGCCGACCGCTGAATTTTCACCCCAGACCGTGACGATTACGGCGCATGTGAACGCGCTGTTTCAGCTGAAATAAGGACAGCGGGTCATTCTCTTTCGGTGTTCGCAACCGCTTTGATTCTTGAGCCGTCCACCGCTACATCGCGCTGAAGGACAACTTCCAAAGTTGTACCTGGGCTCATTTTGACTTCGTTGCCATGACTGAAGGCGGCGATTGCGGTCCCGATGGCGCCTCCGATACCGGCACCGATCAGCGCTCCTTCGCCTCCGCGGGTAGCGGCGCCGATGATCGTGCCTTCAGCGGCTGGCTGGGCAATAGTGCCGATGGTCTTTCCCTTGTTGCTGTCGGCCTGAATGGTCCCTTCTTTGTCCTTGACCTTCGACTTGTCCACGCCCGGAGCATTGTCGAGCGAGCCTGGCAGAAGTACCGTGTAGCCGCTGGGATAGATCAGAGTCGTAAAGTGGATGAGCACTTCAGCGCGTCCCTTGATACGACCGGCTGGCTTGACCGAAATAATTTTTCCCTGCACATAAGTCCCTGCCGGGATCACAATTTTTTCATTGATCACGACAGGGAAAGTAGATTGCGCATAAATGGGATCTCCCTCGTGATTGCTTTTGGTAGAGATCGTGTTCTTCAAGGCGATCGGGACCTTGGTTCCGGCGGGAATGACGAGGTCAGTCGTGGAAGGATGCGAACCAGGTACCAGCGCCGGCTTCGATGGCGCGTTCTCCTGTGCTGTGGCCAAACTGCACAGCAAAATCAGTATTCCTAACGTTCGCATAGGGCCCTCCTCTTGCCTGTATAGGATGACAGGAAAATGTTGCTAAAGAAAGTGGGATGCAGCCAGCCACGCTTAAAGTTTCGCCTGGGTCACGATTATTTGGGCGCACTTTGGGCCACAACCAAAAACTTGGTATCATCCGGCCCGCACCTACTTGCGAGGACTTTATTATGAGCAGGCTCCTTCTTGCATTTTTACTGCCGGCTGTGGCCGGAGGCTTGGCGGCGCAGACCGCTAGCGATCAGCTGTCTGATCTTCCCAAACCGCACGACTATGTTCTAAAACGGTCGTCAAGTTATGACCGCACCGGCGGAAACGCTGACGCGCGTCGGGTGCCGGCGGGGAGCACTATAACGGTGCTTGACGAAAACGGACCGGGACAGATTTCGCACATCTGGTTCACCATCGCCGATCGTGAACCGTATCACCTGAAGAAGATCGTGCTGCGCATGTACTGGGACGAGGAAAAGACTCCGAGTGTGGAGGCGCCGATTGGCGACTTCTTCGGATTAGGCAATGGCGAATATTTTCTGTATCAGTCAACACCTCTGGCGGTTGGTGCCGATAAAGCGCTCAATTGCTTCTTTCCAATGCCGTTTCGAAAACACGCCCGCATTATTGTCACCAACGAGGGACAAGAGCAAATAGGCGCCCTCTACTGGAACATTGATTGGCGGGCGCTTCGCTCTCCACTGCCGCCGGACACAGCATATTTTCACGCGCAATACCGGCAAGCAATGCCCAACCCTGCAGTCGCTGACGCGAAGGTGAATTTGGATGGCAAAAATAACTACGTATGGATGGAGGCGGCCGGTCGCGGCCATTTCGTGGGTGTGACGATGTCAGTACTTGAGAACGCCGACGGCTGGTGGGGTGAAGGCGACGATATGTTTTTCGTGGATGGTGAGAAACTGCCTTCGATCAATGGCACGGGGACAGAAGACTATTTTCTTGGGGCGTGGGATTTTGGCGGAAAGTCATTTTCCTATGAATCGTTCGGTGCGCCGGTGGTCGGCCCGGAAAAGAAAGATTCGAAATGGTCCGTGTACCGGTTCCACCTGGATTCGCCGATCCCGTTCACGAAATCACTGCGCGCCACCATCGAGCATGGGCACGCAAACGATCGGGGTGACAAATCTTCTTCGGTGGCTTACTGGTATCAGATCGAACCGCATGTGGAGTTTCCGGCGATGCCATCAGTAGATCAGCGTCTGCCTCGAGTTCCCTAGCTGCCTACACTGATTCTTCGCATCTGGTTCTCCCTGACGTTGCCCATGAACTGCGACTGCAGCTTCTGCGCGCAGAGTTCACCGCAGACGTGAAGGGTGCCTTCGCGATTTGCGATCTCATCATCCCACGCACAGAGATAAAGCACCGACTGGTTGAAGTTGACAGCGGAGGTCCACATCAGCCACCAGCGGTCGTTAGTCCGCTTGAGCATGCCGCAGTTGGGTCCGGCGCAACGATAAAAGGAATTGGCAACAGGATTCTTGAGATTTCCGAGCTGCATCTAGGTGACTGCTCCTGCAAGCGCTGAACCATTCTAACGGGAATGCTTTTGAGGGAACAGATGCTAGTTCTTGCCGCTTCCACAGTAAGAATGTGGGACTCAGCAACGCGGCTGATATCATTGAAGCAGTGGAAATGGCAGCCGTTCAAACTGAATTGCAATCGCGGATCGAGCCCCTGTTGCTTGAAGTGGCGGACGTGGTCAACACGACGCTTGACCTCGACACGACCCTGCGCCGGGTCGCGGAATTGGTGCGTAAAGTCATTGATTATGAGATCTTTGGCATCCTCTTGCTCAATGACAAGACCCAGGAGCTGTACTTCCGATTCAGCGTTGGTCATTCGCACGAGGTGGCCGACAGGTTGCGCATTAAGCTCGGAGAGGGAGTCACCGGGGTCGCCGCGCAAAAGGCCGAAGCGATTCTGGTAAATGATGTCGCGAACGATTCTCGCTATATTTCCGCGGTTCCTAACGTGCGCTCGGAGATTGCAGTCCCGCTGATCGTAAAAAACCGGGTCATCGGAGTGATTGATATCGAGTCGCCGCAACCCAATCACTTCACCGAAGACCACAAGCGCCTGCTGACCTTAATCGCATCGCGAATGGCGGTCGGGATTGAGAACGCGCGTCTGTACACCCGAATCACTCGCCAGGCAAAGACGTTGTTGCTGTTGAATGAAATTGCCCGCGAGCTGACTTCGATTCTCAACCTGGATGAAGTGCTGAAGAGAGTTGGCGAGCTCCTCAGCCGCCTGATTGACTTCCAGATGTTCAGCATTTTGCTGCTGGATTCCGGCGGAGAAAAGCTACAGCATCGTTTTTCGCTCCGCTTTCAAGAAAACATTCACCTCAAGCACGATATCCCGCTCGGCATGGGGATCGTCGGCCACGCGGCTGAGCAACGGCAGGCTGTACTTGTCCGCGACGTAAAGAAGGACTCTCGCTATATCGAGACCAATCCAGAGACACGCTCCGAGTTAGCGGTTCCGCTGATCTATAAAGACAAGGTGATTGGCGTTCTCGACCTGGAGCATACGAAGCGAGGATTTTTCACAGACGATCATCAGCGCACGATAGCAACGCTCGCGGCACAGATTGCCATCGCGATTGAGAATGCGCGGCTCTACGAGGAAATCGCTCGTCAGGAGCGGCGTTTGGAGCGAGACCTTGCGATGGCGCGGGAGTTGCAGTTTCGGTTGTTGCCGCCGTCGCGCCCCAAGCTGGCCAATTTGGAAATCGCCGCAAAATTTTCTCCGGCACGGGCCATTGGCGGTGATTTATACGATTTCATCACCTATTCTCAGTCACGGATGGCTTTCGTTATCGGAGACATCAGCGGCAAAGGCGCTCCGGCTGCGATCTACGCGGCGCTGGTGAGCGGAATCTTGCGCTCGCATGCACCTATGGAGCCGGGCCCGGCAGAAATGCTCGCAGCGGTGAACTACTCATTGGCCGAGCGCCGCATTGACGGTCAATTCTGCTCGCTTATTTATTCTGTATGGGATGACCAGAACCGCACGCTCCAGGTTGCGAACTCCGGTTTGCCTCGTCCGATTTACTGCCATAAAGGCAAAACTCAACTCATCGAAGCAACTGGACTTCCTCTCGGTCTCTTCGACGATGCCGAGTACGACGAATTTACTTTCCAGGCCGAGCCCGATGATCTATTTGTGTTCTTCAGCGACGGGATTCTGGACGCAACGAATCGTGCTGGAGACCTATTTGGCCGTACGCGTCTCGAAAAAATCATCTCTGAGTGCGCCGACAATTCTGCCGAATCCATTGTGAACTCGGTCTTCAGAGCCGCTACCGAACATGCCGCTGGTGTGGAAACTTTCGACGATCAAACCGTGGTTGCCATCCGAGTAAAAGGGAGTGCGTCCAAGCGCAAGTGAGCGAGAGTTCTCAGCGGCCTCCGGGATTCGCTTATGGTCCGCTCAAAGGCAGTTCCTCGAATGTACTCAATTGTGAGGGCGTTTCCCTGCCCCAATTGGCAGACCGGTTTGGCACTCCTCTGTACGTCTATTCTGCGGAAATGATTCGCGAGCGCGTTTCTGCTTTCAACATTGCCTTTCGTGGCATTGAGCACACAATCTGCTACTCGGTAAAAGCCAACTCGAATCTCAGCATTCTTCGTTTGCTCGCAAGGCTTGGCTGCGGATTCGACGTGGTCTCGGGCGGCGAACTTCAGAGGGTGCTGCGTGCCGACCGCAAATCGGCAAAAAAAGTCGCGTTTTCCGGCGTCGGCAAGACGATTCCCGAGATCGAGGCCGCGCTCAAAGCCAACATTCTGCTGTTCAATGTGGAGAGCGCATCGGAGCTAGAAGCACTCGCAACTGGCGCTGCAAAGTTGAAAAGGAAGGCAAGAATCGCCTTTCGCGTGAATCCGGATGTGCCTGCCGACACTCATCCTTATATCTCTACCGGGCTGCACAAGCATAAGTTCGGAGTGCCCATCACAGAGGCACGGAAACTTTACACGCACGCGGCTTCATTGCCATATCTGCAAGTTGCGGGCATAAGCGTTCACATTGGATCGCAGATCACAGATTTTGCTCCGTTCGGCATCGCCATGGAGCGAGTCGCCGACCTGGTACGACAGCTTCGCAAGGACGGTCATACGATCGAGTACGTGGATGCGGGCGGAGGCCTTGGGATTGATTACAAGGCGCACTCAGAACGGTCTTTTCCCGCCGTTGCAGCCAGCTATGCTCGGGAAATTTCCAAGCCCTTAAGTAAGCTACATGTAAAGCTGTTGCTTGAACCGGGGCGATCGATCATCGGGCCGGCAGGCATACTGCTTACACGAGTGCTTTACCGCAAGACGAATGGCGACAAGAAATTTGTCATTGTGGACGCAGCGATGAACGATTTGATCCGGCCTTCGCTTTATCAGGCGGAGCATCAGATTGTGCCGGTAAAAGCTGGCGATAAGACTCCCCAGGTCATCGACATCGTTGGCCCGGTATGTGAGTCTGGGGATTTCTTCGCACGCGGGCGCGAACTGCCCCATGTTGAGGAAGGCGATCTGCTTGCCATCCTCGATGCTGGCGCGTACGGGATGGCGCTCGCTTCGAATTACAATTCGCGGCCTCGGCCTGCGGAAGTGCTGGTGGATGGAAAATCTGCGAAATTAATTCGTCGCCGGGAGACGATTGCGGATTTGCTACGGTCCGAACTCTAGATGTACGAATGGCCGCGCCGGTTTTTCATTGCCTCAGAGGCTAACGCCGAATTATTTAAGGAGTCTAGGCGGCACGGCTGAACCCATGCCCTTTCAAATCATTTGATGAGCCTTTTAACGTCGCGTGTCCAGACAGCAGCCCATGCGCTAAAGCGCTCATTGATTTTCAAAACTGCTTACGCGGCGCTGAAGCGCCACTCTTCCACGGTAGCGCATGATTTACGCGAGTTTTTCCGCAGCCGGTGAAGCCGTGCCCTCCCCAAACCGTTTGATGAGCCTTCTTGATGTCACATATGAAAGAGCAGCCGCTAAACGAGTCGGCTTCTAGTTAGCCACACTCGAAAGGAACTTGATCACCGTATCGAGCACCGGTTTCGGCTGCTGCATAAACAGCGCGTGCCCGAGCAGCGGAAATTGTATGCGCCGCGCATTTGGTAAGAGGCGGAGCGCCAGCTTCACATCGTCGTCCGAAAGCATCGCGTCCAATTCGGGATTGCCCTGCAAGAGCAATGTGGGACAGGAAATTCGCGGCAAAGTCTTGTGCGGCGCCCAGTCCTCAAATGCCCTGCCGTCCACTGTCATCGCAATTGCATCCGGGTCGGTCTGCAGAGCGCAACGTGCCCACTCGGCTAGAGCCTCCGACGTGTTTCCCGGCAGCTCTTCAATTCGCACTGGCTCGTTCAGTCCAGGGACAGGAATCAGGATCTTGCCCATTCCTGCCGCCAACACGGCGTGCGACTGAGTATGCCGTAGGAGTTCGTAGAGCTGCCGGAATAACGGCGCGTACAGGCTACGACGAAAATTCTCGGGCGTGATCATGGTGTCGCCCAGGATGATGGCCTTGACCGGGCAATTGCCACTGGCCGCCACGTTCATGGCGACCATCGCGCCGAGCGAGTGCCCGAAAATGGCGGTGCCCAACGGAAACCGCGCCCGCACGAATTCGGTCACGTCCTGGGCGAATTCAGCGATCCGGTAGGAGTCCGCTACACGGTCGGTTCTACCATGGCCGCGCAGGTCGAGCGCGAATACATGGAAGTGGTGCGAGAGTTCAGGTAACAAGACAGAAAAAGACCGCCAATCCCGGGACAGGCCGTGAAGCAACAATAAAGGCGGTCCGTTCGGCGGACCCTCAGCGTAGTTAATGCAGACCTGAGTGGCGGAAAAGGATTTCTCTATAAATCCCACAGCCGCACTGGCAAGTCCCACTACCGCTGTCCCCACTTCAGCTTGGTTCGCAGAACGTCGAAGAATGTGCCCTTAGTATGGAGCAGCTTCACTTGACTTTGCGATTTCCGGCAGTACAGTCGATCTCCGTCAATCATGGGCATTCCGGCCTGGCCATCAATGCTCAAGTAAGCCTCTTCGTCTCCGGTCATCACAACAATTTCTATGTGCGACGTATCGCGCACCACCAGCGGCCGATGAGTCAGCGAATGCGCCGAGACGGGCGTCACAACAAAGCTCTCAACATTGGGCATCAGAATCGGGCCGCCTGCGGCCAGTGAATAGGCTGTAGAGCCGGTCGGAGTGGAGACAATCAAGCTGTCGGCTTGATAACGAGAGACAAATACTTTATCAATGAAGACATCGCAGTGGTTGAGCCGCGCGATGGTGCCTTTGCCAACTACTACATCATTCAAGGCGTCGAAGCTCGCAATGATTGAGCCTCCGCGACCCACCTCGCAGTGGACCATGGAGCGGACATCGATCTCGGACGAGCCCACGGCAATGCTTTCGAGAGTGGGATAAAGTTCTTCCAGCGGTATTTCGGTCAGGAACCCCAGCGCCCCCAGATTCACACCCACAATCGGAATGCCAGCCTTCGCAGCCGCTCGCGCCGCAGAGAGAAGAGTGCCATCCCCGCCCAGAACAATAATGAAATCCAGCTTTCTCGCGGCCATTTCCGCGCGAGAGACGCTTTCTACGCCTTTCACATGCGGAGCGGTTTCCGGATCAACAATAAATGTATAGTCGTGGCTCCGAAGCCATTCCATCAGCGGAGGCATGATCTGCGCGACTTCTGGCTTGTTCGGCTTGGAGACAATGCCAACGGCCTTTTGCGATGGTGATTCGTTTCCCATGTGGAAGATGGAATTGTACAGAAACGGGGCGGGAAGAGTTAGCTTCAACCTATTCACCACGGAGACACGGAGACACGGAGAAATAATCAGAGCAATCTCTTCGACTTCCCCATGCCTCTGCGTCTCCGTGGTGAAAATCAGAATTTTGCGTACAGAAGAAACTCGCGATTGCCTTCCGCCCCAAGCACCGGAGATTCAATCACATCTGTGACGGCAACGCCGGCGGCAATCACTGCTCCTCGCACTCGTTCCACGGCTTGCCGCTGCACTTCCGGATCACGAACAATGCCACCCTTGCCGACTTTTTCCCGACCCGCTTCAAACTGCGGCTTCACGAGAATGACGAGTTCCCTTCCCGCTCTTTCTTGAGCCCCAGCCGGAAATGCTGCGGCGACCACCGGCGGCAGCACCAGCGTCGCCGAGATGAACGACACGTCCATCACGATGAGATCAACTATTTCGTTGAGCTCCTCCGGTGAGAGATACCGCGCATTTGTGTTCTCCAGCAGACGTACCCGTGGGTCTTGACGCAACTGCATCGCGATCTGTCCATGCCCAGTATCAACGGCGATCACGCGCGATGCGCCGTGTTGCAGCAGGCAATCGGTAAAACCTCCGGTCGATGTACCCACGTCCAGGCAAATTCTGCCGCGCACTTCAATCTGCCAATGCGCCAATGCATGCTCGAGCTTCAGGCCGCCTCGGCTCACGTATTTCAAATCCGGCTCAAGCAGGCGAATCTCGGCTTGTGAATCAACTGTGGTTCCCGACTTCACAACTTTTTGTCCGTCCACCAGCACTTTCCCCGCCAGTAGCAATGCTTGTGCCCGTTGGCGTGACGCGACCAAACCGCGTTGGAAGAGTAATTGATCGACACGGATTTTTTGTGCAGATTTTTTCATTTCAGCGGGAGCTTGTGGCGGGCGCACTCAACTGTGTGCAACCTGTAGAACGACTTCTGCACAAAGGACTTACTTCCATCCTTGGCTTGTTTTTCACAGAATTATCCACAGCTGTGTTGAAAATTACCTCAGATTTAATCAAAGAACGCTCTTGACACGCCTAAAGTTTAGCGCCGTTGCAAAAAACTCTGTTGGAATCGGCATAGGGGGAGCGGTCGCCCGCTCTCCCCTGCCACACCACCAGGACATGCGGGTCCGCATCCGGCGGTTCGGCGGATTAAGCTAAGAGCTCACGATCATGGACGGAAGCCCGTGCCCCGCAAAGTAGGCATTCGGCAGTGCAATGGCAAGAGCGGGCGAGTTCGCGATCCGCCACGGGCCATGAGGACTGCCGGCGGTTTGTGCCGCCAGGTCCTGGCCGACACCGCGTTTGCGAAGCTCGCGGAACCGCGTTCGTCCACGCTTCCATTGCTTCCACACCACCGACCGAAGTCGGCGGCGCAGCCACGCTTCGTGGCGTTGCAGCACCGAGGGCGTTTGACAATCACCAAAGTACCCGAGCCACCCTCGCAGGTAGGTCGCGATCTGTTTGACCATCAGCGCTAGGCTGATGCCGCGGGTTCGGCGTGTCTGTTCTCGAATCCGCTCCTTGAAGCGAGCGATGGCCTCGGGGGCGATCCGCCTCCGAGGTTCTCGTTCGCCGGTGAAGCTGAATCCGAGAAACTTCCTTTGCCCCGGTCGAGCTACGGCGCTCTTCGCCTGGTTGACCTTGAGTTTGAGTCGGTGCGTAATGAAGCGCGTAATGCTCTCCATTACTCGCAATCCCGCTCGTGCGCTGCCCACATAAATGTTGGATATGGGCTTCGCAATCAAATGCTCGTTCGCCCGCCACCGTAGGCCTCATATCCGGTTCTTGTTCATCGGCTCGCGTCTTTGCTCCACGCTTCTTTCAGGAACCGCCTCGCGGCGAGTGTTGTTTCACCCTTGCGCTTCGCTATGACTTCACTTCCATCAAGTTGTCAAAGGGACTTTCACCCTCGAGCTGTCGAACATGCTCGGCACACAATTAAAAAGCTCCCGATCATCGGGAGCTTCGGTTTCTGTTGACGCCGAGCTAACTTGCCACTTCCTCCAGCAACTTCGCATCAATGTCGAAGTTCGAGTGCACGCTCTGGACGTCGTCATGCTCTTCAAGCGCTTCAACCAGCCGAATCATGGTGGTCGCCTGGGAGCCTTCAAGCTTGATGTAATTTTGTGGAATCATTGCGACCGAAGCGGAAACGGGCTCGATGCCGGCTTTCTTCACTGCCTCTACGACAGATTCGAAGGAAGAAGGATCGGTCAGCACTTCCCAATTCTCGCCATCGTCGCGCAGGTCGTCGGCACCGGCCTCGAGCACGATTCCCATCAGATCGTCTTCTTTGGCAGCGCTCTTCGCGACCACGATGTCGCCCTTCTTATGAAACATCCAGGAGACGGCGCCGGCTTCAGCCATGTTGCCACCATTCTTGCCGAACGCGTGACGAATCTCGCTGACAGTGCGATTGCGATTGTCGGTATTGATGTCAAGCAGAACCGCAACTCCGCCGGGACCGTAGCCCTCGAGCGAAAATTCTTCGTAATTTACCCCGGGCAATTCGCCGGTACCACGCTGGATGGCCCGCTTGATGTTATCGGCGGGCATGTTCTCGGCCTTGGCTGCGGCGATCGCGGTGCGCAGTCGAGGATTGGTGTCGGGATCGCCGCCATTCTTCGCAGCAATGCTGATTTCCTTGATCAGGCGGGTAAAAATCTTGCCGCGCTTGGCGTCAAGAGCGCCCTTTTTGTGCTTGATTGTGGCCCATTTTGAGTGGCCGGACATAGGTATACCTCGCGTTCAATGAGCGTAAATTGCGTTGATTTCTCGCCTCAGGACTCGCCTGTCAGAGGGAAGCATTGTAAGCCCTCGATTTGCCCGGAAAGTGCAGGCGAATGAAGATTATAGCATGGGCCTCGTGGTCATTCTGGGGACTGGGGAGGATTGAATCATTGAGTGATTGAATCATTGAATCACTGGAAAATCGTAGGAGCGTGGCCCAAATGATTCAATGATCCGCATGATTGAATGATTCAATCCAAGATGTCCTACCGATCAAATTTTTACAATCCATTCACCCCTTTAACGCCGTATAGATGACTATAATGCCGGAATCCCAGCCGGAGGCCCGGCGGATGCAGCCGACCTGCTCCCAGGTTGTCGCATCAAAAGCGTGAGATCCTAGGTCATGAAAGTGCAGCGCATTACGCTCTTCGCCGTGGCGGGACTCGTGTTTGTCCTGTTCAGCGGGACGACCTTGGCTGACGGGCAACTTCACTTTCAAACAGTGAGAAAAGAAGCGATTGAAATTCGTTTGATCGCGCTGGCCATCGCCTACCCGCGCACCTCTTTCTTCGCTAATGACGAAGTATTCATCGCCGAACAGGAGTTGGCGAAAGAGGAGTCGCGCTTCATCAAGCTGGTGTACGACTTCCTGCCCTACCAGTCGCCGCTTTCCACTTACGGACTCAATTATTCGCTGGTGCACAGAGTGAACGCGATCCGGGACACAACTTGCGACGAAAGCTTGTGGGAAATGCGGAGCGCACTCGAGCAACGGCGACGGGCCGACCACACACAGCCAGGTTGGAAGTACGCTGCGCAGACGCCGATCGCTGATCTCGATCGGCGCCAGGCGAGACTGCGTTGCTATCGCACAACGTCGGATGATTACGAGAGGGTCTTTAGAGAGCCGACGAACGAGGGTCCGTATTAGGGGCGGCTGTTCAGCTCCCCAAAAAGTGTCATCCTGCGCAGCAGCTGCTTCGCATCGCGAAGAAGCTGCGGAGTCGAAGAACCTGCTTTCTGCCTGTATCGCCACCGCCCGATCCAGGGATTTAAGCACTTCAGCTGAAATTGGGAGAATTCCCTGAAGTGGGCTCCTATTCGGACTGACGCACAGCAGGTCCTTCGACTGCGTTGGCGCTCGCTTCGCGAACGCCAACTCCGCTTGATTGCATAACGACGTTGGCTCGGTGCAGCGAGTAAAGTTGGTTTGCAAGCAAACAGACCAAGGCTCGAGAAGGAGCCAAGGTCATGCTGATTATAGGCTGTGATTTTCATCCGGGTTTTCAGCAGGTAGCGATCCTTGACAAGCAAACAGGAGAAGTCCAGGAAAAGCGGCTGCGGCATCGCGACGAAGCCGAGGAGTTTTACGGTTCGCTGGGCGCGCCGGTGCGGGTGGGGATGGAGGCATGCGG
>QHZR01000178.1 GCA_003224755.1 Acidobacteriota bacterium
CGCAAGCAGAAAACCGACCGGCGCGACGCGGAACAGATTCTGCGCTTGCTGATCGAAGACCGCTTCCCCAAGATCTGGACCCCCAGCCTGGCCGAGCGCGACGCGCGGCAATTGCTGGTGCACCGTCACAAGCAGGTAGTGCGGCGGACGCAGGTGAAACCAATTTGCAAGCGATGGCGCTCGCTCACGGGTGCAGAAGAAATGGAAGCTGTGGACGGAGGCCGGACGCGCGCAGCTGGAGCAAATCGAACTGCTACCCTACGCTGCCGAGCGACGCCGGCATCTGCTGCAAACCCTCGATCAGCTGCAAGTGGAGATCGAAGGCTTGAACCAGCGAGTGGAAGCCGAAGCCCGGCAACGGCCGCAAGCGGTGAAGCTGATGACGCATCCCGGAGTCGGTCCGGTTACAGCGCTGGCACTGGTGCTGACGCTGGCACCGGCAGAACGCTTCCATTCGCCCAAGCAAGTGGCCAGCTACTTCGGGCTGATTCCCAGCGAGCACTCCAGCGGCGGGCGCCAGCAGCTGGGGCGCATTACCAAGCAGGGCAGTTCGTTTTTGCGCTTCCTGCTGGTGGAGGCGGGCCAGTCGGCTGCACGGTACGATTCTGAGCTGGGCCGTTTTTATCGCCGCTTGTCGGCGCGTAAACATCGCGCTCTGGCCAAAGTGGCGGTGGCACGGAAGTTGGCCATGCGGCTGTACCTGATGTTGCGCGAAGACTGGACGTACGCGCAACTCGTTCGAGCGGTCGTGCAGGCGAGCCCGAGTATTCTGTGGTCGAACCTTAGATCGACCGCTTGAGTGGGCAGCCTGCCTCCCCCAAGCGCGGGGAGTTCGAAGCACGAATCATGGGAGCACGAACCGAAGAGATGGAGGGTGGCGCTCGGCGTCACCGCAGGATTGATGAGAACACGACCTTGGTCTGGATGCGTCAAACTTTTCAGCGAGAGCGAAATGGCGCGACTCTTCGCGTCGACGGTCTTCCCCTGAATCGCTTGACAGCCGCCTCGTCGTTAGAGACAGGATGACAGTTCGATTGCCGAATACACTGGCTACGAACCACGCTAAAGCGCGGGCATCATGGCGGCGTAATGCCGCAGCACTCTGAGGAAGCGAGTTCAGCTCAGCGAAACACGGCTCTTACGCCACCTGTGGCACGCTGTCGGCGTAGGTGAAAAAGTTCTCCACCTGCGTGACTTTCAATGTGTTGCGGACGCGCTCGTTCACGCCGGCCAGCGTCACCGCATGGCCTTCCTTCTGGTGGCGAACGTAAGCTCCGACCAGGGCACCTACCCCGGCGGAGTCAACGTAAGGGACCCGCGTAAAATCTAGCGTCAGACTCGCCGCGCTGTTGGTCCGTAGTAAATCCTGAAACTGGTAAAGCGTGGAGATGGTAAGCGGTCCGGAAAGCCTGAGGACGCGAGCGTTGTTTTGCAGCCCGAGGTCTTCGATGGTTAATGGTTCATCGCGCATAAGGGCTAGATTTTAACGGCCGGGATTTCTTTGTCAACGCGAACATACGAATTTTAACAATGGCCTGACTCTCCGCATTTGCTTATCTCTAATGACTTATTAGCGCAATTGGCTCCGAGGGGAGGTATCCTCGTTAGATGGCGATCGCTCCAATCCTGCCACCTAGGTCTGCGTGGCCAAAGTGGGCGCTCCTCGTATATGCCATATTTCAGGCAACGTTCCTTGCTGTGGGCTATTGGCGTAAGAAGTCTTAGCATCTATTACCCGTGATCGGTCCTGTTTTCTGCGTGATATCCTAAATTTATCCTTCATTCCAAGGACAATCCATGAAGTTTGGCGTCATTATTTTTCCGGGTTCCAACTGCGATCACGACGCTTACTGGACAGTCGAGCAGGTGCTCAAACAGCCGGTCACCTTCCTGTGGCATGAGTCGCACGATCTCGAAAATTGCGACGCCATCATCGTGCCCGGAGGCTTTGCTTACGGCGACTATCTGCGCACGGGCGCTATCGCCAAGTTCTCGCCCGTCATGGAGTCGGTGCGCAAATTTGCCGAGAGCGGTGGGCTGGTGCTGGGCATCTGCAACGGATTTCAGATTCTATGCGAGGCCGGTCTGCTGCCCGGGGCGCTCATGCGCAACGCTGGATTGAAATACGTTTGCAAGCCCGTGCATATCCGCGTGGAGAACGCCGATACACCATACAGTAACGCCAGCCGCAAAGGCGACGTGCTGTGCATTCCCATCGGCCACATGGAAGGCAATTATTTTTGTGATGAGGCGACGCTGACCGAGCTACGACGCGATGATCGCATCGTGTTCCGGTATTGCAATGAAGCCGGAGAAGTTACTGCTGAGTCGAATCCGAATGGATCGCTGGATAATATTGCTGGAATCTGCAGTCCGGGACGGAACGTTCTTGGAATGATGCCGCATCCGGAACGCGCCAGTGAGCTTGCGCTCGGCTGCACCGATGGGATGAAGATTTTCGAGTCGCTGGTGGGGTCTGGGGTGCTGGCAGCAAAGTAAAGACCTTTTCACCACGGAGACACAGAGAAAACGAAAGCCGCAAAAAAGCTCTTAACCGCAGAGATCGCTGAGACGAGCCGCAGAGCTCGCAGAGAGGACATTTGAGGATAAATAACGTCGTCGGGAGCACAGTAAATTTTTTTCTGAGACTTGCTTTTTCTGCGTGCTCGGCGAACTCTCTGCGGTTAAAAGCTTTGAAGTTGGATGAGAGAGGATAGATGAAAGGCAATCCCAAAGTTATTGCTGCACTGCAAGAAGCGCTTCGTGAAGAGCTCATGGCCATCAACCAGTATTTTCTTCACGCGGAGATGTGCGAGAACTGGCATTATTCGAAGCTCGGCGACTTCATCAAGAAGCAGTCTATTGACGAGATGAAGCACGCGGAAGAGCTGATTGAGCGCATTCTGTTCCTCGATGCCACGCCGAATCTGACCGAGCCCATGAAGTTGAGCGTCGGCAAAACGGTGAAGGCGCAGCTTGAAAGCGATCTGGCGCTTGAAGTGAGCGCGGTGAAGCTATACAACGACGCGGTCAAGACCTCGCAGGAGTACGGCGACAATGCTTCGCGGGAATTATTTGAGCGGCTTCTCAAAGATGAAGAGAAGCATGTGGACTGGCTGGAGGGGCAGTTGCACCAGATCAACGAAATCGGATATGAGCGGTATTTGACGCAGCAGATCAGAAAAGAAGAGTAAAAATTCAAATTCCCCGCCCTATCGCCACGAACGCGATAAGTGTGGGGCAACCGCGAGTTCTGCGGCTAAAAGTTTTTTGGCATGAAACCCTGATACTCTTCGGACAAATCAAAAGCGTTTAACCGCAGAGAGCGCAGAGGATTCGCCGAGAACGCAGAGAATGCAATTCAGGTTTTCTCTGCGAACTTTGCGGATTTTCTCTACGAGCTTTGCGGTTAAAAGCTGTTTGCCTTGAAATCCAGACATTCCGCCAGAGTCAAAATGCCCACCCCTTCGGCTTCGCTCAGGGCAGGCCCTGTCGCGAAGAACGCGAGAAGGATGGGGCACCCCGGCATCTTTCAAACGCGAAGAATGCATCTATTCGAAAAGCAGTCACTGCATCCAAGCTGGTATAGTACTTGTTCCCTACTGAAGGAGATTCAGACCAAAGCTGATGGAAATCCCTTCGATTTTCACCATCCTAAAGAAAGCTGCGGTCTTCTCTTCCCTGCTTCTTTTTGGCTGCTCGTTTTTGAGTGGCCAGAAGAAGCAATTTCCCATCGGCGCCGAGGTTTGGGGTGGATACTCGTATCTGCGATTTGAAGCGACGAAACTAGGCTTCACCGACCAGTTGAACCTGAACGGCTGGGATGGCGGAGTGGCGTTGCCCGACCTCTACGAAGGACTGGGCGTTGCGGTGGACATCAGCGGGCATTACACCGGCGAGATGGAGGAATATAACTTCCTGATCGGACCGCAATACTCTTATACATTGAAGGGCATGCGGCTTTACGGCCATGCAATGTTTGGAAAGGCCCGCGACCGTCTGCGCCAGCCGGGAACAACCAATCTTGAACCTTCGGATCTGCACAAGGCGATTGCCTTAGGCGGGGGCGTGGATATTCTGGTGACTGACAGGTTTTCGTTCCGCGCGATTCAGGCCGATTACCTGATTACGAATGCTTTCAATACCACACAATACAATCTGCGGTTTTCAACCGGATTGATTTTCAGGTTTGGAAAACGATGAGCAGGCGCGGCCAATGGCGGACGTTTACGGCAATTTTTGCCGGCGCTTTCCTGTCTGCATTAGTGGCGTGCGGCGGCAGCAGTTCTTCCTCAAGCAGCCATCTGGCGTATGTCGCCGGCGGACAAACCAATGTGATCGGGCTACGAATCTCGAGCACAGGTTCGGCCCAAACCATCCTCGGTTCGCCATTTGTCGCGGGGAACGGGCCATCAAGCGTTGTGGTTCATCCTTCAAATAAATTTCTCTTCGTTTCCAACCAGGGCGAAGGCACGATCTCCCTGTTCACCATTGACGCCACTTCGGGAGCTTTGACAGAAGTGTTGCCGCGAACGCCGGCGGGAACTTCGCCTGTGGCGATGACGATGGACGGCGGCGGCACTTTCCTGTTCGTGGCGAATCAGGGTGCAAGCCCCAGCGTTCTCGTGTTCTCAATCGGATCAAACGGCGCACTTACGCTGGCGCCAGGATCGCCTACACCGCTCGGCCAGAGCCCGTCTGGAGTTACGCTGACCGCGGCGGGCGATTTTCTCTACGTGCCCGTACCGAACTTTTCGGCGATTTATGCGTTCGCGGTCAATTCAGGAATGCTGACCCAGGTGGGTTCGCCGTTCGTCGTCACCGGCGGAGTGGCGACAGTAGCGGTTGATCCTGCTGGCAAGTTTCTGTTTGTCCCGAATCCATCAAACGGAACGGTCACCGTGCTCACGATTATGTCGGGAGCTCTTAACACTGGGTCCGGTGCATTCGCGGCATCCACGTCGCCAGTAGCGGCCGCGACAGACTTGACTGGCAAATATCTCTACGTCGCGAATTTCGGTTCAACCACAGTTTCGCAGTACACCGTTGACAGCACAACTGGCGCCTTGACTGCGTTCACCGGCACGACCAGTCCGACTGCGGGCACGAATGCCAGCTTCGTAGTCCCCGACCCGAACGGAAAGCTTCTCTACATTGGCAATCAAGGATCGAGTTCGATCAGCGAATTCGCCATCAAACCGGACGGATCGCTCACTTCCACCAGCAACTCGATTACGCTTGGCGTTCAGCCGAGATCGCTGGCTGTGACGAAGTAGGTTTCGACTCCGGGGTGCGGCTTCAGGATCCAAGCTGCTATCGCAATTTTCCCGTTAGCTCCGAACGCGCAGCAACGAATGCGAGCGCTGAACTGATTGGCTGCTCCGCCTGTAGCGTCGCGCGGCGCTCGTTCCGACACCCACCAGGACTTACGAATCTATGTGACAACGCTTCTTACGCCCCTTTGGCGCTGAGTCATTTCCGACTTGCACCCAGGGCTTCCGCCCTGGGCTGTATTCTGGCGCCGCTTCGCGGCTGGGAATTACGATTCGCTTGCCACTCGTGGTTCGGAGTTTGAGTTCTCACACAGATTCTGACGCCCTGGGCTAATTAAATTCCGCCCTGCGGGGCTGAGACTACACACAGCACAACTTCTTCCATCCGCCATGAATAAAAACAGAACGCCGAAGACCACAAACACTGGAACCAAGGCTGAATTCACCAAATGATCGACTTCCGGCATCGCAATCTCTTACCGCCAAGTAACGCTTGCTTTCAATTCAATTTTTTGAGATGAGCTCCCCACCAGCACGTCGTAAGCGCCTTTATCGCTTCTCCATGACTTGCTGTCCGAATCGTAAAAGGCGAATGAACGATCAGTTAGCGGAATCGTGACTGTTTGCGTCTGACCAGGCTTCAGTTCAACGCGTGCAAATCCCTTCAGTTCTTTTACAGGCCGCACGATCCTCGGGTTCTCTTCGCCCGATATAAACCTGAGGCACTGCATCGCCAGTGGGCAGACCCGTATTCGTCACGCTGAACGATACCTCATTTTGATCCGCTTTCAAGTTGCTGTACTTGAAGGTTGTGTAGGATAGCCCATAGCCGAACGGAAACAGCGGCTTGGTTCCGTTGTGCTCGTAACCGCGATAGCCGACGAAAATGCCTTCTTTGTAAATGACTTTGTTGCTTCCCTTCTCGGACGGATAGTGGCTATCATGCGGTCGGATTATCTTCCCAGTGCTTCTCGAAGGTGGCGGCAAGATGACCTGAAGGGTTCACATCACCGAAAAGAATCTCTGCAAGAGCTGTCCCACCTTCCTGTCCTGGATACCAGGCTTCGATGACCGCCGGAACTCTTCCGATCCATGGAGTCATGAGAATGAACTTCTGGTTGTCCCAACTGTCGAAGAGCAGCTTGTCCTCCACGTACATGCGGAACCCGCTGGGAGAGAAACCACCCTGCTGTACGAAAATATCGAACGACCCGGAAGCTTTGGGCACGTAGTACCCCGTCCAGCGCTCGGCGCTCGAGGTGTAGGTCAACAGATTGGCAAAATCAATTTCGGAAAAATCAATCGTTGAAATATCAAACGACTGACCGAGGGTCAGGTGCTGATCAACCTGAGTCTTGGGGATACCTGAGAGGTCTTCGTTGTCGAAGAACTCGACATTCAAACCCGGTAAGGACTGGTTGTCTGGGGTACGCGAAAACGATGTCGCGATGGTTGCGCGGCCGAGGCTCATCACTCCATTGATGTAAGTTACAGTTGCGTTCGTTCCCAGATAGTTGCTGAGGCCTTCCAGCGGGCCGACGGAATGGAATGCGACGACTTGGGCGCTGCCGCCGCCAAACCGGAACCGCTGGATAGGCATTCGGCCCAATAACGGCGATCGTCTTGAATTTGCCCTTATTCAACGGGAGCACGTTCCCCTCGTTCTTCAGCAGGACCACACCTTCGCGCGCCGCCTGCAAGGCGATCCTGCGTCCTTCCTGATTGAAACGTCCTAACGATAAATCTTGCTGATCGCGGTCGGGCCAGCCAAATTCCAGCTCGGTACGAATGATGCGGCGAACTTTTTCGTTGATGGTTTCTTCGGAGACTTTGCCGGCCTTCATGGCTGGAAGAAGCTTTTCACGGTTCAGAAATTTGCCAGAGGCATTTCTAAATCAAGTCCGCCGTTCGCGGCTGCAACCGCATCATAGGTCGCGTCCCAATCTGACATGAGGATGCCCTGAAATCCCCATTCCTTTTTTAGGATTTCATTGTTGAGACGGCTGTTTTGCGTCAGATGCTCGCCGTTGGTCAGGTTGTAGGAATCCATGACGGCCGCGACGTGCCCATCCTTCACTGCGGCTTCAAAAATCGGCAAGTAAATTTCGCGTAAGGCGCGATCGTCAATTTGCGAGTCGGTATTGTGACGATCGAATTCCGAGTTGTTGCCCATGTAGTGCTTGACGGTGGCGGCCACGCCCTGGCCTTGCACACCTTTGATATACGCGACAGCGATTTGCGAACCAAGAAACGGGTCTTCTCCTAGATATTCGAAGTTGCGTCCATTCAGCGCCGAACGATAGATGTTCACCCCGGGTCCGAGCAGGAAATGCTTACCCTTCACGCGCGCGTCTCTTCCGATCTGTGTACCGACTTTCTCAGCGAGCGCCGTGTCCCACGTGGATGCCAGCGAGATTCCGCCAGCCATCACCGTCGCGGGGCCGTCATTTCGGACGCCAATCGGGCCGGCGGCCGTGTGCAGTAGCGGTAAACTGCGTTCCGGATAGCCTCGAACATCGAAAGTATTGACGCCGCCAAGCAGGTCAATTTTCTGTTCGAGTGTCATTTTGCTCAGAATCGCGTTCACTTTCTGCTCGAGCTCCGGGGTCGAAGGCGATGGGGCTTGCCCCAAAGCAGGTGAAACCAAGAGCAGGAAAGCCACGCTGGTTAAGAGTCTTCGCATTTCGTCTCCTGTGCCGTTCGCAAAACCGATCATTGTCTGCCAATTGGGGAACTGGCAAGCTTCGAATGTGCGCAGAAACGATTGTGAAGATCCCGAGAGACTTTACTGGTTCGGGGATGTGGGCGCAGAAATGGCGTTCGTTGCGGGGATCTCCGTCATTGGCATAGCGGGAATGGAATGCGCAGGAATAGCGATGGAAGCTTCTCCCGAAGCTGGTGTCGAGGCTTGACTGGCGGGCGGTATTCCTCGCGCCGACACTAGCGCCCAATGCCAATCGGCGCTTCCGCTGATCGAAACGTTGGAGTCAGCTCCGAGAACCGCGCTGAGTGTCCCATTCGAGTTCGCGCTGACACTTCCGCGCAAATGGTAGATCGCGGTTGAATCGGGCCGCTTGCCAGTCCAACTCGGATCGCTGACCATTTTCGCCTCCACCGCAGTCGTATCTATCTGCAGGGATCTCTGGAGCACCGTAACTCCAATGACCAATTCCCGCAATTCCCAACGAGTGCCGTTATGGACAGAGATTTCGACGACGTCGTCATGTATGAGCGCGTGGCCTTCAAGCTTGGGCAATTCGTCCTGCGGGAGGTCGGTGCTGACAAATGATGAGGAGATGAGAGCGGTTGCTTTTGCGTCGAACGATAGGCTGCACGTTCCATCCGGAGAGGTCATGCGGAAAGCGCTGCCTGAAGGGTC
The DNA here is from genome assembly GCA_003224755.1 of Acidobacteriota bacterium. Classification (GTDB taxonomy): domain Bacteria; phylum Acidobacteriota; class Terriglobia; order Terriglobales; family Acidobacteriaceae; genus Gp1-AA145. The sequence continues at coordinate 8,653 of QHZR01000178.1, forward strand.
AATCGAGAACACTGGCTTACCCGTAAGGCGGGCGGCTTCAGCTTCGTCGAGAACAGCGGCAAAATTGTCGTTATCTATGACCTTTTGGTCGCTGCCGGATGAGGCCTCAGGCAGCTTAGCTTTCCTGGCTTCGCGGGCAACTTCTCCAAGAGACGGAGGTTGGTCCTCCTGGGCGCAGACAAATGCTGGCAGACACGGCGCGAGCAAAAGAAGAAAGATTTGCCGGGAGCGGCGCATTGAGAACTCGGTAAGACGTAGCAAAGCTACGTCTCTACGTGAATTCTAGTTGCATGCGAGCCTGGGTAATGGTTACGAGAGGGAACCAAAGTCATGTGACTTTGGAAAGAAACTAACTCGGGCGCACCAACGCAAAGGAGAAAAAAACGCGGCGCGCCCGTTCCAGCTAAAGCAGGCCAGAGGTACGTAGGCGAGCAATCGGATCAGACGCAGGCATCGGTTCCCGCTTGAAAACCCAGCGGGCCACCGCGAACCCCAATGCTGCGTAGCAGACGTAAACAAATTTCATAAATCACCCCCAGATGGCACCCACTTCATTCCTAGCCACAGGGGGAGCCGAACACTGACGCCAACTTAACCCCGTTCCCCCGGAAGGTCAATGAACCAAAAGTGCCATGCTATTGCACAGAAGTAATGGGTGGGCTTCGACTTCGCCGCCCAGCGAAAGGCACGGCCTTCTTGGGTTTTATCGTCAGAAAAATGGAAAAGATCAGTTGAATTCGGCTGTTGACGCTCAATCTACCGGAGCTTGACTTGACTTTCGGGTCAATTCCCCAACAAAATCGCTGTTGACCATTCTTTTGCAGAAGCGTCTCACCCTAATTGCCCCTTTGTTCTTCCGAGGTTTACTCAATGTTCATTAGAAAGACAATCGCTCTAACTTTCTTCACTGTGTTGTGCGCATCGGCCTTCGCCCAGACTCTTCAGCCGACGGTTTGGGCCACCAAGCCCGACATTCCTGGCTTTGAGAAGATGGTGAACGATCGGCTTGCTGCCGCGCAGAGTGCGATTGACCAGGTCACATCCGTAAAAGGTGCAAGGACGATCGAGAACACGCTGGCTCCATACGATGAAGCCGTGCGCAACATCAACTCGGCCCAGTATCTGGCTTCACTGGTTGAATCGGTCCACCCGGAAAGCGCGTTTCGGGACCACGCCACAGAAATGGTCCGCAAGGTTAGCGCGGTTCAGACGGCACTCTCGCTGAACCGCGAGGTTTATCAGGCGCTCGCCGGTCTCGACATTTCGAAGGCTGATGCGCCGACCGGTTATTACGTCAAGCGCCAGCTACTTGAATTTCGGCTAGCAGGCGTTGACAAGGACGATGCCACTCGCACGCAACTGAAGAAGCTGAACGACGAGCTCACGGATGAGCAGTCCACGTTTGAGAGAAATATTTCGGATGACCAGAAGAAGGTCGAGGTAACTGATCCGAAACAACTCGACGGATTGCCGCAAGACTACATTGATCGTCACAAAGCGGGCGCGGATGGCAAGATTTACATCACAACGAATTATCCCGACGCCTTGCCGGCGATGAAATTCAGCACGAGCGATGAGTTCCGCCAGCGGGTGTTTCTGGCGTTCCAAACCCGCGCCTATCCCAAGAACAAAGAAGTGCTCGAAAGAATGATGGCGACGCGCTACCGGATCGCAAGCCTGCTTGGCTATTCATCGTGGGCGGATTACAACGCCGCTGACAAGATGATCAGGAGCGGCTCCAACATTGCTGACTTTATTCAGAAGGTGGATGGCGCCGCGCGTCCTATCGCACAGCGTGAAGTGGCGATGCTGCTGGCGGAAAAACACAAGACGAACCCGGATGCCAAAGAGATTGGAGACTACGAGAACAGTTATCTCAGTGAGCTGGTGCGCCGGTCACAATTCAATTTTGACTCACAGCTGGTGCGGCCTTATCTGCCCTTCAACGAAGTACGTCAGGGAATTCTTGACACCGCGGCCACGCTCTTTCACGTGACCTTCAGCCGCGAGGAAAACGTTCCGGCCTGGGACCCGGCGGTCGAAACCTGGGACGTCATGGACGCTGGAAAAATGGTTGGTCGATTTTATTTGGACATGCACCCCCGGCCGGGAAAATTTACACATGCGGAAATGTCCCCAGTGCTTGACGGAATCCGCGGCAAGCAACTACCTGAGGCCATTCTGATCTGCAACTTTCCCAAGCCGACGGCCGATGATCCGGGACTGATGGAGTATGGCGATGTGGTCACCTTTTTCCACGAGTTCGGTCACCTAGTGCACTGGATCCTCGGAGGACAGCAGCAGTGGGCGGGCATCAGCGGCATCACCATGGAAGGCGATTTTGTGGAAGCGCCTTCCCAGATGCTCGAAGAGTGGATGCACAGCCCGCAAGTGCTGGCGTCATTTGCTAAACATTACAAGACGGGCGAGGCAATTCCTGCAGAACTGGTTGCCAGAATGAATCGTGCCAGTGCTTTTGGTCGCGGACTGTCAATCAGTCAACAGGATGAATACACCGCGATTTCTTACGACATCTACAAAGCCAAACCCGATGTGATAGACCCCGACGAAGTCACGCTCTCGGATGAGCATCGCTACACACCCTTTACTCCGCTCCCGGAAACACACATGTACGCGGCATTCGGACACCTGGCCGGCTATTCTTCCGCCTACTACACATATCTATGGGACAAAGTAATTGCCGAGGACTTCTTCGGTCAATTCGATCACGGTAATTTGCTGGCGGGCGCGACTCCTATGCGATATCGTCGGACTGTGCTCGAGCCCGGCGGCTCGGTTTCTGCCAATGACCTGGTGCACAATTTTCTTGGACGAGAACAGAATATGAACGCATTTCAGAAGTGGATGGGAGAGGAGTTCGAGCAGACCTCGGCATCAGGCACTGGCAATTGAGTTTTCAATAAATATAAAGTCGTGTCATTCCGAGCGAAGTTCCGTCATCCGCTTGCGGAGGACGGAGCGCAGTCGAGGAACCTGCTTTCTGCCGGCGCCCGCAATAAAGCAGGCTTCTCGACTCCGCAGGATGGTCGCTTCGCCGCCATCCTGCTGCGCTCGAAATGACAATAGGTAGGTGACGCCCATCTCCACGCCCGCCATTTCGCTTCCGCGCCTCGCCCGAAGCAATCCGCTGGCGGCGATTGGTGCTGTATTTGTTACATTTTTTGTGGTCTGCGCGATTTTTGCGCCTTGGATTGCACCGGCCGATCCGGCGCACATTAGTCTTGCCAGCCGGCTTGCTCCGCCGTCGCTATTGCAAATCTGCGGATCGGACGAGCTTGGGCGTGACATCCTTTCGCGGCTCATCTATGGCTCGCGCATTTCGATGCTGGTGGGAAGCTGCGTTGTCGGCGCTTCGCTCGGAATCGGTCTGATCGTTGGCTCTATTTCCGGTTATTACGGTGGACCGCTCGACCGTTTCGTGAATGTCATCGTGATGAATGCATTCCTGTCGCTCCCGGGAATTCTGATCGCAATCGCATTTGTGGCTTTTCGCGGGCCAGGAATTTCCAACCTCGTTTTTGCTCTGTCGCTGACCGGGTGGGTGGGATATGCGCGGCTGGTGCGCGCGCAAGTGCTGGCAGCGAGAGAGAAAGAATACGTTGAAGCCGCTCGCGCTCTTGGTGCAACGGACGCGCGCATTCTGGTGCGTCATATCTTGCCGAATATTATTCAGCCGGTGATTGTGCAGGCCGCGATCGGAATGGCCGGCGCGATTCTTGCCGAAGCCACCATGAGCTTTCTAGGACTGGGAGTTCCCGCGCCGACTGCGTCCTGGGGTACGATGCTCAACGATGGACGAGGTCATCTGTTCGACGCCCCGCATCTGGTCCTCTTCCCCGCCATCGCGGTGATGTTGGCAGTGCTCTCTTTCAACTTTATCGGAGACGCGCTGCGGGATTTGCTCGATCCAAGGTCGAGAATCGAAGTGGGATTGTAGACATCAGTGCAATACCGTCACTGAGTGTATAGGGAGTGGACTCGCCCCTCTGTCCGGGAAAATACGCGCTGACCGTTACCTATCTCACTGAACTCTTTTGGTGGACGGAAGAGAGGATTCACGCATTCGAATCGGAGTTGCCATTTCCTGCAGTGTTCGGTGTTTATCGGGGTAACGCCATAACGTTCCAAGTACAGGGAACAAGCAAGGCGAACCTATATGGCTCACGGCTCAGATCAAAAACGTCGGCGAGGCCTCGGTTTTTGTTTTTCCCCGAACCAGTTTTGAAGATGATGGCGACGGGGTTTTTATCGTTCGGGTCACGGAGACTCCCAAGTGCAAGTTTGTGTTCACAAATCATGCGGGAACTCCCGCGCGGATTATGTCCAAAGTTCTTGGAAACTGCTCAAACCGGGCAAATCCCTACAGGCGCAGAATGTCTTCCGCAAGATCGACTCGCCCCTCTGTCCGGGAAAATACGCGCTGACCGTTACCTATCTCACTGAACTCTTTTGGTGGACGGGAGAGAGGATTCACGCATCCGAATCGGAGTTGCCATTTCCTGCAGTGTTCGGTGTTTATCGGGGTAACGCCATAACGTTCCAAGTACAGGGAACCGACTGGAAAACTTCAGATCATTGACGCTACCAGGCGATTGCACTCGCGACCTGCGCTCTGATATGACCGGGTATTTCGCTGGTTTAGCGCTGAAATAGGTGGATGCAAACGGCGCAGACGAGACATCCCACCAGCGCAACCAGACCCATAACCAGCTTGGCAGCAAAACGTCGCCGAGGCGGAGATGGATTCCAGTTCGCTACTGCCGCCCGGAGTTCCTCGATCCGCTCTTCTTCATCAATGTTGCGATAGAGGCCGGATTGAAACGCTGTCTGCAATCTACGCTGATCGCTTTCGGGCAGCGCAACGAACCGGAAAGGCTGCTGTGTGCTGGTGACCGGAACTAGCATTTCTGCCGTGCCCAGTACCGCTCCCCTGTGCGTGTGAAACATCAACTCAACAACGCAGCCCTGGTGCACAGGCGCAGGCAGAAGTAACAAGCCACCGCTGCGGGAAATAACGTGCAGTTCGCCAGTCGTGCGGAGGCCATTCTGGAATTTCAGGACAGCCGGAGTCGTCTCGGTAAGCCGAAATCGCGGAATACGCCGATTGGCGTAGAGTTGTGGGGAAGAACTCATTAGCCTCAGTATGTTACGCAATCGTCTGGCGCTGGAGATTACGGAAGGACTTGTACCGTTGACGTTGACAGGCGTTATCCCAAATTGTAGAGCTTTGAATTTAGTCGGACAGCAGATCCTCAAAATCCACTTCCAGGTCTTCCTTGATTTCGTGCTCAAGCGATCCGTCACTGGCTTCGCGGTATTCACAAATACGTGGGCCTTGCTGATCTATGGCGATGTAGGTAGGAACTTCCTGCGTCCAGCTTCCGCTGTTGTAGTACTCAACACCGTCGCGAGTCAAGCTGAGAGCTTCGTGGGTATGGCCACAAAAAACGCGCTGAGCTACTCTGAAAGATGAAAGTCGAGGAGAAGAGTAGCGCCGTGATTCCTAGGCGTAAGAACAGGTTTGTGTTAGAGTACGCACCACCATGGCGGCTTCAATTAGGCGATTCTGTGCTCTTACCCTTGCATTGTTTGTAGTCGCACGAAACGGTCTAGCTCAGGAATCGAAGCCCCTTCATGGCCGGCTTTCATTACCTGCGAAGGACTGGGGCGTCGTTCTGGACCTGCCGGGATTTACATTGAAAAATATCGAAACTAAGCCCGATGGCCGTCGCTACATGATTGCCGAAAACGAGAGCACGCATCTGGTGGTTTCTCTTACCCTGGAACAGGTCCAGTGAGGTCGATCTGCGGACTGTAATGATTCGCTTCAGAAGAAAGCTTAAGCACCCGCCCTTCAAGGGTTCGAGATGTTCGCTTCTCGCGTCAGGGAGAGTTTGACTTTATGTCAGAGAACGAGTTTTGAACTGCTCCAGCAGGCGAGCCGACTCTATCTTCAACATGACTACAAAGGTGCAATTGGACCGTACTCGCAGGCATTAGAACTGGAGAAAGTGAATGCGAAGTTGGATAAGACGCTGTGGTACGTGTTGATTGATAATCTCGGCATGTCCTACGGAATCACGCGTGATCTACAAGAGGCCAAGGAGACCTTCGACTACGGAGTTAGTAAAGATCCAACTTACCCGCTGTTTTACTACAATCTCGCATGTACCTATGCCGAAATGAACGATGTGGCAATGCGAGCAGCTATCTGAAAAAGGCGTTCGAGTACAAGGCAAATACCTTGCCCGGTGAGCGCATGCCTGATCCTCGCACGGACGATTCATTCAAGAAACTGATGAAGAACAAGGAATTTCAAGAACTCGCGAAATCGCTCGCCGGTTCATCTTAGGCTTTTGACCTAGCTTAAGTCGAAGGTGCAGGGATCCTCAAATTTAGTCGGACAGCAGATCCTCGAAGTCCATCTCCAGATCTTCTCTGACTTCCTGCCCCAATGACTCCTCCGCGGGCTCGCGGTATTCGCAAATACGTGGGCCTCGCTGATCTATGGCGATGTAGGTGGGAACTTCCTGCGTCCAACTTCCGCTGTTGTAATACTCCACGCCGTCGCGAGTCATGCTGAGAGCTTCGTGCGTATGGCCGCAAAACACGCGCTGCACATCTCGTGACCGGCCATGTGCAATCGCGCCATCTGCAACTTTAGCCGACAGCCGCAGCCATGCTGTATCGAAGCGCTCAAGGAATCCGATCATCCGCTGTCTTCCGAGGGCGAACTTCTGTATTGCGAGGTGAAGCGCGGAGAGAGATCTGCTGATAGCAAGGTTCCGAGTGAGAAAGCGGTCAAATTGATGCCCGTGTACGGCCAGGTGACGGACACCGCCGTACTCCCACACATATTCCTGATAGACGCGAATGCCGACAAGGTGCGACATGACCTGCGAAAGGCCGTGATCATGGTTCCCTTCCACCCACACCACTTCGATTTCACGTTTGGGGTTCGAAAGTTTGCGAATATATCCGAGAAAGCGCCAATGCTCTTTTTTAAGACGGCGGAAGTTGAGGTCGGAGAAAATGTCGCCCAGCAAAATGAGACGATTGAATGACGCGGTCTTGAGCAGTCGCATGGCCTCAGAGGCACGGCTTACTTCCGAGCCCAGGTGAAGATCGGAGAGAATGATGGTGTCGGTAAAAATCATGTCATGTAACTCGCGTTGTGCTGTGTCGTCCCTACGGGACTCGGTCGGAGTCTGCGCCCTACCCAGGACTTCCGAGTCTGTATAAGAAGGCTTCTTACGCCCCTTTGGGGCTGAGTCATTTCCCACTTGCACCCAGGGCTTCCGCCCTGGGCTGTATTCTGGCGCCGCTTCGCGGCTGGGAATTACGATTCGCTTGCCACTCGTGGTTCGGAGTTTGCGTTCTCACACAGACTCTTCCGTCCTGGGCCAATAAGTTCCGCCCCCCTTCGGCTACGCTCAGGGCAGGCCCTTCGGGGCTGGTATTTAGAGCGAAAATCTAAGCCTCTTCAGCAATTTGCAACACCGTCTCCGTGTTCTGAATGGAACTCTGCCGGTATGCAATCGTGTCCAGAAATTGCGGAATTTCAAACAGCGCGCGATTGGTGTAGGCCTCAGCATTCTTGCGAAATTCGGCGAAGGTCGTCGGATCGAGAAGTTGCTGGACTCCTTCAGTGACGTGCCTGAAACTCTTGAGTACGATCCCCACACGCTTTTCGGTAACCCACTGTGCGTTGTAGCGCTCCTGCGGCAATGTGCGGCTATTGCATTCGACAATCACCGGCAAATGAAATTGCAGCGCTTCGCTGATACTGCCCGGCCCAGGTTTGCCGATAAAGAAATCGGATAACGCCATATAGTGGTCGACATTCTGCGTGAATCCTTCAACAAAGATCGGAAATCGCGTCTTGAGGCTTTTGATTGCGTTCTGCAGCTTTGTGTTTTTTCCACAAATGAGAATTAACTGCACTTTAATGGACACGGCATTGATTCGTTTAACGATGTGGAGCATCGTGCCAGATCCGTGTCCGCCGAAAAGAACGATTCCAACCGGGATGTCCGAATCAAGCCCTAGCCTGCCCCGCTCCGACTTACGATCCACGGAAGTCCTCTGATAGAACTTCGGCTTCATGATCATTCCAGAAGCCAGAAAAACGTGATCGCGATCATGACCGAGTGCGAAAGCCTGCTGCTCGGCGCGCTCGCTCCCACAGATCAGGAATTGTTTCTGTCGCTCAATCCAGAAGTGCGGCGGATAATCGGCGAAATCCGTGAGCAGCGTGACAAAAGCGGTTCGCGGCGTGGTCTTGCGAATGCTTTCTGCCATCGCACGATTGAAATGCGGAATGACCGACAACACCAAGTCCGTCGGATTTTGCCGCCAGTAGTCCTGGAGCATTTTCACTGTCGGGCGGTGAAACATGCGGATCACACTCTGCATGGCAGGGAGCAGTTGCGGCGTGAGGCGCGTCCAGCCCTTCCGGAGAATGAGGTTATAAGCATCCTGCAGGCGAATGCCGGTGAGCTTCCGCACAATATCGAGTTTGTCGAGCTGCTCTTGAAGATTGAGCAACTCGACGCGCCAGGGCTGTTCTTGATTTTCGAGGACACTCTTCAAGGCCTCTGCGGCACTGCGGTGTCCGCCGCCCGCATCAAAAAAGACAATCGTTAATTTGCGTTCCATGTCTTCAATTGTAGATTTCCACAGAGCCAACCACCTACCGTTACAGTCTGCCAATCCGCCTCGCCACAATGATATTGAAGCCACTGTGAACACTTTGTGAATCGGATGTTGGCTTTCTTGGAACACTTTCACTGTCCCTTCACCTGCCACTGGGGCTTTTTCGTGCTGATGGGAACAGATCGACTCTCGCCCTGTTTTCATCGAGTAGGAACGATGCCTTACAATCGTCGGTCATGCGCGGCGTTCAGCGGCCTCAGGGACCGAAAGCATTCTTGGCGGTCCGCGACTTCCTGCTCCGGCATCGTGAAGAATACGAAATCGCTTACCGCGATTTTCGTTGGCCCCAACTCGACAAATTTAATTGGGCGCTCGACTATTTTGATACGTACGCTCGCGCTAACGACAAGCCCGCGCTGTGGATTGTGGACGACGACGGCTCTGAACTGAAGCTGAGTTTCGCGGAGATGTCCCGACGCTCCAATCAGGTCGCCAACTTGCTTCGCGAACTGGGTGTTGGACGCGGTGATCGCATCCTTGTCCAACTTTCCAACCATGTCGCGATGTGGGAGATCATGCTCGCGGCGATCAAGCTGGGTGCGATCGTCATCCCTGCTGCCACGTTACTCACAGTCGAGGATTTGCGTGATCGCCTGGGGCGTGGCAAGGCCCGGCACATCGTGACTCAACTTGCTTTGGTCGAAAAGTTTTCCAGCTTCAGTGGTGATTACACCCGCATAGCCGTTGGCGGCACGGAAGAGCAGGAAAACGAGAAGGGCTGGATACCTTACTCGAGAGCGTACGATCACAGCCCTGACTTCAAGCCCGAAGAGGAGACTAATGCAAATGATCTATTGATGTTGTATTTCACGTCAGGCACGACCGCCTTCCCCAAGCTTGTGGTGCACACACATCAGAGCTATCCGGTGGGGCATCTCTCGACTATGTTCTGGATTGGCATTCGTCCCGATGATGTTCACTTCAACATCAGTACTCCCGGCTGGGCCAAACATGCCTGGAGCAGTTTTTTTGCGCCCTGGAACGCGGGCGCGACCATTTTTGTGCACAACTATGATCGCTTCAACGCCAAGCGCACTCTTGATGTGGTTGCCCGCTGCGGTGTCACTACGATGTGTGCGCCGCCCACGGTTTGGCGCTTGTTCATCCTCGAGGATTTGAAGTCATTCCCGGTGAAGCTTAAGGAACTGGTAAGCGCCGGCGAGCCGCTTAACCCAGAAGTCATGGAGATGGTGCGAGGTACATGGAATATCGCGATCCGCGATGGTTTCGGCCAGACCGAAAATGTTTTGCTGCTGGGCAATTTTCCTGGCCAAGACGTGAAGCCCGGCGCAGTAGGGCGGCCCTCGCCCGGGCACGAGGTCGTCTTGCTGGACCTGGACGGGAAGGAGTGCGACGACGGAGAAATTTCCGTGAAGTGCGACCCTCGGCCCTCCAGCCTGATGCCAGGATACTTAGATGATGCCGAGCTCAACGCGAGGTGCTTTGCCGGAGGTTACTACCGTACGGGCGATGTGGCCCACCGCGATGCCGATGGTTCTTTCACCTACATCGGTCGCACGGATGACGTTTTCAAGAGCTCCGACTATCGATTGAGCCCGTTCGAACTGGAGAGCGCTCTTATTGAGCATGACAGTGTTGCCGAGGCTGCTGTTGTCCCCAGTGCGGACCCGATTCGCTGGCATGTTCCCAAGGCATTTATCACGCTGAAACCGGGCCTTCAGCCAACGCACGAAACGGCGGGCGAAATATTCAAGTTTATTCGCGGCCGACCCGCTCCCTACAAGCGCATTCGCCGCATTGAATTTTGCGAACTGCCCAAAACTATTTCGGGCAAAATCGGGCGCGTCCAGCTGCGCAGTATCGAATCGGAACCACGGCAGGATCGTCGTCCCGGCGAGTACTGGGAAGAGGATTTCCCAGATCTATGAATATGTAAAAAACAAGATTTTGGATCGCATCGCTGCCAGTCGAGTTTCGTAAATGGCGCTAAATCGCTGTTTCACTCATTAATCACGGTTGTACCGGCGGCAGAGTGGTCGAACCGGACGTGTTGGGACAGGTGGGATGACCAAACCCGCCAGCACTGATACCTGTACCACCGTTCGGATTCGGGGTAATGTCGAAGACGATATTATCGGGACGCGTCGAATCTCCTGAAACGCCGCCCACCCCGGACAAGTGATCCAGGCCAAGATTGTTGCGGACTCGCCATGCGATGTTGTGGTCGGCGCAAGAGGTATCACCGCTAACACCGACCCCACCGACGATCTTCTTTCCCACCCCGTACAGGGCAAGCCCGCCGCCAAAGACGTTAATTCCGCCAACCTTGTGTCCTACCATAGAATCCTGGGGAGCGCCGTAGTTGGATGACGGTCCGCCGTATGCCACCTGAGTGTCCACAGGATTGCTCTCCTGCAGTCCGAATAGGCTGCCCCCGGGCTGCACTGCGGAATAGAGATTTGCGGTGGACAGGGCCAAGCCGTTGGGCTGCCCGGAGCCGCTGTTGCTGGAACTTGAATCTAGACTGAAGGCATTAGCCGTATTGGCCTTCTGAGCGGAGATCACGCGACTGCCCGGCCACTGCGCCCCGCGATTAACGCCAGTGAAGGCGACCGCACAAACCACGCCGTCGCGGTCTACGACGGTGGCCCACATCTGGTTGTTCAAGCCGCTAGTCTCCGTGGCCGTAGCAGCGTCTAGAGCGGACTTCAGCGCGCTAAAGTTGGGGAGGCTCTTGCAACCGTTACCTGCCGGTTTTTCATCAGCAGCCTTGACTACGCCGTCTGTAAAAAGGATGAGAATCGCAAGACTGGCTACCGCGAGCGGCAATCGCTTCTGTAACATGATCAACTCCTTGCTGAGATTCTTAGGTGGACCAAGCGGGTGGGATCAACTGTACCATTTAACCTGCAGGCAGAGAGCAAGAGATATTGTCCGAGAAAAGGCACGGGCGGGAACGACCACCCGTGCCTCACACTCAGTTTGTAACGTTCAAATCCTCGCGCACACCGCCTTGGTCTGCGTGTAGTTATTCAACACGTCGTGGCCCATTTCGCGGCCCCAGCCAGATTGCTTGTAACCACCGAACGGCAGGGCGGCGTCGAAGATGTTGTAGCAGTTGATCCACACCGTGCCCGCCTGCAGTTGCTCGGCCATGCGGTGGGCCTTGCTGATATCGCGAGTCCACACGCCGGCTGCCAGGCCGTACACGTTGTCGTTGGCGCGCGGAACAAGCTCCTCCGGATCGGTGAACGGCATGGCAGCGACCACCGGCCCGAAGATTTCTTCCTGCACCACTTTCATCTGATCGTTCGTGTCGACCAAGACGGTCGGCTCAACGAAGTATCCCTTTTCGCCGGTCTTGTGTCCGCCTGCGATGGCCTTTGCGCCCTGCGAGAAACCGGATTCCAGATAACGGCAAACGCGATCCATCTGTTCGACCGAGACCAGCGGCCCCATTTGCGTGTTTGCATCAAGCCCCGGCCCGACTCTGATCTTCTTCGCTTTTTCGGCCACGCCTTCTACCACCTGGTCGAATACTGCCTTTTCCACGTACAATCGCGAGCCGGCACAGCAGCACTGTCCGTGATTGAAAAAGATGGAACTGGCAGCCCCCGAAATTGCGACGTCCATGTCGGCGTCTTTGAACACCACGTTGGGGGATTTGCCGCCCAGTTCCAGCGACACTCGCTTAAGGTTGCCAGTCGCAGCATGCACGATCAGTTTTCCGACTTCGGTTGAGCCAGTAAACGCAACTTTGTCCACGTCGTTGTGTGCAGCGAGCGCAGCGCCTGCGGTTTCTCCGTATCCGGGAACGATGTTGACCACGCCCTCGGGGAAGCCAGCTTCGATGATCAACTCGCCGAGTTTCAAAGCCGACAATGGCGTCTGCTCTGCAGGTTTCAGCACCACTGTGCATCCGCTGGCGAGTGCTGGCCCCAGCTTCCAGGCGGCCATCAGCAGCGGAAAATTCCAGGGAATAATCTGTCCTACTACGCCGACCGGCTCGCGCAACGTGTAGCTGAAATATTTTGCACCCGGCGTATAAGGCACCGAGAGCGGAATCGTATTGCCTTCGAGCTTGGTGGTCCATCCCGCCATGTAGCGAAACAGATCAACCGCGAGTGGAACATCGGCAGCACGCGCGACGGTCAGAGGCTTGCCATTGTCGAGCGATTCGAGATAAGCAAATTCCTCGGCGTGCGCTTCGATCAGATCAGCCAGCTTCCATATCAAACGCCCGCGTTCTGAAGCCGACATCTTGCGCCAAGGACCGCTGTCAAAAGCCTGGCGCGCCGCCTTCACCGCGAGATCAATGTCGGCGCGGTCGCCTTCTGCAACCGTGGCCAGCACCTCGCCGGTCGAAGGGTCGTAACTAGGGAAAGTCTTTCCGGAAACGGCGTCCACCCAATTTCCGTTGATGAGCATTTTGCGCGGCTTCTCCAGAAAACTGGCCACGCGCGGATCAACTTGTGCCACAGAAATTGTGCCCATAGAAAACCTCCTGAGGATTCTGGCTGAGTTTGTTAAAAGACCACGATCTGCGGAATGCAGAGAATTGACGGGCACCATGCTAGACCTGTGGGAGCGTGGAAAGCAAACCGGGACCTGCTAGTGCGCATGTCCAGCTTGACCGTTTGGTAGTAATTGCATCAGAGACTTCACAAATCTACTCCAATGCAGAGAACGATTGAAATTGATGACCGCTTGATGAGCCTGGCAATGCGACGGAGCGGGCTTCGCACGAAGAAGGCGGTGGTTGAGGCAGGACTCCGATTATTGGTGGATGTTCGCAGTCAGGATTCTATCCGACGGCTGAGAGGAAAGGTGCGATGAGAAAGGTGACCTGCGCAAATCGCGCACGGGCCGAGATCGAGAGTTTCGTGCTTAAGAAGGTCACACTTTTACGTGAGCGAGTCAATGACTGGGATCAATATCCTTTTTGTGTTCCGTGCATTGCTGGTCTCGATCAATTGGCTCTGCGGGAGCAGATCTGTTTTTTGCCGGCGAAAACGGCAAAGGCAAATCAAACTTGCTAGAGGCCATCGCAGCTCACTATGGCTTTGGCCGAGAAGGCGGAAATCGAAATTTCGCGAACGATAGTACGGACAGCAACCATTCCATCGAATGCACTAGTCCGAGCGCTGAGATTGTCCTTCGATAGACGACCGGGCGCCGGATATTTTCTTCGTGCAGAAAGCTGGTTCAATAGCGTTTCTCACATGGACGAGCTCGATAGAGAACCATCCGGCCACTCGCCACCTATTAGCTCATATTATGGCGGGCGTAGCCTTCACACCCGGTCCCACGGCGAGACGTTCTTCACGCTTTTGGAGCTGAAGTTGCAACGGAATGGACTCTTCCCGCTGGATGAGCCTGAGGCGGCGCTTTCGCCACAACGGCAATTATCCTTTCTCGTTCTGATTTACGACGTGCTCCGCAAACACAAAGACGCACAGTTCATCATATCGAGCCCAAATTGTGCGGCATTTCCTGAATCATCGAAAGGCTCTGGAAGAACTTTTGCACGAGACATCATGTTTGTTCGAAGAACAATCTGGATAAGCACCTTCAGC
>QHZR01000179.1 GCA_003224755.1 Acidobacteriota bacterium
CTTCGCCAATCGCCCAACCCCAGCCAAAGCGATCTTGCCCCGCAATACCAAAAATTAGAACCCGGAGGTCCCGTGTTGAAGCTTAACGCTAGATTTCTGTTTCAAATGAAAAACAAACGCAATTTCTCCGCCAGGGTGCAAGGTGACTTGCCGATGGCGCCAATGAACAAATCCTTGAGGTACGCGAGAAACACATTTGCCTTCCTGGTTCTTTTTCTTGGCTGCGTCTCGCATGCAGCGGCCCAAAAGACGATTTGGCCGAGCACAGCGACGCCATCGGATATTGACGTGGGTCCGCTTGGACCGGTGGAACTGGGCGTTTCGTTCAAGTCCGACGTGAGCGGATACATCACGGGGATTCGCTTCTATAAGGGTGTGAACAACACGGGGACCCACTTGGGCCACCTATGGAGCAGCACGGGCACATTGCTAGCTACAGCCATCTTTACCGGGGAGACTGCTTCAGGCTGGCAGCAGGTGAACTTTTCGAGTCCCGTGGCCATCACGGCCAATACGGTCTAGTAGACAATGCTCCGTTGCATGCTTTGGCCAACGGGAATGGAGCAGGCAACGGAGTCTACATATACGGCAACGGGACGGTCTTCCCCACCTCCGCCTACTTATCTTCGAATTTCTGGGTGGACGTGGTGTTTACACCGGCCACTTCGGCACAGAGCACAATTTGGCCAAGCACGGCCACGCCATCGAATATTGATGTTGGCCCGTTAGGACCGGTGGAACTGGGGGTCTCGTTCAAGTCCGACGTGAGCGGATACATCACGGGGATTCGCTTCTATAAGGGTGTGAACAACACGGGGACCCACTTGGGCCACCTATGGAGCAGCACGGGCACATTGCTAGCTACAGCCATCTTTACCGGGGAGACTGCTTCAGGCTGGCAGCAGGTGAACTTTTCGAGTCCCGTGGCCATCACGGCCAATACGGTCTACTACACTACGGGGCATTGGAGCATAGACACAAACTATTTTGCGACCAGCGGAGTTGACAATGCTCCGTTGCATGCGCTGACCAACGGGAATGGCGCGACGAACGGAGTCTACGTGTACGGCGACGGCACCGTATTCCCCACCTCCAACTATCTGTCTTCGAACTTCTGGGTCGATGTGGCGTTTAGAAGTGGGAGTTCAAGCTCAGCGGCGCCAACGATTACAACGCCGCCGGTGAGCAAGACGGTGGTAGTAGGCCAGTTAGCTACGTTCACAGTAACGGCCGCTGGGACGGCGCCTATGAACTATCAGTGGCAGAAGAATGGGGCGAACGTTGCATGGGCGACGTCGGCAAATTATACGACACCTGCGACGACGACAGCCGATAGCGGATCGACGTTCCGAGTGGTGGTGAGCAATGCAGGGGGAGCAGTGACTAGCACAGCCGCGACCCTGACTATCGCTGCGGCCGCGGGACCGGGGATTCAGTTGAGTTCCAACGCAGCGAACTTTGGGAATGATCCGGTTGGTACGAATACGTCGCAAGCCCTGATTATTACCAACACGGGCACGGCACCTTTGAGCATCACTCAAGTAACGGCATCAGGTTCAGCAGCGTTCACTGTCGGTGGGTACACACCGCCTATGAGTGTGAGCCCCGGCCAGAAAACCACAATTACGGCGAATTTTCTGCCAGCGTCGGTTGGTACCGTTTCCGGCAACATCTCTATTGCGAGCAACGCATCTGCCACTCCCACTTCGGTCCCTCTAAGCGGCACTGGGGTCGCCGCCACTTACACCCTCAATATCAGTCCGCCAAGCCTGAGCTTCGGCAACGTCACGACAGGCACGTCCTCCACTTCGCAAAACGTTGTGGTGACCAACACGGGCAATTCCAAGGTAGGAATTTCACAGGTCGCGGTGAGTGGGACCGGATACTCAGTCACGGGCGGAAGCACACCGGTGACGCTCTCTCCGTCGCAGACTCTCACTCTTGCGACTCAATTCCATCCGACTGTGGCTGGGAGCGCTAACGGTAGCATCTCGATCACGAGCAACGCGACAGGGTCGCCTGCCGGAGTCTCCCTATCGGGGACCGGAGTGGTAACGATTCAACATTCTGTAGCTCTGACTTGGGGCGCAAGTCCTTCCTCGGTTTCTGGATACAACATCTATCGCAGCACGGTGAACGGGAGTTCCTATATAAAGGTTAACTCATCGCTTGTCACTGGGCTTAGCTACAGCGATACGAATGTACAAAGCGGCAGTACCTACTATTACGTGACAACTGCTGTGAATGCTTCTGGGAATGAGAGCAGCTACTCGAATCAGGTGAGTGCCTCGATTCCCTGACCAGTTGGCGTGCCCCCATCGGCGGGTGTTGGAGGAATAGAGCAGGCACCATTACCGGTCCGCCTCAGGTTCCCGGCGGGCCCGGTAATGTGAGCACGAGACGGGCGTTCCGGTGAACGTGAAAGGGTCTACTGAAAAAAGAAGCCAGGCCCGCTTAGAGTGCGAAATGGTAATGGAATCGCAGTTTGCGCATAAGTGACTGCAAGAGCGTGGTTTGTCAGCCGCGTCCTGATATTTCCGATTCAGAGTTTTGACCCTTAGTCCTTGAGTCCAGTGGTACCACCTGTACTTTATTTGCACTTCAAACCGGTATTTCGAGCTATCGCGGTGCTTGTAGACTGTCCTGGGGGTAAGGAGGGGAGCAAAGTAACGTATGGATGTCAACTCAGGACGCAAGATAAACCGCCCGGAACTCGACACAATTTCTCATTTTTTCAACCTCGGCAAGACGCTTGCGCTCGTGTTGTTCGGGATGCTTCTAGCGGTCGGCCTCGCTGGTGGATGCAGCGGCACCGTAGGCAGTACCCAAGGCACGAATCCACCGCAACAGACGCACAGTATCTCTGGCACACTCACTCCAGCGGCAGACGGAAGCGGAGCGACGGTTACATTAAGTGGGGCATCGACTGGGACGCAAACGGCTGACAGCTCGGGGAATTACACTTTCACGGGATTGGCGCCAGGAAACTACGCTATAACTCCGAGTAAGGCGGGATTCGCGTTCAATCCGACCAGCCAAAGCGTGACGCTTAGCAATGCCGATGTCACGGCCGTGAACTTTACCGCCGCAGCGCAGCAAGCGCACACCGCGACCCTCAGTTGGGTGGCGAGCACATCAGTAGTGACGGGCTATTACGTTTACCGGGGCACGGTGGACGGTGGGCCTTATATCTTGCTTAATTCTTCGCCAGTCACCGGCCTAACCTACACAGACACTACGGTTCAAACCGGTCAAACTTATTATTACGTAACAACGTCAGTGGACAGCAACGGAAACCAGAGTAGTTTTTCGAACCAAGTACAAGCGATAATCCCTTAATCGGATCGACCCTATGGTGAAGGCACGATGGCGCGGACCTGATTCGAGAACGCGCTCTCGCGGCCTTTGGCGTCGACTGCAGTCACCTGGTAAAAGTAAGTGTGGCCGGCTTGAACTGCAGAATCTTTATACTCGGTCTCTCGGACGGGAGAGGAATTCAGCTTTTTGTATGGCCCCCCGGGATTCTCAGACCGATACACATAGTACCCGGCAACAACGGAAGTACTGGCCTTCCACGTCAGAACGGCATAGTGCCCGCCCGAAGGCGCTCCTTGGAGGAGCCTGCTGCTTGAGCCGATGTTGCCATGGTGCGAAGTCCACAAGGCAGCGATGATCACGAGGACTGCGGTGCAAAGTATCGTGATCGGAATGGTGCGGCTGCCCTGGAGAAACCGAATCACAGGTTCAACTCTAGCGCGGGGCGTATCGACGAGACCCCTGGAGGGAAAGCAATCCCCAATTGGATTCGGCATGCCAATATGGTCTCTCTCGAGGAACATCAGGATACCAGTTTTGCCGAATATGCGTCTATCCCCAGTGCCGACCTCCGTCACAGTCGTCGGCAACGGTTCGTTTTTTAACAGTTTGGTACTCCATTGGGCCTGTACTTTCGTAAGAGAAAGCCCGACGCGATTTCGCCAGACAGTCCCACAAAAACTTCATGATTCCGCCGACTGTCTACAATTCCTTGATAGTTTAGGCTCCGTCGTGTGGGCGGGAATTTTAAGCACGTCGAATCCGGCCCGCAATGCCGCAACTGCTCTACCCGCCCGATTGGTTGCAGTAGGGAATTACTTGAGGCTTTTGGCCGAAGAATGGAAAAGGCCGGCTTCACCATTCCCGTCAATCCAGAATTTAGATGACCAGACATCGTTGAGAGTGAGTATTCGAACGAAGTCTCTGCAGCCGCACCTATTCCGAAATAGTACACGACCGGCGGCGGTTGTTAGCCTTCTCGCCACATAGGCCTGAGGGCCGTTGAAAAAAAACCGGGTAAAGGAACAAAATGTATATTCGACGCATGAAAAGACTTCTGATTTGCTTAATTTTACTTTCCGCGACACCGCTCGCCGTTCGCGCTCAGCAATGGTCCGGAATCATTGATCCTAGCAGGGCCATTAACTGGTCAAATAAGGGCGTCAGCGGCGGGATTCCCAACATCACAGCCCAATGCGTCACAAGCGCCTGCGCTGCAGTCACCACGAGTGGTTCTGCCTCCACGCTAGCTCAGATTAACGCAGCGATCGCGTCCGCGCCTAACAACACATACGTTTTCTTGCCGGCCGGAGTCTACAGCCTCGGAGGAGCTCTCTCGATTACTGGGCGCAGCAACGTGGTTGTGCGTGGCGCAGGCCCCGACCAGACATTTCTGGTGTTCACTGGGTCGTCGGCCTGTCAGGTTGGCGGTACGGATGTGTGCATTTCGGATGGCAGCGGTTTCAATCCAGGTAGCCCTCAACGCACTGCAAACTGGATAGCTGGCTACGCCAAAGGAGCCACATCTATTACTTTAGACAGCGTCACAAACTTGGCGGTAAACGACATTCTAATTTTAGACCAATGTAACGATGGACTATCAGGAGCCTCTTGCGGAGCAGGCACCGAAGCAGATACGGGCAACATATGGGTTTGCTCAGTGTCGTGCTCGAGCGAAGGGGACAGCAATATTCGGAGACCCGGTCGCAGCCAATCCCAGGTCGTCGTCGTCACGAGCATTAGCGGTTCAGGGCCATTCACGGTTGGAATAACTCCCGGTTTGTACATGCCTAACTGGAGGGCCAGCCAAACACCAGGGGCGTGGTGGAACATAGCCCCGACAGTTTCCTTCATAGGGATTGAGAATATGTCGTTGGACTACACCAATAGCGGCGGGCTCTCGGGAATCTCGGTGTCGGGCGTGCGTGATTTTTGGGTGAAGAACATTCGCTCCGTTGACGCTAATCGGGCCGCTATCTGGACCTACGGAGCAACACGGGGAACCATCCGCGACAGCTACTTCTTTGGAACTCAGAATGCTCAATGGCAAAGCTACGGCCTGGAAACCGACCTTACCTCGGATCTCCTAGTAGAGAATAACATTTGGCAAGCGCTGGCTGCCCCCATGCCCGCGGGCGAGTCGGTAAGCGGCGTCGTCTACGGCTACAATTTCGCTGTTAACGATTTCTATGTCTCAGGTGGGAACACAGCCTGGATGCAATCGCAAAACTATCATCATTCATCTGGGATCAGTTATCACCTGTATGAGGGAAATATAGGCGCCGGGTTCACAGCGGATAACATCCACGGTTCATCGAATTTTTCGACCTCATTTCGCAACCGCTTTATCGGATGGGAAGTCGGGAAGACTCAACAAACGAACGCATATCACGTGTATAACGGCAATAGATACTTTAATGTCATCGGGAACATTTTTGGTCAACCCGGTTATCACACTGTATACACATCCGCACCCGCAAGTACAACCGACAGCGCGCCGAACGGGGACCTTTCGATCTACGTTCTCGGGTTCTCTGGAAACGAAGGGTTAAACGATGCAGCCCATCCAAATGACCCTCTGGTTGCTTCGACGCTACTTCGTTGGGGAAACTACGACACCGTAAGTGGCGCCGCTCGTTTCCTCAGTTCAGAAGTTCCCTCCACGGCGCCGGGATACCCAAATGCTGTCCCCGGGAATCAGGGCTTGCCGGCATCATTTTATCTTTCCATTAAACCTAGCTGGTGGGGAAGCATGCCGTGGCCCGCGATTGGTCCGGATGTTACGGGCGGAAATATGGCGAATTTAGGAGGCCACGTCTATCTGACTCCTGCCGCGAATTGCTATCTCAATATCATGCACGGTCCGGCCGATGGCACTGGTGGCTTTTTGACGTTCAACGCCAACAACTGCTATGGAGCCTTGGCAGGGAGCACTCCTCCTGCTCCTCCGACAAATCTTACGGTCGTTGTTCACTGATCCGCTTTATGAGAAGGCAAAAAAGCTCCCCGGTGCATAAGGGCCGGGGAGGGCGGCCGCGGTCAATGAGCGCATCCCAGATTCTGGTCATGACGCGGAACTGCATAGTTCTTCGCACGCTTGAACAACCGTCAAGATCCGCGCGCCCGAATTCACAGAGTATCGCACAATATCTTCAAAAAACCGGGGAGTACATCCAAAGGGAGAGGGGTTGCTACTGATGTCGTGAGTCGCGAAAATAAGCCATCCCCGAGCCCGTTGATTCTGATCAATCAGTTGCTTTATGACCTGAGGATCCCTACATCTTTCCAGGAAAAAGGCCGAAAGGTAATTGAGATCCGCGTGTCCAACATTGAAAGTTTGACCGCCGCACCTACAGCACACGAAGTGCTTGGCTACTCTTCGTTTTGTTTGCGCCCGCGGTACGCTTATCGGATAGGAAAATGTCTTGAAAAAAGTCCCAGGGGCGAGCTCGCTGAGTGCCTGCCGGTTCTTGATTATTGAGTCTTCGAACGCATGTGGTTTTGTATCCCATGCGTGGCAGTGGTCAAATGTGTGGCATCCCAACTCGTGACCTTGTTCAATCAGCACCTTTAGATCGTCACGCAAAAACATGGTGCCGGTGGGCGTTTGCTTTCCTGCCAAAGCCAGCGATGCGTAATAGGTCCCTGCAAGCCCACACCCTTTCAGAATAGCGCCGCCTGTTAAGAGTGCGGAACGGGGGAAATCATCAAAAGTAAATGAAATGATCGGCGTCTGAGTACTGATCGGAAGGGGACGTCTGCAAAGGAAATGGGCGGTACTCCTCTGATACGAGCCTTGAACTCTTGCCAGAAAATCAAGAATGCCCATTCCTTCTGTCTCCCTCTCTTACATTGATCTTTTTCTGTTTTCTGGCAATGACTTGAAAGCTGTGTCGAACGATAGCTCCCTGTAGATACCAGGTGGCAGAACGTTGGTTGAATATGATTTCCCAGAGGCGGTTCTGCATTTCAGGAAGCAGCTGGAGCCGCCAGACCGATGGCCAAGCGTGTACCTTCTAGCGCAAATATTTTCAACCTACAGCTCTCACGCGCAAGCCGATCCACTACGTTAGATACTTCCACGAACGCGCCATAGTCATGCCACAAAATCACCCCTCTGGGTGCCAGATGGTCCAGCGCATTCTGAGAATCTGCGCGGACGTATGCTTCAGAGTGGCAGCCGTCGATAAAGATTAAGTCAAAAGGGTCTCCAAGTGTGCCCCAGTCCAGCTTGGCACTATCCCCGTAAACTTGCCTAATCCCAGCAGAAAGCCGGTGCTCCTGGAACTGTCGACCGAGTTGATCGCGTGGCGTCAAGTTGAGTTCGACGTCGGGATACATCAGTGAATCCTGCTTCTCCATATCAAAACTTGGTGGCAAGTCCACCGTAATAACTTGGCCTTCCGGCGCCAGATTCGCAGCTAGTACCAGCGCCGTGTTACCATCATATGTGCCGATTTCCAATACTCTGGCAGCCTTGGTACACTTCGCAATCGCTCCCAGATGACACGCCTCTTCCACACTTATGGAAGTGCCAGTTTTCCGGTCAAAAGCCCGCGGCAAGAGTACTTCTGCTTCTTGAACGCCGGGTAGGATCGTAGTCAGCGGAACACGAGGCAGTGTCCCGGCAAACCAATATGTTTGGCTCACGAAAACCTTGTCTTTCGCCAAATGACCGCGGCGAACCCAAGACAAACTCGATCGGGGGTAGGTTATCGCTTTTATCAAACCAAAGACTGTCTTATCAGCAAAGGAGTTCTTCATATTGACTTCTTTCTAGTAGAGGAGAAGGTAGACGTGCGATTCAGCCCAACCGTCACGGTCCACGCAGGATCGCTTTGTTTGAGCAGCTTTGGTGGATTTCAGGCCTAAGGAATCCGATACAGTTTTAACAATTTGATAAGGTCTTCGTCTTACGGTCAAAGAATCCCTTGATCTTGATAATCTGATCGTCGGGAATTTCCCGTCCATGTCTGAACACCAGGGATAAGATGCCCTCGTTGTCAGCGACGCACTCGAATCCTAATTCTTCGAAGACTTTGCCCGAAGTAGCATTTTTTGACGTTTTGCGGTAATTCGCATAAAAATCCCGCTCTTTCTCGGACAGACTTCGCCGCAGCAGAAATGACAACACCGCATGTTCTACGCGCTTGCCTTGAATGCGGCAGCTAAACATTAAATCGAGAAGGCGCGACTCCCGAGTGTGAACGACAGCAAAGCCTACGATACCGTACTTGCCGAACCGATCGCTGCAATCGATCACGTATGTTTCCAGAAAGGGGGACTTCATGATCTCCGCAAGTTGGGCTTGCGGGTATCGATTCCCTGAGAAATTCAATTGATTTGTTCGCTGCGCGAGTTCGTACACCCTGCTAAGATTCGTGTCGTCTAGAGACGATATGCCAACCTCCATACGACAGTCCTTTAGGAATCCGATGTAATCGCCCTTGTAAGAGCCCAGTGAAGCTTGCCGCTGTTCCTGCTCCCGATACATCAAACGGCGACTCTTGCTCTCTGTTGTGATGGGAAGGCGGCATTCAGGGCGGTCGGGGATGTGCGCGTAATCCGCGGCATCGATGACGACTACCTCTGGCAGCGTTGCTTTCACCTCTTCTCTTTCGAACACTTGATCATCGACAAAGGCCACAGCTTCCAGACCGATATTTAGCAGATGGGCGATCTGAACGATAGACTGGCTTTTGGGTTGCCAGGCTATCTGTGGGCAGAGGAAATAATCATCGAGTCCCCAGAGACGCAAAGCATTCATCGCGTCGTGGTGATTATTCTTGCTGGCGATGGAATGCAGGATGCCCCTTTGATCTGTCAGCTTTATGACATCCGCGACGCCTTGTCTTAGCCGGATCTTCTCCGGACCATCTTCAATAAGAATGCCGTCCCAAAGAGTGTTATCTAGGTCCCAAACGACGCATTTGAGCGGCTTGACCACCAACTCGTGTCCATTCTTGCTTGTTGGTTCGGGCCGCTCCTTTACAAAGTCCATCAGCCCGAAGTACAGAACGATGTCATCACTATCATTTGGCACGATCTCGACTTCAAATGACTGGCTGCTGTTAATCAATGGGGATATATCTGAAAAGTTTATTTTCGTTCGTGTATAGCCTGGCGATGTGTTGATCATCGTTTGAAACGGTCTCAGGTCTTTCTGAAAGCTTTGTCTCACCGTAAACGTCAAAGCAATGTTCTGCTTGTTGGGGTTATAGCATTCAAGCAAAAAGTAATCTGGAAACTCCTCAGTTGGGCCAGCGTTCTCTGCGGAACGTTTTCTTAGGTAACTGATTTTTCGCAGGACGTGTGGCTTAATTGAACTGGGCAGAGGCGCATTGCGACCAATTGCTCCGACCGCTATGTTAACCCACTCGTGTTTATCTGCCTTTGATAACGGTTGAAGATGGAGATTACCTACAGTCCAGAGTTTCGCCCACCGTTTGAACTGAAGTTTCAATAAATAGGGGCTCAATCCTCCCGGGTGGTCGATGCGCACCGCGCCACCCATGAATTGCCGACAAGCACCATCTGATCTTGGCGTATACAGCTCGCAGGTGGCGAAGCAGGTAGGCCAAACGCACTCCGTGCAATGCTCACCCCACGGAAGAGTGGTGCGTGCAGCGATTCGATCACGAAACTCCACAAAGCATTTTCTTATATCCATCGGTAGAGTTTCAATTGATTCGATGGAATTGTTTACCTCCGCTTCGTACATTTGAATTCGTCCCTTCTGAGCCTTGGTAGATGTCTGCAACTCACGCCCATAGCCCCTTCCGCCGGTTCACGTAACGACCTTGCTCGTGCGGGTGTCACATGTCGCCGCTACCACCGAGGATGGCCTAGAGAGTTTGCTCCATGGCACCATCTCCTGCAAAAGCCCAACAACCTGATAGAGGGGTGTGTATCCTTGGTGCAACACGATGACCGCACCGGAATACAGAATGGCAAACAACAGGGAAGTTGTAAGGATGCGTAGTGCGACCTCACCTGAACCCGACACCGTGAGAAAGGATGGCATTGTTCGAATGACGATTTCGGATGCGCAACCTGCCAGTAGCGAGGCAACCAGATATTTATTGGCTTTCCCGCGTACCAAAGCCCGGGTATCGCAAGAATCCAGAATGAGGCAGCCCAGGCCACAGCGATTCCGACTGGTCCCCAGGCAAGCCCCCCAATAAACAGCAGGCCCGTCACGACGAATTCCACAATGCCCCAGCGGAACCACCGGTCCGCTCTGCCGATGGAGAGATGAATCCACCCATGAGTGCCGTAGAGAAGCATGGCCCCGATTCCCGGTGCGAAAAATGTGAATATCCTGCCGGCCGATTCCCACCCCGGACCCAAGAGCAGGCGAATTAGATCCTTGCCTACCAGAGTGAGGTACGCAGCTAGCCCCATACCAACGAACGCCAAAACCTCCAGAGCGCTGAGGAAGTACCTTCTATATTGGGCAGAATTCCCGTTCAGCCTGGACAGGGCGGACACTGCGACGCCAGTAAGAGACGTGACGAGCAGGCTAGCGGGGAGAGCAAAAAGGTCGTACGCCTTTTTGTAGAAGCCGAGAGACTGCGCTTGGAAGCGCCACCCTACCAAGAGGTTGTCCATATTCCTGGCGAAGTAGTTGACGCTGAACCGCCCGTAAACGCTCAGGGCGAAGCGAACCATGGAGCCGGTACCGTCTACACGCCGAGGAAAGCTGGGGATCCACCGGCACAGTAACCAGGCCCCGACGGACTGGCAGATCGGCTGCGCGATGGCCCCGGCGACTAGCGCCCGGTATCCCCAGCCAGTCCACCCAAGAGCGATTGACACGGCAACCGAAACTATTCGTGCGAGAACATCTATTGCGGAAACCGTGGAGAAGCTCATGGCCCGTCGCAGAAGAGCCAAGTGCAAAATGGAGGTACTGGTAAAGAAAATTGTTAAGGACACTCCGGCAGCTACGTGCGCCACGTTCGGATCACCATAAAACCTCGCCATCAGCGACCCGGCTGCCGCGAACGCGCATGTTAGGAGAACCCCCATACCGACGTTGACCCAAAACAAATTACTGATCAATGCATGACTTATCGTATCTCTTTGAATGACGGCCTCGGTAAATCCATTTCCTCCGAAGTTCATCAGAAGAAGGCTGAAGGTCGTAACCATGGTGACGACTCCGAAGTCCGCAGGTGTAAGCAGACGAGCCAAAACCACCGTAGCGATCATCTGAATGGGTAATCCCACGATTGAGGAAAGCACAGTAACGCCAGCGCCCCGAACGGCCAGGCGACGAACGCTGACCTCCGCTGCGGTGGGCCTGAAAGCGCCGCTTTGGTCGAAGGGCTTCAAGCGTCCTCGGTTAACCCAGCAACAACCACGTGGTTAGCTGCTAGATCAGGCTCAAAGAATCCATCTGGGTCCTCAATTCCGAGTGGAGGATCGATTGGAGGCGCGAGAACTTTAGGAACCGCCGCGACCGCGAGGAGGAAGAAAATCCATACTAGATTGATCTCCTTGAACGCGGCCTCCGTAAAGTTATAAACAACAGCGGTGACAAGATATGCGAGTCTAAGGCTGCCCACTTGTGGGTCGCGACGAAGCGCCGTGACAACGTCTCTGTAACCTGTCACTATAACCATGCTAAGCAACCCCACACCAATCCATCCAAGATTCAAGTAGACCTCGATGTAGCCGTTGTGAGCCTCATTCGGGTGCCACCACCAGATGCTCCATATTCTTTGGAGCCGGTCACCTAGCCAGAAACTCTCGAAGCCTGTCCCCAGCAGTGGGTTCGTGGCCAAAGCGAGGACTTGATTCCAGATTTCCGTTCGACCAGTTAGCGTTGGATCTCGCCCCATATCTGTTAACAAACTCGCGCCCATATTGAGGAACAAAGCAGAGAACGAAACGCATAGAACGGTAATCACAAGGAAGTGCACAACCCCTGTCTTTCGGGCAAACACGCTTAGACTTGTGGCCACCATCAAACTGGCAGTCATGATGAAGCACGCCAGGGAGGTCATTGAACCAGCCGTCACAAAAGTCCACGCCACCATGGCAAGAACAATGCCGTGTGCGATTAGGGGCCCAGCCCTCTCGTCGCTCTCTTCTGCACGAAGAGCCTGAAGGAAGCGCCACAGGGATCCCAGCCCCAACATGAGAGCGACCATCCCGAGGGCGTTCTTGTTCGTTGTAGCGCCAACGTAAACCGGCGTCCAAGACCACGCAGCGAATGTTCGTCCTAGTTCCGGGAAGTACTTAATTAATAAAATAGAGAGTGGTACGAGCAAAAAAGCAATCCTTGCGAGGAGCCGTTTGATTGCAGCGATTGGGTCCAAATCGGTCAGGACAATAAGGACCATGACAAGGTCGCCCAAAGCTTTAATCCATCTCTTGAATGCGACTTCCGGAAAGTCGGACCATAGGATGCTGATCACGCAGTAAAAAAAGAACCAGAGGATTGCCCAATTTGCTCGCAGAAAACTTCCAACCTGTCTTCCTCTGCTGACCAGCACGGCCAGCCCGACCGCTACCATCGCCGTCCACGCCGCCCGATCAAGCGGGCTCCCGTCAACGTACGGGGAATACGATTCTTGGGGAGCCATTTGCAGCCAAAACGATACGGGCCGTGATCCGGCGATGAATATCCAGACCACCGGAAGCCATAGAGCCTTTGAGGTTCGAGTCTTCCGATCACGATCGAGGAAGAAAAGACCTAATACTCCAAGAACAAATATGCAAGCGGCAATCTTTGGAGACATTCCTACTCTGCCCGTTTGATCTAACCCTTCGCTCCCGAATTTTCGTTGCCTCGGAAGAGATAGCTAGGTAGCGTGTCGTGGAAAAGCTGCGTCTGAGTCTATTCCAGCCTCTGTAGCTTTCACTTCATGAATCGCGTCGAACATAGAAGACGCCTGCTTATTAGGATCGATAAACAGCCGATGCAGCAGTTCCAGCGTCAGCAACAGGTGAATTTCGGAGGTGTAGTTCTGGTCCCCCTTAAGGTGACGGTTCACCATGGTTTCGACCGTTTTCCTTTCGAGGAACGGCCGGGAAAGGGTTTTCGGGTCAAGCAGCATCTCCCGAACGTACGCGGAGAGCACATCCCGATACCAAACGCGGTAATGAGCAAACTTGTGCCTACCCAGAAAGAGGCGTTCGAGGTGCAACCCTGAGAAGAGATGATCGACGCGGGCTACCCACTGGGGCATGCCGGTGTCATAGGCGTACTCCGCTTTGAATGTGAAGTCCAGAAGCGCACGCGAGGCGGCTGCAAACAAACGTCCTGCGCCTCCGGCGAGACCCCGGTCGGTCCGGATCCGGTGGAGAGCGACATCCCCGTCCGCAATTAATCGTAGGCACACGTCGTCGTTCGCGCAAGCGCATGCCGGGGCACGGAAGACGGTGCGAACGAAGTCATTATCAAGGTACGGTGTTCGACTGGATAGCTGTGTTTCCTCGATAGCAAACGCTCCATAATGGTGCCAAGGGACCTGCCTGAACACCGCAAAGGAAAGCGGATGGCCCTGAAGCAGCTTGGCGTAGGTTTCCCTAGCTTGGCGAACATAGCAAAGCAATTCGGGGTGAAACAAACCGGGCGACGGCTCTGTCGGTTTAAACGCTCTCACTCGGCGCAGCACTTCACCCCCGTAGTTCCCCGTCATCCGCACCGGGCCGATCTCCCGGGCCTTCTCGTTGACATACAAGTCAGGGGAGCGGTCCACACCGGCGCAACCGTCAGTGAGGTACACGGACTGTTCCGCGTAGTAAGAAAATCGTGTAAGAAACTCCTCTCCTAGGGAAATCACCTGGTAGGGCTGACCGCAGGCGCTGGCTACTTTCCGGGCAAGGATGACGTCCTGACAGTCGCGAAGCGTCCCCCCGAAGGAGTAGCAGGGAAGAACTGCTAGAGGAGACTTCTGCCAAGCCATGATCATCCGGGTATCCAAGCCCCCTGTCAGGGACATCCCAATCCGCTCGCGTCCGTTGAAGTAGCGAGGCAGGTTTCGCGAGAAAATATCCCGCAGTTCTTGATAGAACGATTCCGGTTCCAGGCAGGTTTGTTGCTCCCACTCCCGCGGGTCGAAGTAGCAGTTTCTCTTGTTGAGTGAATGGTTCCGAAAGACCCAGGCTGAAGCAGGCGGGAGAACATAAATACCTTCGAATAGTGTTCGGTTCTCCAACACACAACCGCAGGAGATGAATTCCCCCAGGCTCCGAAGGCTCACTCTCCGCAGTTCGGGGCGGACCGCAAGAATGGCCTTAGTTTCTGCGGCGAAGTAGAAAGCCTCCTTCGACTGGTGATAGTAAATCCGCTGTAGCCCGTACCGATCGTTGAATAGCGTTGATGTTTTCCGAGTCCGATCAATCAGAAGTCCCTGAAACCTTCCGTTCAAGCTTGCGGGATAAGCAGGGTCCTCCTCATAGATATGCACGAGGTATGAAGGTCCTTCCATCTCGAGGCTGTGCCCTCGCGCTTTCAGGCCTCGAGCGGTTCCCTGTCGGGGGAATTCCTCTCCGAAAAAGGTGAGAACAACGTCCCCTGCTTCGTTATACAGGGGCATTCCATCGGAAAAGGAGTTCTTTCTGATTGCCCACCCGACGTAAACACCCAAGGTTTCATCAATCCACGTTCCA
The DNA here is from genome assembly GCA_003224755.1 of Acidobacteriota bacterium. Lineage (GTDB taxonomy): Bacteria > Acidobacteriota > Terriglobia > Terriglobales > Acidobacteriaceae > Gp1-AA145. The sequence continues at coordinate 14,941 of QHZR01000179.1, forward strand.
GTCTCATAGCAGGATTGATGTCGAAGAGCCTCAACCATACGCAGCAACTGCGGTTCGGCCCAATCGCGCGGCATAGCTGTGATAAGACCTACGATTCCTGGCATATCAGATCACTTCAGACGTGAAACCGAACGTGGTTGCCTGTTGTCCCTTGGATGAGGGCACTTGAGAGTTAGAAATTGGAGCCGGCGGAGGGATTTGAACACCCCGTCTTCCGAGTTACAATCTCGGCCGCTCTGCCATTGAGCTACACCGGCTCATTGACTGTCGAAGATGGTACCACTTTGAACGCGCACTAACGACAGCCGCTATTATGCGAGGAGGAAGAATTCCGATAGGTCCACGATGGAGCCTTATCTTCAAGCAAAGAGTGCCCCATTCGGTCAAAGGAATAATGTATCTGGGCACCAACACCTCTGTAAATCCGTTTCGAATCTTGAATTCCCGCAACGGACTATTGGTTCTGTTGCCGTAATTGAACATTCCATAAGTCAGATAGCCGATTCCTTTTGCTTCGCACAGCTGGACTGCCTTTGCTAGCAAAGCGTTCGTAGGCCTTCGATCATAATGACTAGCCTTTGCAAACAGCTGTAATATTGAAGCGACATCTCCTCTGTAGACTATCTTCAGAAGTCCGACCAATTCATTCCCGACAGACGCACAAATGCAGTCGCTCCGGTCTTGGAACGATGAGTAGTCCCTCTTGACCTGCTCAAAAGTTTTAGAGTAATGAGCAAAGGGTCTCCCCTGTCGAACTGGGGACTCATTGTTGAGCGCTACTATATTGTTAATTAATTCATCATTTAACTCCTTGACGGCAACAACGATTCCACGTTTCTGTGATCTCCTCACGTTCTTGCGAGTTTCTTGGGGCAGCTTCTCCCACCATTCCTTGAAGCCCGTTATGCGAATTGCGGCAATGCTGTCCCACTCCGAAGGATACTCATACAGAGGGACGGTTGCGGGCAGTTTCTGCGTGAAACTGAAGATATCAGCACGCATTCCATTTGATCGCTGTTCTTTCAACTTTTGCACGCACAGTTGAGGATCTTCGAGTCCCGTTTCCAGCCAATCCTCGTCAAGTATACAGGCTATCTTGAGCCATCTTCCCCTAACGATTATCGTTTTCCCGTTTATGTCCATCGCAGGGACTCTGACCCATTTTCCCTTGACGCTAATCTCGGCGCCGCTTTCTTCCTTGGACTGATTGGGTCGCGTGCTCATTAATCTGCAACACGAGTGACGGTTTTAGTCGCCGCTTTCGGCCAGAGCCTTGCGTCGCGGACAGTCTTGGTAAGCTCCCTGAGGGTCCCGTTGATTGTTCTGAGCGCTTCGCCGCATTCGACCCCTAAATAGCTGGAGATGCTCGTGTGCGAATCGAACCGCCCTAAGAAGCTGACATCCTTGCCGTTATTCCCAGCGAGATCGCTTTTGAACTTGTAAGTCCCCGGATTTCTCGCTTGATTGATTCCATGCAGGTTGTAAATGACAAAGCCCCTTTGTCTCAGCCATCCCAGGAGCTTCCAATGCAGGAGATATGATCCGCGGCTTTTCATACCGGCGTTGCTCGTTGCCCCAAACAGGTATATTGCCGTTTTTCCGATTGCGCTGAAGACCAAACCTGCGACGGCGTCCGCGCCGGCTTTGCATAGCATGATTCTCATTTTGAGCTTCTCTGGTAACTGCGCCTGTACGAGCCTGAATTGATCGACATCGCTTCCTGCCACGAATCTCTTTCGGGATACCATCTCTTTGTATATGTCAATGAAGGTCGCGAAGAGCTGGTCTTCCGAGCCTTCAACAACTTCCAACCCGTTCCGTTCAGCCAATTTCAAATTGCGTTTATACGCTCCCCGCATGCCCTCCCGCAAGTCCGCAAGTGGAGGGCTCAGATTCATGAGAATCGTTCGGCTGGGCGATTGGTTGCGGACCGATGAGAAGCCTTCTTCATCCAGAATGGCTGAAAAGCGCGGAGAATCGTCGTCAAAAAGGGCCGGGAACAGTCTTAGAACCAGGCCACGTTTGCACGCAAATTCATTGCGCAACGCCCGAATGGCCTGACGGAATACGTCGAAATTCATTTCAGTTGCATAGCGTCGCCAGAGTGGTCCCCATCGCACGTAGGCAATACCCACGTTTACGAACGGTAGCTTTTCGATTCTGACCTGGGCGGCAGCAACAACCTCCTGATTCCGTTTCAGTATCAGATGACACGCCCTCCGTCGACCGTTCGTCACTGCCGCGTAGGACCAAGTTTGATAAATGTTAGCATCATCAAATTCCTGGAGAATCCCACACCACCTCTGTTCATCTACGGTGTCAACCTCCGAAGTGTAAACTGCATCTAGAGGGTGAATACTTTGAGTTCGCATGGGGTCACTCGCTCTCGCCTACAAGTTCGAATGTCGACGCCGACTCATAGAGTTACCTCTGCGCGGCGCCGCTCGCTGTGGCTGGCGAAGCAATTGCAATTCCGAATGTAAAAAGATGATGTAATGCTGCTTCCCTTAGTCGGCAGACAGAGTGGATTGCGGTTGAATTTGAATATGCTCCCTGGGCAGGTTGGCGCAAATCTGGTGAAAGATACTCTCCATAATCCTAGCCGTCAGCAAGATCTCGCGATAAGGTATGGGAGGTGGCGTACCTTCGTTAATTGAGCGATAAAAGGACTCGATCAAATAACTCATGCCAGCGCTCATGCGTAACTCTCTAGCCAAAAAAGCTCTTACGTTCATGGCTACGTTCTTGAGATGCTGTCGCGCGAAAACAACAGGAGGAACAAACTGTTCGAGGTAGCTCTTCAATTTAGTGCCTCGAAGCTTTATCAACGTTTCGTGATCCTGATCTAAAATAAGGCCGTTTGCCGGCCCGTAGATACGAAATTGATGGAGCAAGGGACGCATTTGGGACGAGAAGGTGAAGTAAGCCGTGGTGCCGTCTTCTTCAGAAACGATGACTCGCAGTTCATCAATGATTTCGTTTCCGCCTAGACTCTTGAGGAACGGGCTAACGAATCCATAAGCCATTACCTGAGGTGATTCACTGGTCAGGAATTCAGCCAGCCGGGCAATTCCATGACTTATGATATTATGCAGCAATTTGCCCGGCAAATTTCGGACCCAATGGTACTTATCTCCGAGAAATGCTCTTGCATAAGTGGGATTTCCAAGGTCATAGCAGAAGTAGCTTTCCATATGGACCGCTGGCCCGCCTAGGTAGCCGTTCTGAACAAGACGTCGCATGCGACGCGCCACGTTACTAAATTGGTCGTCATGCCCGGCAGTCAGCTTGAGTCCCCTCTCATTCGCGAGTGCAATTAGTACCTCGGCCTCCTGGGCGCGAAGTGTAAATGGCTTCTCCACATAGACGTGGCATCCCCATTCCAAACAAAACCTGGCAATATCGAAATGGCTCTGCGGCGGCGTCGTGATATGGACTACATCCGGTCTAGCTTCACTCAGGAGCTCCGCCAATTCGCCATAGTGGCGTTCAACGGGGAACCTTTCCCATAGCTGTCGCGCCATTAGAGGTTCCTTGTCGCAGACGCCTACGATCTTGCATCCGCCGATCCTCTGAATTTGCGACGCATGCACATCGGCGATCTTGCCGCAACCGACAATAGCGACCTTAAGCATGTCCTTTTCCATTTCGGCAACTTTCAAAGTAGCGCCTAAGCCCCTCTTCGGTGGAAATCTTGGGCTTCCACCCTAGCCGCATCTTCAATCTTTCGTTGCTGTACCGTGTCTTTTTCCAAAAGGCGTGCCACTTGCTACAGTTAAAAACAGGAGGCACCTGTCCACGGGACCATTCCGAATATCGCTCCCATAAATAACACAGCGCATAACTCGCAGCATGAGGAACGTAGAGTGACCTAAAATGTTTCACATCGCGTTTGTATAAGCGTAAGAAGAGACTACTTGAAGGCAAATCGTCGTCTACGATGTTAAAGACCTCTCCATCAATCCCCTCGATCAACCCAGCAAGCGCAATCGCCTCCGCACAGTTTTCGACGTAGGTGAAAGGTATTGTATTTGAGCCGCCAAGGTGCAAAAAGAAGCCAAAAGTGTCGATGCCCACGCGGTTTGTGATAGTTTCATGCCCAGGACCGTAAACGTACCCAGGTCTGACGGTGACGTACGGAATTCCAATCCTCCGGTTATACTCGGCGACGATTTCCTCTTGTTTTATCTTCGCAAAGCAGTATGCATCGCTCCGGAGTCTTCCGTCCCCTTCAATTGGACACGTTTCGTCCAACAGTCTCCGCCGAGGGTTCTGCTTGTTGGCATAAACTGTGAAGGAACTGACGTTGACAAAACGCTTCAAGCAATCGTGCTGCTTGCTAGCTTCGAGAAGATTTCGTGTGGTGATGACCGAGTTCATGAACGCGTCCGGGAATGACCTCGCATCTCTGCCAGTGGCCAGGTGGAACACAACCGCCACGTCTTCCATCGCAGCTGTGCAATCCTTGCGCGAAAGAAGGTTACCTCTAACCACTTCGACTCGAACCCCACCGCGGTAGAATCCGGACAGCTCCTCAAGCCTAGTTACCTCGCTGGTAGGCCTGCACAAGCAGCGGAGGTTGCAAAATCCACGATCCAACAGATTCTCCACAAGTCTAGACCCGATGAACCCGGTCGCCCCAGTTATGAGGATGGGATCGTTCTTGCGAACTATGAAATTAGCTTGTTCTGCTTGGTTCATATTTCACATCTAGTCGACGACGTACGGTTCCTTTATTGGATCGAAGCCCAAGAGCGCTAGGAGTCTACCTAGATGATCAGAGAGCTTGATTAGGAGCGCCATGAACCTGTGATATCCGAGCATCAATGCGAATGGCAACGCAGCTGCGTAAACTGGAACGGCGATGACTGATTTTACTATTTCTGGTGTTTTCCAAGTAGGCTGGAGGAGGGAGGTTGCCCCACTGAGCAAAGCCCTTCTTAGCATGAAGGTGTGCTTCCAACGTGTCGGGGGAACTACCTCGTATGCTATCGCCTCATCGCACCAGATGAAAGCGTTACCCTTTTCGATCATTCTCTGAAAAAAATCCTGATCTTCTCCAGTCCGGAACTCCGGCCTGAAAGGCTGTCCATCTGCCGCGAAAAGTTTCCTTTTCAGCAACACGTTGCCGGTTCGCCCCTTCCTCCAATCGATAACGAAACCAGTCGGATAAGTCGGCCGTTCGTAGAAATTTCCCTTAAGGACCCATCTCGGGGGCTTTTCGTCGAAGTGCCGTTTCACCGATCCGAGTGCCCCGTCGGCATTATATTCACTGCACGCCTTGAATAGGGCCAGCAGCCAATGCTTGATTGGGAATTCGTCATCGTCGATAAAAGCTACAAAGTCTCCGACGGCGTTCTCAATGGCCTTGTTCCGTGCCATAGCAATATTCTGCTGAGCCTCCACGCAGTACCGGACAGGAATAGGCGAGCCTGCGGCAAATTCCAATACCACGGCTTCGGCAGAGCACAAACGGTCATTGTCGGAAACAACTATCGAATACGTGAACAGCCCTCCCGTATCCTGCCGGCCGAGTTCCTCCAGCAACCGTTTGAGAGACTGAGGCCGCTTGTAAGTACAGACGCATACGCTAATATGCTGCGTCTTGCGGGGCATCGCCTCCGCCGACAAGCGCTGAACATCAGGCATATGCGGATATGGGACTAAATCAATGGTAGGGGCTCCCGGTCTGTGTTCTTGGCGAAACGCCAGGCGATTGGATAGTCCCCGGTCAATCGGAAAATCTCGCCTCCGGCCAGGAACTCATATTCTTCCGGCTTAGCGGGATGCGTTTCCACTTCAACGACAAACTCACGGGCCAAAGAGAAGATCCGCTGCAAACGTTCTCTAGGTTCGAGCGGTTCTAGCGAGAAGAAGAAATGGACGAGGCGATGATGACGGGCCAGCACGCGGTCCACGAATTGCCGATACAGACGGTTACCCATGCTCTTTTCTCCCGGCTGAAATGAGAAGTTTCGCCGAACAAGAGATCCACGCGGTAGCAATCCCTGAATGAGTACGTTGGCGCAAAGATGCGCGTGATGATGACCATCCAATCGTTCCGGTTCTGCCCCGTACAGGCGACGAAACTCGTCCAGTTGGGCGGCTACAACATATTGGAACGATTTCGTGAGTCCGGGATGAAATACGGTTTGAGCAAAGCGATGCCACCGTAGGTACTGGCCCACTTCGTGCTGCCGCTCAAGAAGTTCCGGCGGGCAGCTGGAAGCTGAAAACGGAGTTGTGAAATTCAAGTGCAGGCCAGCATCGATTCCTGATTCCCGGGCCATATCCGCGGCCCGTTCCGAGTCCTCCATGAAGACCATCGCGCTGACAGACGAGACGGCTCCACGCAAAGCGCAATTGTGGATCTGCTTCGTGGTCTCTCGATCTCGCCCCCAATCGTCGGCATTGACGATAAGAACGCCGACATCCCTCCCCTGAGGTGCCGACTCGTTACCCAGGTCAAAACTCACAGGAGGCTCCGTTGCCCGCGACACAAACCAAGTCTACCGCGCGGAATCGAAATGCGGTCTGCCTCACGAGATTTACCTGATTGTCTGGGGTTGGTGTCAACGTGATAGGAACCAGAATTCAAGAGCACTCGCTGATCTCACTCAAACACACTTCGGAGGGTGACGCAAAAGTTCATTGCTCGAGTCTCTGTAGCGTGCGAGAAACGTCCTCAATCTTTGCATTTGCTCAGTTCTACGGAAAGCCATAAGCTCAAGAGATATTGACCTTTCCGCGTGCCGAACCAGCGAACACAAATAGCCGGCCCCTAGCATTAGCCCACCAATGACGTAAGGCTTTTTGGTCATCTGATACACCGTCCTGAACAATTCCCAAACCGGATGGCCTCCGAGAGCGTAATCCAGGGCGCCCGTTCTATACTTCGCCATCCACGGACCGTGCTGGGCCGTCCCCGCGGGCCGATGGTGCAAACAAACTTTTTCCGTAAACGTTCTTGTCCGCCAACCCTTCATTCGCGCGGTGAGAAACGCGACATGATCCACGCCCCCACCCTTCAGTGCCAAATATCCGTCGATCTCTTCAAAGCACTCGCGACGAAACAATTGGCATGCCCCAGACACGTCTTCGATGTTGACGAAGCGATAATCGTATGTAGGGTTTCCCTGCCGATAGGGAGTGCCCACCACGCCCAGTTCTGGGTGCTCGGCAAACTTGCTCATTAGGAATGCAAAGTAGTCCGCGTCATCAAACGATATGTCCGCATCCAGATTACCGATGACCTGATATTGCAAGTTCTTGACTACCGCGTATCCTGCGTTGAAGGCATGAACCTTTGCAGCGAAATGCCGCTCTTGACGCTCGGGCATTCGGAGCAATTTTATCCACGGGTAATTGGCCGAATATTTCCTAACGATGTCGTCGGTGCCGTCTGTTGACCCGTCGCTAACGATGACCCATTTGAGAGGAAATATAGTCTGTGAGATAACGGACCTGATGGTTAACTCAATGAAATTTGCCTCGTTGCGCGCCGGGGTGATGAGAACATAAGTAGGAAGGGACAACATCCCGGAACTCCTTTCAAAATTCTCAATTCATCGGAATGGGTCGTTGCGTATCCGCTACAAACCGCGAGTCGCATTTGACCCTTAATGATGAGCCCAAAACAAGCATTCGTCCCGTCTTAGAACCGCCTCAGGCAAAGGCATTTGTTCAGCCTATTGCTGAGCCTTGTCAACAGCTTCAGGAAGAGGAGGGCCTGTATCATACTGCTGTGGCTAAAGATGCTGGTTCGAGCTGGTAAACTACGACGTTCCCTTCCAGGTTTGCATAGGCGACGCGCGCCCGCTCTTTACCTGGACCCTCAATCTCCCACGAATTTCCACGACGGACCAGTCTCATTTGGCTTCTTTGGTGCCACCACTCATTCACTTCTCGCGGGAGAGCCATCCAAACTTTTCCTTCGGAACGTAGTTCGGCAAGATAAGTTAGCAAGGCTTTGTAGGTTTCCCGCGCCCGCTGTTCACGGAGGTAATCAGGATGAAAGATAAAGCTTGCCAAACCGTGTTTCTGGAGGATTAGAGTGAGCTGGTGCACCCACAAGTCAATGGAATATTGCCTGAGAATATGAAACAGAGAGTAGTCCTGTGTTGTGGTGAGAGGCAGCTCCAGAATCTTGCCAATAAAAAATGGCATTATGGAACAACAGCCGCCCCTTTGACCTTCCAGGTGGCCAATATTTGGAATAGACATGTCGTAGGAGAAATCCAAGGATTCAAGCCACTCCGGATTCCTGTAGAGGACAGCGGAGCGGAACCCCGCTGCATGGTATTCCCTTGCGTACCGATTAATTCGCTCGGCGCGCTGTAAGAATACCTCCCGATTGCTGAACAGGAGGCCATCGTGGTTCAAGTCGTGAACGTTGATTTCAAATCCGCGATCCCGAATGCTACTGAGGAAGTCCGCCGACACTGGATACTGTCCTTCTGGTACCAACTGGAATGAGGCTTTGATCCCATAAGTCTCGTCCAAATCCATCAAGGTTGAGCAAAACTCAGAACCAGGTAATGCTTCCACGTCATGAGTCATGATGGCGCAACTGGAGAATCCATTCGGCCAAAACCAAATGAACGGGATTTGGTCGACGCCGTGAACTTTCAGCAACAGAGCCAGGAGCTTTTCGAACATTAGCTCGACGCTTAAGTCTACGGGCCAATGAGGGAAGGGGATTTGCTCCCAGTCGCTCAGACACATCCTCTGGAAATGCTTGCGCACGGATAAGGACAACATCGGCCGCATTTTGTAATAGGCTTTCCGGATGACAGGTGCAGAAGTAAGCTGTTTCCCATTACCATTCAAGGCCGTGACGTAGCGCTCATAACGCAGGTTAGAGACAACTTCCGACGGACTGAAAGGAAGCTGGAGCATCGGTCCATCAGCCGTCACCCGATCAGATACATCGTAAAGTTCATCTGCAACGGACTTAGCCAAGTAACCGACACATGTCCGCCCGTAGCAAATTGTGTCAGAACCAAAGTGGAAAAAGCCGTTGCTGTTGCACAATTCTCCGCTGAGACCGAAAGTTGCAAAACTTTCCGGACACCGGTAATAATCGAGAAAGGCCCCGTTCATGACTTCCCCTTGGATTGGCGCTCTTCAGTCTGCCATTTAGACTGGCGCGCTTTCGAAAATGCGCCTGCAGCAGGATTCAACCGATATGGCGGTACAACAGCCTTCCTGTTGCGGCGAGCAAACCATCAGGCATGCAGGTAAAAAGACGCTTAGCCATGTGCATTCGATAACCTTCTGCCGCGGGCCTGCGGCGCTGAGTGGAAAATCTGATGTAAGTCAGGATCGAGCGCCGCGCGCGCCAGCGGTCCTTAAAAGCAACCAAGCCGGTATTTTCAATCTCGGATCGACCCAGATCAAATTCCTGGAGCCCCTGCATCTTGCCTTCCTGAATTGTTCTCCAAAACAAAAGGGCCGTACCTCCTAAATTGTTAAGATTCGAGTCGGAGCAGCCATACTTATAAACGACCGTACCCCGGTGGGACAAGGTGAGGATACTGGCGACAGGTTGCCCATTCTTCGACACCAGCCGAATGCTCAGCCGTTCGCCCAGACACGCAATCAAATTTCGAAACCAATCGATGGGTTGGGGCGGCAACTTGTGACGCCGGCGCGTCTTCAACAACAAACAATAAAAGTTCCTCAAGAGCGCCTCGGATCGGCCCTCTTCATAAGAGAGTCCTTCGCGCTCCGCACGCCGAATTGCCCTCTGTATTGAATTTTTGTTCAGCCCCCGAAAGAGAGCCTCAAGATCAGGGCGCAGATCGACAACATGCCGGAAAAAAGAGTCGTTCTTCTCAGCGCCGGACTCGCCGAGAAAATCCGAGCTCGACGGACGGAGCTCGACATATTTCCAGCATTCCTTTTTTGATGCACGCACCAAGAAGCTGAAGATTTCTTGTCGGTCATGCGTACTGTTCACAAGTGGTTCGCAGTGGTCTGCAAAAGGCAAAGAAACCATTCGGCAACCTGTCAACCAACTACTGACACGGCAGAAGACGACACCGTTCGTCAAATCAGCCGTCGGAGGCGAAGTCGTGTAAACCACTGGCTCGTATCCGTATGTTCGGCGTAAAGCCTCCATCCAGCCTCGCGTATGGAAAATCGAGGTCCGCGCGTGTTCGTGGACGAACTGCTCCCACCGCGCGTCACCCAGCGGATTAAATGCGTAAACTGTCAAGCCAACCTCTTACTCCGCAACCACCGGAGTAACCCGGCGGTGCTGCGTGTGTCAGTGTCCAACAGCTTCGGATAAATGCTCTAGAATGTGGATACTGCTGTTCCCTTGATACACAGGAAAGAAGCTATTTGCCCGGGTGTGCCTCATCAACCACTGCGCGCTTTGCAAAGTTGGGCCACGCCGGCAAAACTGGCCGATTGCCTTTTTGGTTTGTGCTCTTACGATGAGCAACAAAGTGCAGATGTTAATCTGACCCATCCCCTGCGCAAGGACAATCCGAGAACTCTGAAGCGGAGGAATAGCAGCTCCTGTTGTTGGAGCATCATAAGGATTATGGCCTACCCAGTTGTTGGCTTTCCAGTAGATAAGAAGTCCTGGATCGTCCGCTCTGAGGTCATTGCCCGTTATGTGCGAGTGATTTTGAGCCATAGGCTCCAAATCTCAATCACAGCCTTCCGGGAGGTGACGCGATCGGGATAAGGTGTTTTCGTGACATCCGCCAACGAAGATTTCTAATTCACACTCTGCTCGTTAATGAATGAGTTCGCCCGTCAGCTCTAACACTTTCAAGACGTGACTGATGATTGCTTGAAGCGTAACAGCAGTGCCAGAGTGAGGGCTGGCTGGACGAGTGCGCCGTGTAATGCTTACTCGCTTTGGCACGTCCTCGGTGTTTTCCAATAAAACGAGGCGTCCGCAGACGGACAAATAACGGTCAACAGCTCCTATCTTTCCCCGAAAAATGCTGTAGACCGGAACATTCAATGCCGCGGCCTCGCGGTTCATAGTGCCACCACCACTGATGACGAGATCGGAATACCAGATTAGGTTGAGTCCGTCGACGACGTGTTCAGGAATCAGCATACGGCCGTTACCGAAGAGCCCGGACCAGGCCTTTCTCAGA
>QHZR01000296.1 GCA_003224755.1 Acidobacteriota bacterium
GTTCCTCAAAGAGCACAAAGCCTTTCTGGAGGAGCAGCGCACAGTTGAAGAGCTGAAGAAACAAGTTGCAGCGCCTACTGCTGGCCTCCAGAAGGTGAACGCCCAGCTTGAAGCGAGCAAATCTGCGCCGCAAATGGTCAACAATCCCTAAAGCCGCGCCCGTCCACAACAAAAACAGCAGCATTTCACATCAGCCGTGGATCGGGACGGGCGAACGATCTGGATTGGCTGACGCACATCGCGACGGGAAACGGAAGAGCTAAGCGGCTCCGACGCAATTGCGTGATGCGCTAACACTGACGGCGAGCGTGTGGAGGGTTCCGTGCGCTAGCCCCAGTGTCGGCACCTCTTTTCTGCAAACGCTTGAGATGCCGAAAGCTGATGAGCTTCCGGCGTTCCTCATCCCAAAGATGAAGCTTGGCCGAGTTCAAGCTGCTCCGGATGGTGACGGGCTTCACATCTTGGAAAATCGGATGTGCTCTGTGACATCGCTCCAAATTATAATTGGGGATACGGGGGCTGAGGTGATGGATGTGGTGAAACCCAATACTGCCCGAGAACCACTGTAGAATCTTGGGCAGACGGTAGAAAGAACTGCCTTGGAGGGCGGCAACTGTGTAATCCCATGCTTCACCGCGCTCCCAGTACGCCCCGTCGAACTGATGCTGAACGTAGAACATCCAGATACCAATTGCCCCGGCCACCGTCGTGATTAGCAGTTGGATGAACAAATACATCTTCCAGCCGAATACCCAGCTCAGGGTGAGAGCCATGCCCAGAATTCCGAGGTTAGTCCACCAAACCGACCAGCGCTCCCTAGAGTTTGCCTTCCGCGAAGAAAATCGCTGCCGGAAGACGAAAACGAAAACAGGTGCGATGACCAAGAGCACAAAAGGATTTCGCGCTAGTCGGTAGACACAACGCATCCAGCGTGATGAGTCTAAGTATTCCTGCACCGTCATCGTCCACACGTCCCCCGTCCCTCGTCGATCAAGATCACCTGAGCTGGCGTGGTGGAGAGAGTGTTCCCAGCGCCAGTGATAGTAAGGGGTGAAAACCACTATCCCGGCAACGAAGCCAACGATGTCATTGGCCAGCTTAGATTTGAGGAAGGATCCATGGCCGCAGTCATGCATAATGATGAACACACGCACGACAACCGCTCCGGACAGAATGGTTAGCGACAGTGTTAAGAGGTGCGAGATTTTCAGGCTCCAGTACATCAGGAACCAGAGAAGAACATATAGGGCAACACTATTGCTGAGCTGCCAAGCCGCCCTCAGTGCAGAGGGCTTCTGGAACTTCGCCACAATCGGCTTCCATTCGGCGACTCTGGCTTTTCGCAGATCCTGGCCGGCGGCGACTGTGGCTGCGAATGCAGTTGCCGCAATCAGAGCGCTCATGATGCGACCATTTTAATACCATCGCATCCCGCAACGCAAGGCTGTGAATCACCGCCCTTGCTTGCTCGCACAGCGGTCACGTTTCAGCGCCTGGCGGCTTTTTGTTTGGCTCGAAATGCCAAACACAATTAGCTAACCACTCTTTGAAATCGCCCGCGTGCTCGTGCGTTTCAATCACATTGCCCGCTTTACCGTAAACGCGAATCACGGCATCATGTGATCGGCTGCGGTGTATCGCGTAGCCGATTGCGTTGCTAATTGCATCTGGTTCGCCATACCGCAGCCGACCGAATGGCAGCGCATCGGAGATCAGATCGAAGCCGCGTTTATCTTTGCGCCGTTAGGCGCGGCGCTTTAGGAGATTTTGACCACGTTCGTCGCCTTTAGCCCCTTCGGGCCTTCGACTACCTCGAAGGAGACGCGGTCTCCTTCATTTAGAGTTCCAGAACCCTCTGCGACGATTGACGCTTTGGGAAGGAAAACGTCCGCGCCCCTCTCGCGCACGATGAAGCCGTAGCCCTTAGCGTCGTTGAACCACTTCACTGTACCCTGTTCCGGCATAGCCATAGACTCCTTTCTACGAAATCATATGCAAGTACTAATTGGTCGTTTGTGGGAATACCAGGTGGCACACGGCCAAGATACTCAAACGGATTTACGGCGATGATGCTGCGGTCAACGTGGACGCTAGGACGGCTGTTGTGGTGGGGGACGAGCAGATAAAAGAGCTACGGTCCCGGCTGAACGATGCGCGAGCTCTGGTCAAGCAGAGCGGGAAGGGCGACGCTGAGCCTTGAGTTTCCGGTCCCTTCCTGATCAGCTCGAGCGAAGCTGGCCTGGAATACTTTTCCATTTCTGCTCCTGCTCAAATCAAAGAGGGGTGGTCCCTACCCACGGTGCACCGCCCCCAAGGAGTATCACGCTCAGGCGCTCTCCGCCTTCTCATCTAATCTGGTTAGATGCTTCCAGTCTCATTGGATTTCGTGCTCCTTCACAAGAATGACTTTCGGGTTCCTTGTGACAGACCGGGATGAGCCGACAAAGTGAAGTGCGGCCGTAAAGGCCTGCAAGCTGAAAGGCTCGATAAAGTGACCGCTCGGTTCGAAGCCAGGAACTAAAAGCCTTTTTTGGTCTTCAGGTCCCATGTTGTTTAGAAATAGTTCTCAGCGTTCTGGACCTGGCTATAGCAAGTCGTCACGGAACGACCGTGAGAGTCAGATCGTTTCCGTCGCCACCTTCGTAGCTGGCTTGGAGATTGTTGCCGGCTAGGACGACCGTGGAACCGGATCCTCTCTCACACACACCTAACTAACAGACGCATCCGAAGCAAATTGTTCGTGCGTGTTAGCCGAGTAAGCGTCACGCACCGAGAATGTTGGTTTCTAATGGCTTTGAGCATTGTTCCCAGTAGCGTTAGGGTTTCATGTTCGGGTTACGGAGTGACCGGATCAGACCACGGCTGTCGTCGCGGATCTTGGGGGGTAACGCGATAACGAAAGCCTTTCGCACGTTATTTTTCTGCGACTCCCGGAATGGTCGGGCCGAAAACTGAGTGTAGCGCGTCGTTCAGGGATTTTTGCATCTGGGCTTGACGCTTAGACACTGCGGTTCTGATCATGGGGGCCCGTGCGCTCTCGGGGGGCGTAGGTAGCGCGCGCAATTGCACCGCCGGTCTCATCTGGACGGGTACGCTATGTAGCAGAGGCCGCTTCGGCGGCATCATCGCCATGAAACTAGTCCGCTGATTCGGCGTCATTTTTTCAAGCAATCCCGGCATTGCGCTATCAGGCCTTTTGTCGTGCTTCCCCTTCTTGAAGATCATCGGCTGTGTACTAACTGGAGCCTCGACGACGAGACTGCCGGACCACTGAATGTTCAGTTCACCCTCGATTACTGTCCCGTCCTCATCGGGTTCATCCGGCGGCTGCTTGAGCTTGAATGTTAGCAACACACCCGACGTGCGGGTGTACGTCACCGAGACGTTATTCGGTAGGTTAGAGTCTGCTTCATTGACGATACAGAATTCCCCAGAGAGTCCGTCGATCTGGCTGGCGCCAGCGCGCCACGGGATCAATATGGACAGCGTGTCAGTTGATAGCGTCCACTGCCCGTGCGCGCAATATCCTTCGTCGCCCCAGTTTCGCGCCATGAATGCCCACGTTTCATTTGCGGTACCGACGCGAATCCCTGAATCGTCTTTTACACGGACCGCCATCGCCCAGATTGGATGAATCTCGGTTTCGCCGCCTACATCGTCCGCACCGGGCGGCGGATGGCCGGTGTCCATCCCGAGTAAACCCGTCACGATGGCCGTGCGTGTGTTCAGCATATCCCACTTGTTTGGTGATGGATCCGTTAGGTCGTCCGCGGCATTATGAAAATCGTGCCACCAGGGCGTTTCGGAGTCCGAGTCCCATCGATTCACTTCCGATGTGTTGTACTCCACATGAATGTGGTCTTCGTTCAACTGCAGACCGGCGTTGTTGGGTCCTCCCGTCAAGCTCCACGGAACAAGATTGAATGAATAGTCGTCGTCGTTCCACGGCCAGCCGGCACTGTGGCTTTCCCAAAAGAGCAGCCCCGTGAAAGTGCCAGCGCGCAGGCGTCCTCCTACCCAGTTCTGATGGCCACAAAATAATCCGGCGATTGAATCGCTGCTATCGGAACCTATGTCCCAGTCGGTTTGTGACGGACTCCAAGGCTCATTGGGAGGTCCTTGCGGTTTTGGCCCGGGTCCTGGCGTGTTGCCGTGTAGTCCATTAAATTGTTCACCCCACAATGGATTCAGCATTAGCCCATTCGGGTCGGCTCCATCCGACGAGAAGATCAAGTTGTAAGGCTTTGCTTTGCTTGGAGTGCAACTATTCAAGCCCACCATACACACGACCAATGAGAGCAGGAAAGAGACCGGCGACATTTTCTGCATGCGGAGGCCTACAAGTTTTTTCCTCTTGGTCTCTGCCGATGCGCCGAAATTGGGGCTTCCGTCGTCTTGCGGCGGGCTATAGATCGCGGAGTTTTTTAGAAGTATCCGGGGAAATGCCCTATTTGGTTTCAATTGCTCCACCGCAGCTTTGAATTTCCCGAGATCGTGCAGGATCTTATTCGTGGCGGTCACGCGAGCACCATCGAATCGGATCTGAGCTAGAAGTGCCCGAATCGTACTCAGGTTCATTGGTAAAGGGGAGAAATACCTCCTCTTTCCTAAGCGATGAACATCAAATGAGACAAGAAAAAAAGGAGTTCTCCGCTATTCCACTGCTGACCCCCTCCCGCAGCGAGGTTCCGCTCCCGTTCTGTCTTTTGTAGTTACGCCTTCCGAGGGCGTGACATCTGCGAAATTGCAAGCAGGCTGCCTTGATGTGAAATTCGTTAGCATCGTTGTCACCTCGACGCGGACGCGATTCCCCCT
>QHZR01000297.1 GCA_003224755.1 Acidobacteriota bacterium
AATGCTACGGCGGCGATATCAGCCGCAAACGCAAGCTCCTCGAAAAGCAGAAAGAGGACAAGAAGCGCATGAAGCGCATCGGGCGAGTAGATATTCCGCAAGAAGCGTTTCTGGCGGTGCTGAAGGTAGGCGAGGGCGGGTAGCGTTTACCGAATCCTGCAATCTGCTGCTCGGTAAGTGCAACTGTTTTCATTCGTTAGCGATTATTTAACTTGTTCTACTCACCTTAATCGGCTAATATCCTCGCGAGTTTCTGCTCCTTCCCCGGCAGCAGCTGATTCCACAGGTTCTCAGATTTTGGGCCCTCACCAGCCAAAGGGGTTTGCCATGTCTCCTGTCATTCGCATTCCATTCGCAATCGCTGTATGCGTCGCTGTGTTCTTATTCGTAGCGACCTCGTTCGCTCAGAACACCATTAATGTTCCTGCTGACCAGCCAACGATCCAAGGTGCAATCAACGCTGCCAACAACGGAGACACCGTGCTGGTCGCGCCGGGCACGTATTACGAGAATATCAATTTCAACGGGAAAGCCGTTACCGTGACAAGCTCCGGAGGGCCATCGGTAACGATCATCGACGGCGGGCAGAATGGCTCGGTTGTCACTTTTGACAGCGGCGAGACCATGAGCTCCGGGTTGAACGGCGTCGCCATCCAAAACGGCTATGCCTCTTACAACGGCTCTTATGACAGCGGTAGGGGCGGTGGAATCCAGATCATGAATTCTTCTCCAACCGTCACGGGAAACGTGATCAGCAACAATTCTGCGCTATGCGGAATGGGGATTTATATAGACGGCGGCTCGCCGGTCATCAAGAACAACACCATTAGCAACAATACGCAGCCAAGTAACGACGGCGGCTGCGGGGGTGGAGGAATCGAAGCGACCGGCAGCAGCACCAGCCCCAGTTCACCCTTGATTGAGGGTAACGTCATCACCAACAACAACCTCAACGCTGGCGGCGGTGGTTTCGGCGGCGGGATTTATGTCTACGATTTCAGCCAACCTACTATTCGAAATAATGTGATCAAAGGCAATACTGCTTACAACGGCGGCGCCATCGCTATATCTTCTTCCCTCGGAACGGTTGTGGTGCAGAACCTTATCGCCAACAACACCTCCCTCTTCACGGGTGCTGGTCTTTATGTCGTAGGTTCTAACGTTAATGTTGCCAATAACACTATCGTGGGCAATCTGAACAGTTCCGGGATTTTTGTCTGGAGCAATTCGCCGCAGACGATAACAGTCAGCAACAACATCGTTGTCGCTGCCGCCGGGCAGTCGTATGCGATAACTTGCGCTCCCGCCTTGAACACACTATCCCCGGTCTTTTCCCGCAACGACGTCTACATCGGCTGGTCGGGGGTTTGTGATTACACTGCCTCACCGGGCAACATCTCCGCCGATCCCCGATTTGTAAACGCTGCGACAGGAGATTTCCATCTCCAATCCACCTCTCCTTCCATCGATACAGGCGACAATTCCGCCCCCAACCTTCCGCAGACCGACTTTGCCGGGAATCCCCGCATTCTCGATGGCAACAATGACTGCGTGAGCACGATTGATATGGGTGCCTACGAGGTTGTTCGTGCTGCGAACGCGGGTTTCTCGCCCGGCACGTTGATGTTTAGCGGCCAAGTTCCGGGCACTTCCAGCAGCCCAAAATCGGTAACGCTCAGCAATACTGGCAACACCTGTTTTCAGTTCTCAAATGTCGGAATCACTGGTGATTTCTCGCAGAGCAATACCTGCTCTGCTGCTGGTGTGCGAGGAGGGACCTCGTGCTCCTTTAACGTGACGTTTACTCCCACAGTGCTAGGCACTCGTCTTGGGGCGCTGACGGTGAGCGGGTCGGACGGCATTACCGCGGCAAGTCCCAGCGTCAGCCTGAGCGGAGTGGGAGCAGATTTTTCCGTTGCCGCTGGTCCCGCGTCAGCTTCGGTCAAACATGGACAGTCGGTAAAATTCACTGTAACAGCTAGTCCAGTGGGAGGAGTATTCAGTTCCGCCGTGGCACTCTCCTGCTCAGGTCTACCCAGCAAGGCGTCGTGCGGCTTTTCTCCGTCAAGCGTGACGCCTGGACAGAGTGGAGCGACGTCGGTTATGACTGTGTCCACGTCCGGCAATACTCCGCGCGGGAACTACAACATCCTGATTACAGGGGCCTCTGGCAGCGAAACGCATTCGACCAGTGTGCTATTGAGCGTGAACTAGAGATACCCGCCCTTCGCAGCGTACGAAGAAGGGGGAGCTACACGGCCCACGGCACCACAGCAGGTTCCTCGACCGCGTGGGATGATTCACGAACTCGCCATCCCGCAGCGCTCGAAATGACACATCAAGCTTGGGAGCTTCCGGAAGCTCGAAGCCGAGCCCTTTCCAGCAGCGGCGTGGAGGGGATAGAATCTGCCTCCTAGATATACGATTCGTCCGGACTACCGCAGTGGCGACTCAAAATGACGTAGGGTTCCTCTCACGCCCGCGAGCGGGCGTGTTCGGAATGACATGATGTTTAGGGTCATTATCGGCACCCTTCGACTGCGCTCAGGGCAAGCTTCTTCGACTTGGCTCAGGGCAGGTCCCACTGTAGTCGATTGAGGGTTTTATGATCGGCTTTGGCCGCTATGGGACTGGACGCGAGAAGGGGCATCGGACGTGAATTGTGAAACGGCGAACCTCAGCGGCTCAAAGCCGCTCATTCTTTCCTCGAAATCGGAACGAATAGAACTCGTGCCCTTCCCGGTTTCTCTGAAGATTTGTTCTGGTCAATGGGTATCAACCACTTTCCCGGAACCAGGCTGGTTAGGCTGGCGACTTGTCGCGAGGTCGAGCTCTCTGCAAGCCTCGATCATCGTGCATCGCGACTTCGCTTACGAACGCGGCAAGGCACTAGTCTCGAAGATGCGCGAACTCATTCCGCGGCAAATGTTCGAGGTCCCCATTCAGGCCTCGATCGGCGCAAAGATCATCGCCCGCGAAACGGTCCATGCCATGCGCAAAAACGTCCTCGCCAAATGCTACGGCAGCGACATCACCCGCAAACGCAAGCTGCTCGAAAAACAAAAAGAAGGCAAAAAGCGCATGAAGCGCATCGGCCGTGTGGATATTCCCCAGGAGGCGTTTCTGGCGGTGCTGAAGGTGGGGGAGGGGGGATAGCAAATTCGTGCCCGTTTGCTGCAAGGTCATAATTATCTGCAATGCAATCCCTCAGCGGCTGAAGCCGCGATTGATTTTGCTCACGGGTCGAGCAGGCTGCGGGAAAAAGGCAATCGCCAGCGAACTTCTGCAGGACGGGCGCTAAAGCGCGCCTTGATCTTTAGACCACTTACGCGGCGCTGAAGCGCCGCTCTTCCACGTCAGCGGATAATTTCGTGATTTTTCCGCAGCTGTCGAAGCCTTAGCCTTTCAAAGCGATGACGTCCCGTTAGTTCCTAATGTGCTCTCGCCCGACAAGTTCGGCTCGGGAGGCTTCAGCAAGTGCCAGGCTTCTTCGTATTCGTAATACTTTGAATCCGGCTTTCCTGGCGTGAGCAGGATGCCGAGATTGATCATGAGCCCCGGGATGATAAACCAGACATCGAGAGGTATTACGTTTATGGCGGCGAAGTCGAAGGAATCGGGCTTATACCTCCTGCTCATAGATGCGCGCAGATTGCACCTGAATCCCTTCTCAAAACGGGAGCGCGTGGACTTGACCTGAATGCGTGAGCACAACGAGCCACTTTCGACGATGAAGTCGTAGGCAGCGGACTCGCCGTAGGGCTTGCTGACCTGCAAACCTTCACGGGAGGCGCGGGCCATGAACAGCATCTCCACCCACTCGCCGCGTTTCTTGGAGTTCTTGAAATTCGGCTCTTGCTCTCCCATGGTTCGGCCCTAAAAACACGAAAGGCGCAGCTATAGGCCGCGCCTCTTGCTTAACTTTAAGCTTATATATTCAGAATAGCAGATTCTGCAGGGAATTGGGACATGGTTTGGAACTTTATTTCGACTACAGGCTCATCGGGTTAGCGCAAAACTGGCCTGGGTCGAGGCTTGACAAGAGTTTTACACAGGTTTGAGGATCCCTCGACTCCATTTCACTCGCTCGGGATTTCGGGGCGCGGCTCAGACGCCGCGCAAACGTTTCAAGTTGGGCCTGCCGCAGATTGCCGTCGTCCTGCTAGGTTTCTCGTTGATACTGGCAATCGGGATACTGGCAACCGGGCTGACGGCCACGCCGCGCCCGCAATCGCGTGTTTCGAGCGTCGCACACGTGGTCTTGCCCTATGTCGTGTGGTTAATCCTCGCCGCCGACTATTCCGGCCATCCCGTCAAGCCAGTTCGACTGGTAGCCATCCCGGTCTTCCTTGCGCTGGTCTTGAGGCATCTGCCACAACGCCGTGCGCCCCGCAGTGAGGCTGTTGCAAGTTAGCGGCGATTTGAGAAACCAACGGAGGGGAAGATGTTCAAGCCGGGTGTTGCGGTGTCTCTCGTTTGGGATCGCGCTCTGACTCTGAAGGATGTTCGTCATTTTTAGGGGCAGCGGGTCTGGACGGTGCTGCAGGCGCTGTCTTACCTAACACCTCGCCCCTTGATGAATGCAAAGCTACAATCCGGGTCAAATTGCCGAAAAGCAGGCTCGATGAAGAGCGAAATCGATTTCATTACAACCCGGTCGCGAACGCTCGCGATTTGCAGTGGTCTTGCCTTACTCGAACCCGGCTTTTTGATTGCGTGGGCGCGAAGTTTATTGAATATGTATGTGCCTGCCCTGAGATCC
>QHZR01000298.1 GCA_003224755.1 Acidobacteriota bacterium
GGAAATGCGCAAGACGATCGATTTGGGCCCTGATCGCTGGGAGGCGTACCTGAACCTCGCCCTTCTGCAAGTGAGAACCAATCAGGGCGAGGCAGCGGAAAAGAATTTCCAGAAGGCAGTCGATCTGAATCCGCAGGCGATGAATGCCCAGCTTGCGCTTGGCAGCTATTACCAGTCCCGCAATCGCCTCGCGGATGCAGAAAAGCAGTTCCAGCACGCGATTGCAGTTGATCCCAGAAATGCAGACCCGCGCGCTGCATTGGCACGCCTGTACATGGCAGAAGGAAAAAGAACCGAAGCTGAAGCATTTCTAAAGCAGGTGAAGCACGATCTTCCCGATAATTCTGCTGGCTATCGTATGCTCGGTGATTTTTATTTCGCCACGGGTGATCTCGACAAAGCTATTGGCGAGTACGGTTCCTTATATCAGCAGTATCCCAAAGACGTGCAGGTGAAAAAGAACTACGTTCAGCTCCTCATCCTGAAAAATCGTCTTGATGAGGCCCGCAAGCTGAATGATGAGTTGGTAAAGGCGAACCCTAGCGATGTTGATGCCTTGGTGTACCGCGGTCAGATCCAGACTCGCGATGGCCATCTGAACGATGCGGCTGACACCCTGCAAACTGCCATTAAGAATGATCCTGATAATGGAGTTGCGCATTACCACCTGGGCGTAGCCTTCGATCAAATGGGCAACCTGGCACGCGCCGAGAGCGAATGGCGTAATGCCGTGCGCTTACGCCCGGAACTGATTGAGGCACATCGCGCGCTGGCCGGCGCCGCGTTGCGCAAAGGCGATATGGAGGCACTCGAGCAAAGTGCTACCCAGGTCGCCACCCTGCAACCAACCTCTCCGGATGGATATGCGCTGCGCGCCATTTCCAATATTGCTCGCAAACGGTTCGTTCGAGCTGAAGAAGACGTAAAGCGGGCCATCGAGGTCGCCCCGCAAAGTCCCGCCGGGTACGTTCAGATGGGTAATCTGAGGCTGGTTCAAAGACAGTTCGGCGAGGCCGAAAAGGCTTATCAACAGGCTCTCGATCGCGATCCCAAGTCGTCCGACGCTCTAAGCGGCCTCATGAATACATATCTTGCCGAGAACCAGATAGATAAGAGCATTGCCGCCGCCAACACGCAAATCGCCAAGGTCTCCGATAGCAGCGCATTTTACGATCTGCTCGGCACTGCGCTGTTCAACGCCAAAAAGGACACCAATGGTGCCGAGGCTGCGTTGAAGAAAGCTGCCGATCTGGACAAGAACAACGGTGACGCTTTGCTTAAACTCGGCCAGGTACAGGTGGCGAAGGGCAACACCACTGAAGCCATCGCGACCTACCAGAACTCGATCAAAAACAACCCACGCGAGGCCAGCTTCTACGTTTTGCTAGGAGAGCTGTACGAATCGAAGCAGGATTGGAACAACGCCAAACAAGCGTACCAACAAGCGCTTGATCTCAAGCCTGACAACCCTCTGGCGTCGAATAACCTGGCCTACGTGATGCTAGAGACCGGAGGGAATGTGGATGTGGCACTCTCGCTTGCTCAAACCGCCCGCCGAGGCATGCCGGATTCTCCCAATGCAGCGGATACTTTAGGCTGGGTTTACTACCAGAAAGGTGCCTACAGATCTGCAATTGACCTGTTTCAGGAGGCCCTCAAACTCGCTGAGAAGAACAAAGTACCGGAAAATCCAACGGTGCACTATCATCTCGGACTGGCTTATGAAAAAACCGAGCAGCCAGCTCTAGCCCGGCAACATCTGGAACGCGTGCTGAAGATCAATCCCAATTATTCGAGCGCCGCAGATGTGAAGAAGAGACTGTCGCAGCTGCGCAGCTGATAACGGGCGTTAGTCACGAAGTCTTTTTTCACGAGAATGTGATCTTCGACAGGCTGTGGTTCGTCCGTCTATGATTTCGATGTTCTTGATTCAATTGTAGGTGTGGACACCGGAGAATCCGTCCCAAGAGTCAGGCGTGACGACTTTCAGGTTTTTTTCGCTGATATCGTTTCTTGGATAAATCGAGTATTTCGTTCAATGTGAAGCTATAGCCGTAGTCGGGACAGCAATTCTGACTTGGCCTGATCAAACAATGACCCGCCTCAAACACCCGGCCGGCGCCACGATTGTTCCGGATGTCTGTCGAGATTGGGTTAGCGGGATGAAAATTCCATCTAGGCTGGGATCGAAGCGGCTTGCGCTCGAGAACAGCGAAGCGGATCTGGTAATACGGTTTCTGCGCGTGCCAGCGATACTGCACTCGATCAACTCGAACGAGGAACAAGCCATCCGGGACCGAGTCGATAGCGGAGCGATCCGCAGCACGGAGATTCTCGAAATAGCGCCTCATGTAGCGTCTTTTTTCGGTGACGAATAACCATTGAGCTGGCAAAGCAGAGCGTTGCGGTCTTTTTCAGCCCAGTCGGCCAGATGCACTACAAAAGCTTCGACCTGCTCACGCTTCGCTTCACGCAGAGTTTTGACTCCGCAATAATCCGCGGCGTAGGACTTCACTAGGTTGGGATCGAGCTGATGCTGGCGAATGACTTGGCAAAGGCGGTCGCGGACTTTGGGGCCGCCGCAGTTCCCGTTGGCAGGTTGCGGCGGGAGCTTGTTCGGCTCGCGGGAAGAATTTGCCGACTCTGCAAAGGATCCGAGTTCCTCGACCGAGCAGATTCCGATGCCGTAAGGCCTTGCGTAGAGCAAGGCCTTGCGTAGAGCGCGGTTGACAGCCCGGGTTTCGGCCACCCGCATCTCAGCCCCGTGGACCAGGGTGAAACATTTGAAGGATCGGCGTCGCCGTAGCCGACGAAGCGTGTCGACGGAGATTTGTGGACGGTAGCTTTGAAAACCCACCGTCCCACCGAAGCTTGTGTTGTGTCTTGTTCAATTGTGGTATCTATTCCAGCGCATCGCCTTCGATGCGCTATTCGCAGTAGGCCACTGTGACTCACGTACCACTTTCCCCCAAGTACAGGATCTCACTCTTGATTATCGACAAATGAAGCGTTGCTGTGAGGTCTCGCAGAACTGAGAGTTGTTGCCTTGGAAGGTCTGCATAGAGTCTTTTAGCGTTGTAAAGATTTTGACGTAATAGCTTCCGGTCGCCAGTGCTGTGCTTGCTGATGTCCGCCTCCGTGGAACATAGTGTATCATAACGTATCATTTAGTTGCATATCGAAAATTGTTGAATCCTGCTATTTTTGCTTGCAGTCATGACAGAAACCAGAGTTACGCTGCTGGTTCGGGTGCCCGAAAGACTCAAGTCTCGCCTGGCGGGGATCGCTAAACGCGAGCGCCGGTCTCTGAGTAAGCAAGTTGAATTGCTCCTCGAGCGATGCCTGGAGCTTGGGAGTGAGGAGCACGTCACTGCGCCCGTTAAAGGCGGCCGTCGAGTGGGGAACTAGAGTCCCACTGCTGATACAGGATGCGAGCGGCTTTAAAGGGTTGAATTATCCAGCTCGCTAAACGTGAACAGTCCTCGTTGAATCATATAGAAATAGATAAGAGATTCTGCTCGACCATTCGATTTTGACTGCAGGCCCAGAATTTGGCGAATGAGCAGCAAACCGAAAAACGTTTTGACGCGTGCGTCATGAGTTTGGATGTGCCCACCGGCTCCCTGACCTCCCTTCGTCGAAGGTCGCCTAACATGTCATCGCTTTTCTTTTTTTTGACGGCTGGCCTGCGGCCTGTTCATTAGATTGAGCTTGACTGTTCGATTTGATTCGGCGGTTCTGGATGTGATGCGCGACAAAGATGTCAAGCTGTTCAGTGTGACCGCGAGTGGGCAAAAGAAATATTGCTACAAATCGAGCAGGAATTGCCAGCTGACCTCAACACTGCCGTGAGCGGCCACGATTTCCAAACGCTAAGCGTCAAGCGGCACGAGGGAAAGAACGTTCGGATTTCCCGCACCATGCCCAAGAAGATCAGCAGGGGAAAGATTCGGAAGGTAGTTGCACTTCTGTTGAACGGGTAGGAGCCACCGGGTGCTTTCGCGACAGTGCGAACCTGAGCGACCCTGCCAGGAACAGATTAATTCCGAAGCGACAGTGTGAACCTGAGCAAACGGGGCAGCGGGCGCAGCATTGGCTGCGCATATGCTGTGTCGCCGCTCAACCTATACAGTTGCGTCGGAAACTTTGTAGGCCGAAGACGTCGTACTGGAGAAGCGGGCGGGAGCGCAGCAAGGGAATAACCATGGCCAACAGAATTTCTGCCAATCGCCGCAACGCGAAAAAGTCAACCGGCCCGAAGAACACGAGATCAACCCGATTCAACGCCACCAAACATGGATTGCTTGCGTCTGGAGTGACTGAGCTCGATGATGCCGAGGGCTATCGGGCTACGCTTCATGACCTCACACAAGAAAAGCATCCGGTTGGCGCCCTGGAGGGGTTTCTTATCGAATCCGCTTGGACCTCACAAGGTTGCGCCGCGTGAGGCGCTTGGAAGCCGAATACATCACGAGCGTGTTAAATCCGCCTATCAGTGAGCCTGGCGTCTTCGCTGATCTTTCGGGATCGGACCAGGGTAGCTCAGCCCCGCACGAGCAATGACATAGTTTACGGTTGCGGCGAAGCACGTGACCTGACCACCCATCGCTTGAGTCGCTCGACGGTGACGGCGGTCGGCAAGTTGGCCCGCGGCTCGCAAAAGAGATGCGCGGCCGCTACGGGCGCCAGAAGATTTTGGTGTGGAATGCTTGCGT
>QHZR01000299.1 GCA_003224755.1 Acidobacteriota bacterium
CTCTAAACCGTCATTGCAAAATGCCATCGCACATCACGTTTCCCCGAAAAATGAGGGGTTGGGCGAGACCATTGCTGGCCCCGCCCCGTGATGAACACGCCGAGGGTGATGAGTCCTCGGAAACTTGAGCAAAATTTGGAAAAAACAACTATGTTCATTATGACCCCTATATCCCGCTGGGCATCACCCCGGCGTTGTCCGGCTCCCGGCTTGGGAGGCGTTTATCAGTTGTTGATAAAACTCCTGAATCTTTCGATGGATTCCTACAAGTAGAGTAAGAATACCCCCCTACCCTGGCGACATCCCCACCGACTTCTGGCAGCCGCATGGTCATGCCTTTTTCCTTTTACTTACTGCCGGAGTTCCCCGTTCCCGGCTACGGTGCTTTTGGCGGCGGTGTTTCAAAAGCCGACAAGAGGCCGTCGCAGGTTCTCCCTGCGCACCATGCCGCCTTCAGCGAACATAATTGGAAAATTCTTCACCCCATGAGCCTCGCTTCTGCTTTACGCTTCGCGAGCTTGTCGATGTTCTCCTGCGCAACGGTTTCCAAATCCTTGCCCAGCTCATGCGCTACCGCACTCACGTACGACAGCACATCCCCAAGTTTGTCCGCCAATACTTCCGGGTCCGGCTCTGTTCCTGCCAGCAAATGCTCCTTCAATTTGTTGGCCAGTTCGCCCCCGCCTCCGTACAACTCAAGCGTCGCGTATGTCAGCCCCCCGATGCTTCCTGTCTCGGGATATACTGCCGTCCCGCGTGACTGCTTTTGGTACTCATTCAACGTCATCATTCATCTCCTTTGCGGGTTTTTTCCCCGCCGTCCTTAATCGTTAACTGCTCCTGCTCCGAACTCGTTTTATGCCGCCTCGCCCTCCAAGCCCATCATGTCCACGTAAGACCTGGGAACCATTTGTTCAAGCTCGCTGAACGCTTCTTTCTTGGTTTCGCGTTTCAGGGTAGTCAAGAACTGCGCATACATTCGCTGGCGCGAAGCCTCGGCGGCAGGATATTTTTCCTGTATTGCAGTGAGCAATTGCGGGTCGGGCCATACGGCCCCCGGTGCTTTTTCCTGCACTTCAATCTTCTTGTCTGGTTGTTGAGGAATCGCCTTCGTTCGGGAGGGGCAAGTGCAATGCGGGCGGTCGCGCCTGCATGAACAAATTCGGTGTCCCCGCCAATGCAAATAACTCACATCCTTCATCAAAGCGTAGCCGACTTCACACACTTGGCCTGAAAAGTTTGGTCCAGAAAATTGCAGTTCGTGATTCGTGAATTCAACGGTACACTTTGTGCAGTTTTTCAGGTGTTCCAGAACTGGAGCCAAAATGGTTTCCCGTCGCGCCGTCTCTTGCTTCTCGTATTCCTGTTGGCGCTTAATCCGTTCCTGCTCTGCTCGCACCTTCTCGTCCTGTCGCCTTGCTCGCCTGGTCTCCCACTTCGTTCGTTCTGCCAGGAAAGAGGGGCTATGCTGGTATGGCAACGCCGCCAAGGCAAAACCATTGTGGGACCGCAACTGTCCTGCGATATGATTGACAATCCACTCTCGCTCCGTCATCCGTCTAGCCCAGTATCCAGCATTAAGGAATTCACTCTCGTATTCTTTTTGCAACTCTTCAATCACATTTACGATTGCCTGTAGCATTTCCACGGGTTCCTTGCCTTTCGCGTGATGCACTTCGTTTTCTCCCTTGCCCCGCCGTTTTTAATCCTCAAACGCACCTGCCGTTTGAAAGTCATCCCTATCCCGAGACCAAGCGGTCTCTTCCGGCGATCTTGATTCATGCGCCAGCGCGTACCCTGCGTGCGCCATTTTCCTCCGCATATCGCCGATGCCAATCTCTACGTTACACTGTTGATAAAGTACCCCACGGAATAACCTCGTGCGCTTGTCGTGGTCCAAGCACCAGACACTTTGGCCTTGCGAGTTAACAGCAGAGATGGAGCGACGCGTTTTGCAGCCACACTCGCATTCTCCATATCCGGCCACCTTCGCCTTTGCGTACCAAGCCCGGCATCGTGCGAAAGCCAATACGACCTCGGCGTCAGAAAGCTCACGGTGGAGCCGGTACAATCCATTTTTAAGAGACGACGGCAGCTCGAACAATCCCGCGCCCACGATCCGGGCCACTTCGTTCCACCCGCGTTCTTGTCGTGCCCGCGTCTCGTTTTTACTTTTTCGTTTCAAGCGGCCTCCCGTGGCCAAGCATGAGCGGGTTCCACTTGTTGTGCTCGTCGCAGACTTTGATGAGGTGTGGTGGTGACCCCCAAAGGTGTTTTGCGGGTTGGAGGCAATGGAGGCTGGGAACGTACCCACCGATTTGACATTGCCCATTAGCGTGCTGTTGCTGCTCGTATGCCTGCCGAGGCTCAAACTGCGGCTTCGGCTTCGGCATTTCGATTATTTTCGCCAGTCGAACTGCTTTACTCATGTACTCTCATTTCTCCTTTTTGAATTTTGTCCCATGCGCTTGAACACCGTGACGACGTACCATTTCTCACGAAATCGGGTGATATTCTGAGCTATGCAGACGGTCGGCACACGTGGCGCAATAGCTCGTTCGGGATCAAGCGGCGTTTCCATGAAGCCTTTGGTGCACCCTAGTTAGCACGCTTTCGGGAATCCTCAACGTACAATAGCCACGCTTGCGAAGTGTCTCGGGACAGTTCAGTTTCAGCACGCCCGGTTCATCCCTGAAAAGTTCTCTTATTTTTTCGTCGGACAGCTTCCACATCTTTGCTACTTCGGGAACTGAATAATGCTTTTCCGTTGATACCATTTCCCAATTCTTCTCCACGCTTGAACACACGACGACCCACTGGTCCCAGCGATTTTTGTTTGGGGGTTACACGGCTCGGTCGCGCTTGACGAGGTGCTGTGGCCTATTCGGCCCCTACCATCGGTCCCCTTGACCGACGCCACTCATTTTTACGTCTTGTGGTGGACGGAGCCATTGCACGGCATTTGTGCGGCTCTATTTGCTACGAACGGATTCTCGCGCACCGCTCGCCGGAAAATCTACTGGCCGTGAGGGAGATTGATGGACAGGCTTGGCCGACCAGTGCAGGAATTATTACGGAAAAAACAAAGTACGTTTCAACGCATTTGAATGCGTTTGAATACACTTGAATGATTTGAATAAGTCTTAAGGGACTGTCCTGTTGGGCAGTCTGGCGGAAACGAGGGATGATACTTGCGCAAAAAACAAAAAGGCCGGAACAAGTCCGGCCCGATGGAAAACTTTCAATTACCGAGCGAAGGCAACCACCTTGCCAGTCTTGGGCATGTCAGTCTTGACGGCAGCTAGGATCGCCGCATTCTCTTCGATGTGGGCTTTTTCCAATTCCTGAACGAAGGGCAAGTAGTGCCGCTCGACAGTCTTGACGGTATCACCGAGGATTTTGGCTACGCCATGCAAGGACATTCCTTGACGGAGATACCACACGGCGCACGTATCGCGGAATTGGTGAGGGTGGGGCACTCGTGTACCAACTTCCGTTTTGACTTCCGTAATCCCCACTCGCTTGAATAGGTCTTGCAGATCGCGTCGCCAGTCATGGGTATTCGAATCAATCCCGAGTCCGTTGCGGCGGAAGGGTCGCTCCGGTGTGTTGTCGGATTCGAGTGGGATGCTGCGGAGGAGAGCCACAACATGGTCCGGCAATTTCACCGTGGCCAGCTTGCCGGTCTTTATCCGCGTGTACCGGAGTACGCCATCAGAGCCTAGCGTGCTCGTATCAAACTCCACGGCGTCGATCAAAGCCATTGCGCTCCAGCGAAGCAACTCAACAAACGTTTTGAGTCTTTGATTTCCGCTGGCTTTGGCGAGGATCGCTTCATATTGCTTGTCGCTAAAGATGGCCGTGCGATTCCCTCTTGCAATTGCGGGGCGACGAATCCCCTCGGCGGGACTGACAGAAATCCAGCCCTGGCCCTTGCAGAACTTGAAGAAACCTTTAACTAAATCCCAACCAACGGCGGCGGTCATGTCGCTACCATAGCCCCAAGTTGTTCGCCATTCGGTCAGGTGCGCAGGTGTGATCTCGGATATGAGCGTTGGTTTCGGATTCTGCTTTTCGAGCCAGTCAAATAGCTTCCCGCTCCTCGTGACTTCCCCCGTTGGCTTCACATCGCCAAGCAAGCAGCGAGCGCGGTCAACGGTTTTAGGAGAAAGTTGGCGGAAGCGCATGTCCACGATGAATGCAGATACAGCCTGTGGGACGGTGGCAATCTTTTCTTTCTTGGCCCGAAACCGTGCCACCTCCTCTGTCAGCGCCTTCTTATCTGGATCGAAGCTACTCAACCAGTCTTGGGCCAGTTTCACCGCCGTCTCCCAATTCCGCGTCTTGGCGCTAGAATGATAATTGCGCCCGATTGTGCCGTCATAAATACGAAGTGACTTGCGGCATTTGCAACTTTCGAAGCTGGGGCCTTCATCCTTGAAGCGGCAATCGCGGGAGTGGCGGACAACGACTTTGCAACTCCGGGTAATGGTTTGGCCGTTCTCGCGGATTATGATCGTATCCTGGGTGCGTTCGACTACGACTGGTTTCTCTTCGGTGATTGTCATGGCTCCTCGCGTATGATAGTGTTGAAACATGCCAATCATATACCAACTGATAGCCAAAAGTCAAGCGCGAAGGTGTTAACGCTTAAAACAAATAACTTGCTAATGTTGTAAGTGTTGATTCTAAAGGGACTTACGTTGCGCCAAAGTGGTGCAGAATTTTGCCCTCCTTTGCGTGCTTCACCAGCCAGGATTTGCGCCGGAAACAAAAAAAGCGGCAGAGAACCCGCCGCCTACGG
>QHZR01000319.1 GCA_003224755.1 Acidobacteriota bacterium
TGATTTTTGGGGTCTCAAACCTGGCTGTTGCGCAATACGGCGGCGGCATGGGCGGAGGCATGCCCGGGAGCCCCACCTACATGCCCCACGGCAGCTACAGCAACAAGGGTGCGATCATCGGTGGTGTCGTCGGTGGAGCGGCCGTTATTGGTGGCCTGCTTTACTGGAAGCACCACAATCGAGCCAAGCTGCGAGGCTGCTTGGCGGGTGGTGGAGACAAGCTCGTCAGTGAGAAAGACAACCAGACCTACAGGCTCAGCAACCCGCAGAATGAGACCCTGAAGCCAGGAGAACGTGTGGAGCTGTCAGGCAAGAAAGCCAAGGACGACGGCTCGAGCGAACCAACGTTCGAGGTCCACAAAATGAGCAAGGACCTTGGCCAATGCACGCCAACAACCGCAGAGCAACTAGAATGACACGAGCGTCAATTGATGTGCCGCTGAGGAGGGCGGAGCAATCCGCCCTCCGCACAAAATCGAGCCATGCCAAAGGCTTGGAATCGCAATTGCTACCGAACCTCACGCCTCT
Organism: Acidobacteriota bacterium; assembly: GCA_003224755.1. Taxonomy (GTDB): domain Bacteria; phylum Acidobacteriota; class Terriglobia; order Terriglobales; family Acidobacteriaceae; genus Gp1-AA145. The sequence goes on from QHZR01000319.1 coordinate 529, forward strand.
TTATGTAAATCAGTCGTGTCGCCGCGATTACCGCTGCGGTCCCCAAATCCTAAACTCGCCTGCGCAGTGCATTAGGCTCATCAGATACAGCATGCCGTCGTAGTAGCGGAGTTGGCCTGACGGAACGGGCGTGTTCCAGAGTGCTTCAACAAAGTCTTTCGCACGCGGATTCGTTGCGGCCAGGCTGGCGACGGCGTTCGTTGCGACCAGCCCGGTCGGCGGAGATGCGGCGGATTCGATATTCGGGCCGGCAAAGGGCTTGCCATCCAGCGTGTACAAAGCGCCATAACTAGTTATTCCTTGTGCCCAGAAAAATGTCTGAATGCGGTCGCTCAGTTGCGGCTCCTGCGGTGCCTTCCGCCACCACGACCAATCCACCGACCAGTTGCTGGGGTGCGCCAGGAGTCATAGCCGAAGATTGCCGACTGCGGAAAGCGGTTCCCATGCGGCGTACCGTCGAAGTTGGCATAGGCGGGAGCGAGGCCGGTCTGCGGATTTGTGGTTCTTACGAAAAAGTCGCGGCTTGCCTCTGCCGCTTGTGCCCAGAACTCGCGGTCGGCAGCCGGCCCCCATCGCGCCCACAGTTCATAAAACGCGGGCAGATGATATGAAGGGTCCGTGAAATCGCCGCGTGTGATTTGCGGAACGAAGCGGATCATTTTGTACTCTTCGTTCACTTCAGCTGTCACGGTCCGCATGCCGAACTTGGTTGGTCCGGTTTGTTCGGTGCGATGCCGCATGTTGGTGAGTAGTCCACCGGCTTCGTGCTTGTAGTCGTAGATGCCAGCGCCGTTGCCCCATCGGTTGGCGGCGAAATATAACGACATTACAAAGTACTCTTCTCCATCAGGGGCAGCGGTCTCTTCATTCGGCGTTCCGTCGGTTTTGCATGACCAGGAAAAATATCCATGCGATGGATGCTTTGGATCGCCGATGTACATGTACGTCTTCGCCCAATTCCACAACGCATCGAACTCCTTTTTTTTGTTGAGCTGAACGGCGATCATCATGCCGTATGACATGCCCTCAGTGCGAACATCGTGATTGTTCCAGTCGGTGATGTACGCCAGCGCCCCATTGGCATTCTTGCCGGCCGCAAAGAATATTGCCTGAGTTTGAGGATCGCCACGGAACAACTGACGGTATGCAGATTCGATCTTCTTTGAGATTTCCTTTCGCGAGTGCCCGGACTCAGCAAACACATTGCGGTACTTCCCGGTGGCGAAAGCCCCGGAGCCATCGTTTGACGCCGGAGTTCGGCCGGCAACTTGCGCCGCAGTCTGAGCAGCGAATATGGATGCGCTGCCTGCGAGGAGAAATGCACAGGCACAAGCAGGAAGCTTCCAGATCGCAGTGCCTACCAAACCTCACACCTCTCCGCTGCCGGACGCACCATCGCCGACCCTTGTTTGCAACTGAACGCCGTTGAGAACACCGGCAAATTCGAGAGCGGCCCAATCACACGGTATTTAGCAATTGGGTGTGGATCTCCCTGTACCATTTTCCTTTGTGTCGCCGGACGAATCTCATCGCCGCGCCACTGTCCCCAGGCAATGAAAAATTGCTGGTCGGGAGTAAAGCCATCCAAGGTCGGTTGCGGGTGCTGCCGTTTTGCTTTTTGAAAAGCCAGATACGAGATTTTGGCGCCAGCAAGGTCCCCGATACTTTCCCCTAACACCAGCTTCCCATTGTGATGAATGTTTGGCTCAATGAAATAATTATCGAACTGATTGGCGACACAGGCGGTGCGGCCCTGGAAACGTTTCAAGTCGTCAGCAGTCCACCAGTTGTTGAGCCGGCCTTGAGCGTCGAACTGCGCACCCTGATCGTCGAAGCCGTGGCTGATTTCGTGCCCGATCACCACCCCAATCGATCCGTAATTGATGGCATCCACGCCTTGCACATCAAACGCCGGCGGCTGAAGAATGCCAGCCGGAAATACAATTTCGTTCAGCAGCGGGTTGTAGTAGGCATTCGATGTAGGCGGCGTCATGCCCCACCGTCCGCGATCCGTCGGCTTGCCGATCAACGCCCACGTATCACTCACGACGTTCCACTTGGCCGCGGCAACCTCATTTGCCCAGAAAGATTCGCGGCTGAGCGAAATGCTGCTGTAATCTTTCCACTTGTCCGGATACCCGATCTTGGGATTGAAAGTCGCCAGCTTCTCCAGCGCTTTCTTCTTGGTGTCCGGCCCCATCCACTCCAGGCCTTCGATCGTGTCCTGCATGGCAGCCAGAATGTTCTTCACCATCTCCTGCGCACGCGCCTTGGCCTCCTGCGGAAAATATTTCTCCACGTATTTCTTGCCGAGTGCCTCTCCCAGCAACTGATCGGTAGACTCGGCGCAGCGCTTCCATCGCGGCTTTAGTTCCTTGGCGCCGCTCAGGTATTGGCCATAGAAAGCAAAATTTTCGTTGACGAAGGCATCGGAAAGCACATCAGCCTGGCCATGCAGAAGTTGCCACTTCAGGTAAGTCTTCCAGTCGGCTATCGGAGTGTCGCGAAATTGGCGGTCAACCTCCGCCATGAACTTGGGCTCCGCAACGTTGAGATCCGCGCGCGGAATGCCCGCGGCAGAAAAATACGCTTCCCAGTCGAACGACGGAGTCATCTTCTTCAGGTCTGAGAACGAAGTCTTATGGTCCGTCTGCTGCGGATCACGCAAGGCCACATTGTCCAGCGAATTTTCCGCCACCTTCTTTTCAAGTTCGAAGACAGTCTTGGCAGCAGACTTCGCGTTAGCATCTTCGTAACCGGCCAGCTTGAACATGTTTTCGACATGGACCAGATACATTTCGCGCGCTTCCTGGAAACGCGGCTCAGCCTTCAGGTAGTAGTCGCGGTCCGGCAGTCCCAGTCCGCTGGCAAAGATGTTGGCAATCGTCTGTGACGGATTGTGATTATCAGACACCGAAACCAATCCGAACGGCACGAAGATGCCAAGTTCGTGCAGACGGACAATCATGCGCTGCACGTCATCACGGCCCTTCATCGCTTCAATATCCCGAAGCATAGGCGTCGCCGGCGTGATTCCCAGTTTATTGACCCGTGCTTCATCCATACACGTGCCGTAGTAATCGCCGACGAGTTGCTCAACGCTGCCTTGCGGCCAATCCGTGCCGCTGGAGACGTCTTCCAGGATCACCTTTAACTGGTCTTTCGCCTTCTCGCCCGATTCCCACCGCCGGCTCCAGCGGTCCATGTAATCGGGAATGGGATTCTGCGCCCGCCAAGTCCCGTTCGCATAGTGGAAGAAGTCCGTGCAGGGATCGGCATTGCGATCAAGGTCGCCGACCTGAATTCCATGTTGTTCTGTTTGTGCGAACAGTGAAACGGAGAGAGTGATCAACAGCAGGAGCGTACAACCACGCATGAATGTCTCCTCGAAACGAAAGGTATTGTTGCAGCAGGCGTTGAGCTTGGTCAATCTGAGTTAGACGCGCTAGGCGCAAAAACGTGAACGCCGGGCAGTATGCGATCTCGACGACTTCACAAAAGGGTGGATCCGGAGGCGGCCGAGTTATTAAGCTGAGGCTCGAATTGGGTTCTTGAACGCCTTTTGAATCAGCGTATATTGCGCAGCGCCGATGATGCCCGAATCGTCATTCATCACGATTTTCACCGGCATATCGGCGAGCAAAGAGCGCATGCGTCCCTTATTCAGGAAAGAATTCATGAATATGGGATCTTTCATTCGAGGGACGATTTTTGCTGCGATGCTGCCACCGATGAATACGCCGCCGTTGGCCATAAAATTCAGTGCGCGATTTCCCGTCTCCGATCCATAGACGCCGACGAAAATATTCAAAGTCTGATCGCAAATTGCCGACTGCTTTTCAAGGGCAAGCTGCGAAATCAAGGCGGGCTGATCAGGCGCTTCGGCCATCTGCTTCTGCAGCCACTCGGGTTCTTCGGCCTTTCCGGCATCGCGAAGAAAATCGTAGATGTTTTTGATGCCGGGACCGGAAAGGATTCTCTCGCAACTTACGTGGTCATACTTCTTGCGGAGATATTGTGTCATTTCAGATTCCAAGTCATTCTTGGGAGCA
>QHZR01000320.1 GCA_003224755.1 Acidobacteriota bacterium
AAAAAGATCATCCAGACGCGGCCCACGTTTGTGCCGGCACACTTCGCCCTTGCGCACGCATACTCCAACTTGAAGCAATACGATCAAGCAGAAAGTGAGCTCAAGCGGGTCCTCGAACTTCAGCCACAGTATCCGTGGGCAAGCTATGAACTTGGCATGACCTTGATAAGTGAAAGGCGCATCCCTGAAGCCAAGCAGCTCTTCAATAACCGAATTGCCAAAAACCCAAACGATGCCGATGCGCACTATGGTATGGGGATGGTTTTGGCAGAAGAACTAAACTATGCGGCGGCAATTCAGGAATACAGCACGACGGTCCGCCTTGAACCCGACTTCGAAGGGATCTATTACGAGATTGGAAATTTATATAACAAGCAGAGGAACTACGACGAAGCCATCACGGCATTCGAAAAAGAGCGGCAGCAAAACGGGGACGACCAGTACGTAGAGACCGGTCTGGCTGATGCTTACAAAGGCAAAGGGATGATGGCGCAGTCACAAGAGGCGCAGAGTAAGGCGGAACAACTGCGGAAAACTGAAGACAGCAATTGACGATCCGGCGTTGTTCCTCCCAACTTTTCACCCCCATATCTGTCATCCCGAGCGCCGCGTGATCTTTCGCGACGAAAGATCACCAAGTCGAGGGACCTGCTGTTTGCATGCACTGCAATTGGACAATCAGGACTTCACCCACCTGTGTGGGTCGGATACTCCTGTCCGACGCTCTTGATTTGATGTGGCGCGGACCTGCCCTGAGCAGAGTCGAAGGAGCCTGCCCTGAGCGCAGTCGAAGGGTGCCGATCAGGGCGACCTTGCGAGCATGCGCGAACAATGTGAGCAACCCGTGGCATAATTCCAAGCGAATTCTGATCTCAGCGAGACAGGAGTATTGCATGGCCGCGAAGACTTCCATATCCCCGATGCTTTCGGTGCGGCGCGGGGCAAAGGCGATCGAGTTTTACAAAACGGCGTTTGGAGCGGAGGAATTGTTCCGCATCGGCGAGGAAGGAAAGGGCGTGATAGCGCAGATGTCGGTGGGAGGAGCGGAGTTTTGGGTGGCCGATGAAGCTCCGGAATTCTTGAACTTCAGCCCTGAGTCGCTAGGGCCTGATTTTCGCGGCACCATGGTACGCATGGTCATGGTGGTGGCTGATCCGGACGCGGTCTTCACGCGTGCCACGAGTGCTGGTGCCGCTGTGATTTCTCCCATCGAAGACAAAGAATACGGCTGGCGTGTGGGTCGAGTACGTGATCCGTTCGGACATCACTGGGAGATTGGGAAGCCACTCTAATGATGAGTTGGAGCGGCCTTGAGTCTCGGATAGCGCCGTGGAAGAGCGGCCATTCATGGCCGCGTTGATGCGAACAAGAATTTAGCGAGCTTCAGCTCGGCGCGAGCCGCTCCGTTCCGTCGCGCTTCCTTCTTTAGCCGTGCCGATCAAGCGACTCTCGCGAGCAAGCACGGACAACGTGAGCGGTCCACGGTTTGTGCGCCGCAGGGCTCAGTGGCGGTGCAGGAAGACGTAGATCATTGCCGCGACGATGGCCAGGGCAAGCAAGAATCGGATGAGGGCGCCGCTCGAACTCTTTTCGTATTGCACCGGAGAATTGCCGTCGTATCGAATGATTGGCGAGTTCGTGCCAGACGACGTGGGGTCAGTTGTTCCAAGAGCTGAAGGCAAATTCTGATCCAAAGCCGGAGCAGAACTTTTTCCGATTACGGGCGTAAACGGGCTGCCGCGGCTCGAGACGCTGATGGTGCGGTTGACGTCAATATCGAGGCCGCCGGAGTTGAGTTTGTCGGCGACTTGCTGATGCAGTTCGGGTGGAAGCCGGTCCATAATCGCCGAAAAAATCTTCGACTCGATCAGATTCTCCATGTGCTCGCGCGTTGAGCCTTCAATGGGCGCATGCTCGGGACCAAACGAATTTGGATCGCCGTGATGGATGACGAAGCCCCCGCCTGGTTTGGCTTCGATGTGATAGTGCAGCTTGACGTCATTACCCGCCAGCGCGGACTGCAGGGCGGGAAACTGCGTGCCGAGGTTCGCGGCAATGCTCTCCTGAATTTTCCGCTGGACCTCTTGACGAGTAGCGCCTTCGATGGCGGGAGCGGTGGAATCTTTGCAGGTGGCTATGAATCCTGCGCCGGGCTTTGGCTCGATGCGGTAAATAAACTTGCTGAGGATGGTTTTTAATTCCATGGCTCGCGATGGGATTGTACAGCTGTCGCCTGTTCACACGTCAGTTTTCTTTGATGCCCGCGAACAGGTCGGTTTCGTGGGAAGCGTGGTCGGCATGGCTGTGCGCGGCGAGATGGAACATTTCCTGCGCGCCGTGCTTGCGAATATTTTCTTCGAACAGCGGAAAGAGTGGTGACTGAGTTGTGTGGGCCTTGAAGGCGGCAATTTTTGTTTCGACGTGATCGCCGATATCGATGATCGCGCTGGCCGGTGGAAAGTTGATGGGCTGCCGATTGGGCAACGCGAATTCTGATGTTCCGTGGTACAGCTTTTGCGTGCGATGCGGGACGACGCCAGCTTCGAGTTGATCGGCATAACGGTTTGAGCGTCCGGCCCAGTGAAAGGCGAGAGTGGCAAAAATTCCAGCCATGGAGTGATCGGGATGGCCCGTAATGCCGCCTTCCGCGCCGAACGTGAGCAGCACCTGCGGGCGAAATTTACGGATACGCTGAGCGAGGTCATAGACCACGCGGTTGAGTTCCTGGCGATGGAGTTGGCCGTCGGGATAATCGAGAACGATAGGCTCGGTGACGCGCAGGATTTCACAGGAAGCAACGAATTCCTGGCGGCGAAGCTCGGCAAGCTCGCGATCCGACTTGGCGGGTCCGCGATTTGTCGCGGCCTGGCCCGGCGTAAGACAAATGACGCAGGTTTCCGCGCCGCGATCGCGATAGAGGCGAAGACTTCCGCCGAAGTTACCGGCCTCATCGTCGGGGTGCGCGGTTATGACCATCAGGCGAAACATTCGGAGATTGTAGCGGATATGCACGAACTCGCAGAAATTGTGCAAACGCTTGCGGACGGCAGAAATCACTTCGGGAAATGAACCTTCACAAATAGAATGAAGGTCGCGGGTGCCCATTCTAGTCGCGTTTTTTGCGACTAGTGTGGGAAATTCGATTGCATGGCGACTTTGACGCAGTCAAACTCCCCACCCTGTCCCACAAAACGCGCTGGGCTCTCGGTTCTGTTATGCACGTACTGATCACGTCCGACACGATGAACGGAATCTGGACGTACACGCGCGAGCTGACGTGTGGGCTGATTGCGCGCGGCTATCGCGTGACCCTGGTGAGTTTCGGCGAGATTCCACTCCCGGATCAGACCTCGTGGATGGAGCGGCTGCCGGACCTGCATTATGTCCCGACGGCGTTTCGCCTCGACTGGATGACCGAAGGTGAACAGCATTTCGAAGAAGCATCGGAGTATTTGTGCGCGCTGGTGAAGGAGATCAAGCCAGACCTGCTGCACTTGAATCATTTGTGTTATGGCGCGCTGCCGGTGCGCGTGCCGCGAGTGGTGGTGGCGCATGGCGATCTGGTGACGTGGTGGAAGGCGGTGCACGGGAGCGAGCCCAAAGAAAGTGCGTGGCTGCGATGGTATCGGAAGACGATTTCTCAGGGAGTGTCGGAGGCGGATGCGGTGGTCGCCCCGAATGAGTGGATGTTGTGCGCGGTGCGGTCGGCGTACTCCGAAGGGGCGCGCGAGACTGTGATTCATCATGGGCGGAATCCGATATTGTTCAATCCTTATGTAAAGAAGGAAGATTCGGTGCTGGCGATCGGGCGCCTCGTGGATCCGGCAAAGCAAGTCAGCTTGCTCACGCTCCAGAAACAGACAGTACCGGTTTGCATTGTGGGTGCGGAGGCGCTGGAACAAAGGGCGGCAACGGTGCGGACGGACGTAAAGTTTAGCGACGGGAACACTGGAGTTGCGGTGCGGGGAGCGCAGACGGAGTCACAGTTGCGGCTACTTTATAGCAAGGCCGCCATGTATGCGGGGACGGCGCGCTACGAGCCTTCCGGAGTGACGATGATTGAGGCGGCGCTGTCGCGGTGCGCTCTGATCTTGAATGATATTCCGTCGCTGCGGGAAATATGGGGGCAGGCGGCCGTGTATTTTAGGACCAATGATGCGGACAGCCTGGCCGAGGCGGTGCGTATTCTCAGCGGCGATCTGCAGATGCAGCGCAGCTTTGCGAATCGGGCTTTCCAGCGGGCGCGCGAGTGCTTCAATGCCCATCGCATGACGGACAATTACATTCAACTGTACCGCAGAGTCGCAACACAAAAAGCGCGCGCCGCGTGACGCAACAGCCTTTAACCGCAGAGGTCGCAGGGAAATCGCTGAGATCCTAGAGGGCAGGCACTTCCCACCCGCCCGGCCACTGGCAGGTCTTCATCTGGAACTGATATCTTCTTGGGTGTACTTCTGAATCATTTCAAGCTGCATTCCTGGAGAGCGCATGCCTGCGATCAAAATCACAGTCCGGAAAAACGGTCCTTATCGAGTTGAGGCACCCGAGGGGTCGGTTGAGTTGGTGGATGCCGACGGAAACAAGTACGACCTGACCGGGAAGCCGGCGTTTTCGTTGTGCCGCTGCGGCGGATCGGTCAACAAGCCATTCTGTGACGGCACCCACAGCAAGATCGGATTTCAGGGAGCGGAATCTGCGGTCAAGAAAGCGGACGAAGCAAGCCCGCTCCAGAATCCGTAAATGCCTAACACCTACAGCCCAAAGCCCAACCATGGCAGATGCGAATGATAAAGAATTAGGAATGGACCGCAGCATTACGCGGCGGGACTTTCTAAACGGAGTGGCGGTAACCGCGGGCGCTTCGCTACTCCCTCCTCACATGTTGGCGGCGCTCCAGCACGACCTTGATCCCGAAAAATCTCCTGACTATTATCCTCCGGCACTAACGGGCTTGCGTGGCAGCCACGTGGGCGCGTTCGAAGTCGCTCACAGTTTGCGCGATGGCGATTTTTGGGAGAAGGCAGGTAAGCCGGTTGAGACCGGGGAGACTTTCGATCTCATCGTTGTGGGCGGCGGTATTAGCGGATTGTCGTCCGCTTATTTTTTCCGCAAAACGAATCCGAATACGCGCATTCTGATCATAGAAAATCACGACGACTTCGGCGGACACGCCAAGCGCAATGAGTTCACGGTCGGCGATCGCAAGCTGCTCGGGTACGGCGGATCATTTTCGATCGAGAGTCCTGCGCCTTATAGCCCGGTTGCCAAGCGCCTGATCGAAGAATTGGGCATTGATGTTCCCAGTTTCGAGAAGCACATTGCGCGAGAGATCTATACGTCCCGCGGCCTCGTCCCAAGCGTCTTCTTCGACAAAGAGACATTTGGTTCTGACGTGCTCACCGTGAATCCTTTGCCGGTCGGGGGCTCGCACAACGAAGGCGATGACACACCTGAGCGGCAGAAGATATGGGAACGTTTTCTTGCAGACGCTCCGCTCTCGGAAGCGGCCAAGCGTGATCTGGTGTCGTTGCGTCGCGGCGCCGACTATTTTCCGGGGCTGAGTTCTGACGAAAAAAAAGCGCGCCTGGCAAGAATGAGCTACGCGCATTATCTGACCGACATCGCGCGGGTTGATCCGCAAATCGTCAAGCTCTATCAGAATGCTCCGCAAGCGCTGTTTGGTCTTGGGATCGACGCAATGTCGGCGCAGGATGCGTGGGGCTACAGTTTCCTTGGGTTTCGCGGATTGAATCTTGAGCCCGGCGCCGGCAAGGGAATGAACCGCGACATAATTCCCAACGAGGAAGCCGAGAACTACTTCTATCATTTTCCGGATGGCAATGCCTCGATTGCAAGATTGCTCGTGCGCAGGTTGGTGCCGGAAGTCCTACCCGGAAATTCCGTCGAGGACTTGATAACGACGAAAGCCAATTACTCCAAGGTCGACATTGAGTCATCACCGGTTCGTATTCGCCTGAACAGCACGGCAGTGCGAGTTCGGCACGTTGGCGAGGCCGCATCGGCGAATGAAGTCGAGATTACGTATTCCCGTTTGGGAAAGCTCTATACCGTGCGCGCTCCGCATGCTGTGCTCGCCTGTTGGAACATGGTCATTCCATATATTTGTGCGGAGCTTCCCGATAAGCAGAAAGAAGCTCTGCATTCAGCGACGAAGGTGCCTCTGCTTTATACCAATGTTGCGTTGCGAAACTGGACGGCGTTCCAGAAACTTGCCGCCATGGCGGT
>QHZR01000180.1 GCA_003224755.1 Acidobacteriota bacterium
TCTTGCCCGCCAACGGCTTGCCCTTATCCCGTTGCCGTTTCCGATCCTGCCCGGTAGGATCGCTCTTCCCCGTCAACACTGCCAGCAGCGGATCCTCCCGCAACTGGTCGTGATCATTGAGATCTTCGTAGCCCAGCGCCAGCGCATAAATGCGCTGCGCCAGCATCTGTTCCAGCCCGTGCTCGATCCGCGCAGGATTCCGTCCATCGTGAAAACAATCCCGCAGCCGCTTCAGCAATCGGATCCGGCGGTCGGTCTCTCGCAGCAGCAATCCACCGGCATCGGAACTGATCGTTCCACCGTCGAACCGCGCCACCACCTGGCGAGAAAAAAGCTCTTCAAACTCAAAACTGTCTTGATTACACTCTGTCATAGCGAAGGCCGTCCCTTTCTGGGCGCAAACTTGTTCTCGATAAACATGTTTATGCCAGAAGTGACGGCCTTTTGCTATATCTTCGGTGAGAAGTGCGGGTTAGCCCTTCGTACATTTTTGTTTCGCATCTCTCATACTTCGATTTCCGTTCGATCAAACAACAACATTTTCTCCGTAATTTTTCTTGAATACAAAAAACATTTGCATGTTAGGCTAAGCCCCGCGAAGGCTGCTTCCATGCAACGCCGCACTGTTTCACGAAAATCAATTTCGATCAGCCTTGTGTTCGTAGTCTGCCAGTTGCTTGCGGCACACGCGCAAACCGCGCTCCCACAAGCGGGTTGGCAGACTCTTGGAGACGTCTCCTCATTCGAGAAGCGAGATGACAGCATTGAGATTCACGCACAACATGGAAACGTTCGCATCACGGCTGTTTCCAAAACCACGGTCCGGGTACGCTACTCGGTTCAGGACGAGTCAAAGCAACTGACGTCGTTTGCTGTGTTGCCCCAGGCATTTCAGAATAACGATCCGAAGTTAGAGATCGCAGATGCTGCCGATCATATATCCCTACAGACCGGATCGCTGACCGTCCGCGTTTACAAATCGCCGTTACGGATTGCATTCCTGCAACCGTCAGGCGCATTGATCTCGGAAGATCTGCCTTCGCTGCCAGTAATGTTCGCTGGAAGCGGGTTCAAGATCTGGAAAACGATGCCTGAGGACGAGCACTACTTCGGTCTAGGCGATAAAACCGGACCGATGGATCATCGCGACCTTGCGTTCACAATGTGGAACACCGATGCATTCGGCTGGCAAGAATCCACCGATCCGCTTTATAAGGACATTCCGTTCATCTTTGCGCTACGCGATGGGGCTTCCTACGGAATTTTCCTGGACAACACCTACCGCAGCAGCTTTGATTTTGGCAAGGAGCATGTGGGTGCGTATTCGTTCGGTGCTGACGGCGGCGGCCTTGATTATTATTTTTTTTATGGTCCTGAACCGAAGCGAGTCATTGAGCAGTTCACCGAACTGGTGGGGCGCACGCCCCTTCCACCTTTGTTTGCGCTCGGCTATCAGCAGTGTAGGTACAGTTACTATCCCGAATCAGAAGTACGCCAGATTACTAGTGAATTCCGGAAACGGAAAATTCCGGCAGACGTGATTTACCTGGACATCGATTATCAGAAGAACAATCGGCCATTCACCGTGGACACAGAGCGCTTCCCGAATTTCCAGGGCATGATCAAAGATTTGCGGGCCGAAGGATTCAAAGTCGTCGCCATCACCGACCTACACATAGCAGATTTGCCAGGATATCGCCCTTACGATGAAGGAATGAAATCGGATTATTTCGTTAAAAATCCAGATGGCTCAGTTTACGTGGGCAAGGTGTGGCCGGGCGACAGCGTCTTTCCCGATTTCACCCGCGAGCAGGTCCGACGCTGGTGGGGCACGTTGTACACAGATTTCGTGAGCGACGGGTTGCGGGGATTCTGGAACGATATGAATGAGCCCGCGGTATTTCGCTACCCATCCAAGACAATGCCACTCGATGTGGTTCACAGCGTTGAAGGACGCCAAGCTGACCACCGCGAAATTCACAATGTGTTCGGAATGGAAAATGCACGCTCCACCTATGAAGGCTTGCTTCGGCTTCAGCCCAATCTGCGTCCCTTTGTGCTGACCCGGGCGGCTTTTGCCGGCACGCAGCGCTACGCGGCTACATGGACCGGAGACAATAGCGCAACCTGGAACCACATGCGCCTCTCCATTCCACAATTACTAAATCTCGGCCTGTCGGGTTATGCCTTTGTTGGTGCGGACATCGGCGGTTTTAATGGAAGTCCAACCCCTGAACTACTTACGCGGTGGATGGAGCTGGGCGCGTTCAATCCCATTTATCGCAACCATGCTGCCAAGGAAACCCGCTTTCGCGAGCCTTGGGTGGATGGACCGGAGCACGAGGCAATCCGTCGTCGCTACATCGAGACCCGATACCGTCTCCTGCCTTACATCTACACCGGCATGGAGGAGACGTCCCGGACCGGAGTGCCGCTGATGCGGCCGATGTTCATGGAATTCCCAGACCAGAACAATCTGGCTTTGAACGATCGCGAATTCATGTTTGGGGAAGATCTTCTGATTGCTCCCAAGGTCTGGGATTTTGTCGGCAAATATTCGGTCTCATTGCCGGTAGGTGATTGGTATGACTTCTGGACTGGCGCAAAGGTTACAGGAGGAAAAGAGATTGAACTCAATCCTGCTCTCGATGCGCTTCCAGCTTTCGTGAAAAGCGGGAGCATTATTCCCGAGCAACCGGTTGTGCAGAATGTCGATGAAACTCCACGCGGCCCCCTCACTTTGGAGGTCTATCCTGGAACCCAATGCCACGGCACTCTGTATAGCGACGACGGCAATACGCTTGCCTATAAGAATGGCGAAACGTTACGCATTGAGTTCACCTGCAGCGCGACTGTGGATCAAGTGGTTGTTGATGTGTCTGCAGCCCAGGGTTCTTTTCAGCCGTGGTTTCACGAGGTGCAATTTCAAATTCACGGTATCGAACGAAACGTGAGAAAGGTTGTTGCCGATTCGCATGATGTAACCGGGTGGAAGCTGAAATCAGGCGCGCTTATCCTACCTCCTCTCAGTTGGAAAAAAACCGGGCTCCATGTGAGCGCCCAATTCTGAAGCGTTCGATATGCCAGCATCACAACAATTCATCAGTGATTCAGCGCATATGTGGTCCGCCCTCGCGGGCAATAGCGCCAGGTTTCGCGTACCGGCCCCCAACGCCTCGCTATTCCGGCAAACGGTGTGCTCGCTTGTACGATAGATACAGGTGATTGAACTGAAGCGGTAAAAATCTCGGAATGTCCACCCGACGGCGGAATTCCGTTACAATTCGACTGGTTTCGAGTTAATTTTTCAGACGGAGAGACAAATGGCAAAAACGGCAGGTAAGGCAAAGACGAACAGCGCATTTATGAAACCCATGCAACCTTCAGAGCAGCTAGCCAAGATTGTCGGCGCAGAACCGCTTCCCCGTAGTGAGGTCACGAAAAAGATTTGGGCGCACATCAAGAAGAACAAATTGCAGAATCCGCAGAATAAGCGTGAAATCCTCGCGGATGACAAGTTGCAGCCTATTTTTGGTGGCGCCAAGTTGGACATGTTTCAGATGACCAAGGCGGTCAATAGGCACCTGAAATGATCGCCGCCGTTACAACAACAAAGATCTATTGCGCTTAAGCGACTCTGAGCGATGCCCATACGAAACTTGAGCTTGCGGCGTGCGCGCGGCCGGACGTGCCCTACGTGTGCAACTTCTCTGCAGAGGACTTCTCAGCCGAAGTATGACTCGTTCTGGGTCGTTCTATTGATCTTTGCCGGGGCGGTGTTTGCGTTCTATCTGATGGGAATTGCCGTAATGGCAATTGGCTTGACACTTGTGCGCAAACAGCAACCCCGCTGGATTTGTCCAAATTGCTATTCGAACCCGCAGCCAGCTCCGGCTTAGTGGCTCGCGGAAGCCTTCGCGGGTTGATGCGCATCTTCACCAAGATCCGCACCGAGCGCATCTCGCACCTCTTCAATGGTCTTGCCGATCCAGGCCAGCCCCATCAGTATTGATCCCGCAATAACGCCTCCAGCGATTACCCCGCCCCCTATTAGGCGCGCAGCTTGCCAGCGAGCTTCGTCGAGCACCGTCAGTGGATTCGAACCGGGGGCTCCAGAGACGTGGAGAAGACTCTGATACTCGTTGTAGCTCGTGGAAATCTCAATGGCTCCGCCGACAACGCTGAATACGATGATAACCACTCCCAGAAGCGTTAGATAACGGTACATAAGTCCCCTTTGTTCGGATTAGCGAGACAGTTTCTTCTTCAGCGCCATCAACAAGAACAACCCCAGCGCGCCGTAGGACACATAGACTACCAAATCGCCGAATCGAGTGTAGAAAGTGAGGCGGTCGGTTACCGGCACCCTTTGAGAAATAATGGTTTCGGTGAAAATTGCTGTTTTTTGTTGCCAGCGACCTAATGGATCAACGAACCCGGAGATGCCGGTATTCCCGCAGCGCACAATCGCCGTACGATTTTCTATGGCACGCAACACGAGAAAGTCCGCATGTTGATAAGGAGCGAATGAGTGCCCAAACCAGGCGTCATTCGTGATATTCACGATGAAATTCGCGCCCGCTAGGCGGAACCCGCGCGTCAACTGCGGATAGACCGACTCGTAGCAGATCATCACTGAAAACTTTGCACCAGGAATCTGGAAGACAGTGAATTCGTGGCCCGGATCCATCGCCCCGTAACTGACGTCCTGAATAGAAAAGAATGCGCGAGTGAAACCCAGAAGCTTGCGAAATGGATAACCTTCCGAGCCAGGGACCAGGTAAGTTTTTTTGTACCGCCCCTGCATTTCGCCCTGTGAGTTGAAGAGCGCCGCAGCATTGAAATAGTGCGTGGTTCCCACGGGGTCACGCGAAGAGGTGAGCAGACCGGTCAAAATCGGCGTCTTTCCGCCCGGCAGTTTGCCCATTTCGGTCAGATGAAATGTCCGCTGCTCGTCAACGTAATAAGGAATGGCTGTCTCGGGCCAAACGACAAGATCCGTGGAAGGCTTGGTCGCGGCGGCGTTCATCGTGAAGACATGGTCTAAAATTTGCCGGCTGTAGTGTTCGTCCCATTTGATCTTTTGCGCAACATTCGGCTGGATAACGGCGATCTCCTTGTATCCCATCGCCGGGCCGACGCCGCCGAACCAACGCACCGCGTCATAAGTGATCACACCGCCGAATACAAGACCGAGAGCGATTGCATATCCCCTGGTTCGACCACCATGACGCAACCCTTTGAAGATCTCAAACACAAGCACATTGAGGACAATCAACCAGAACGAAACTCCGAACACGCCGACGAGATCGGCGAATTGCACCAGGAACGGAAATCGCGTCAGAGAACAGCCCAAGTTGCTCCAGGGAAAAGCAAGGTCTCCGTAGCCGCGTAGGCGCTCGCAAGCTACCCATGCGAATGGCGCAGTCGCAATGAACGGCAGCCGGAGATATTTCTTTAGCAGGACAACCGGCAGCGTGAATACAAAGAAGCCACAAGAGTACACAAAAACGATGATGAGATAACCGGGCACGGCAAGCCAGGAAAAGCCCGCCATTCCGGCGAGCCAGTTCAATGTGAATCCGTAGAGGACAAAGGGAAAGATGAAGCTGGCGCGAACGATTCTGGTGACCGTAATCGGTCCATCGAGATAAATCAGCAGGGGAAGCAAGCCGATGAAAGCCAGGATGACAAGATTTGTTGGTGCAAAGGCAAGACCCAGCATCAATCCCGAGAGCGCCGGAAGCAGGTCTTCCCTGCTCCAGGATTTCCGCTTCACCACCGATGCCGTTAAAATTGACGGTGCAACGCTTGGGGCAGTAGAATCCGGCTTCGCTGTAAGGGGAGAAGAGTCAGCCATGCGGTCTGGTCAGTGGGTCTTTGGTTACGTTCTGTGCGCGCTCATACTGGTTGGGCTGGGATGCAGTTCCAAGCCTGCCAAAGAAAAACAATCTGTATCATCTTCCGAACAACAAGACAAGGCGTCACTAGCGAATGTTCAGCCGCAAGTCCAATCGAACAATGCGCCCCAGGACGACCAGGCCATCACATACGCCAAGAACCCGGAGCGCTTCCGCAAAATGGAAACGGTGGCTCCACCTTTCACGTTGACTAATCCGAAGTCCGCTGAAGAGTTTTTTGCTGTTGGCGTGCACGAAGACAACCTTCATCATTACGACAAAGCCATTGCCACCTATGAGCAAGGACTAAAACTCAAACCCGACTGGGCACTACTGGCCCTCCGAGAGGCCAAAGATTACCGGCGCTTGGGAGAGAAGGACAAAGCCGTGGCACAGTTTCAGCGCGCCATAAAAATTGATCCCCACGACTGGGACGCCTACTCGGAATTGGCGCTCACCTACAAGGAAAGCGGCGATACGAAGCACGCGATCGAGGCAGCCTCGAAGCTGCTGGAATTCCCTCCGCTGCAAATCCCAGTTCACAATCAACTGGGCTATTGGTTCGAAGAAGCTGGCGACAAGCAGAAGGCAAAGCAGCAATTTGAGAGCTATCGAGGCTTGGCACTCAAGACGAAGACAGAACCACAGACGGAGCGATATCAGGCGGCGATGCGCGAATTGCAAAAGGTACAGTAACCGGCTCTCTTCTCCAGCCCCTCGGAAATAAGAGACCGTGCCGGAGGGGTCAATATGCCCCCCGGCACGGCAAATTCAACAATCCACGCCGCAGTTACTGCGAAGCGTAGTGGTTCAAGATCAAGCTGGCAGTGTTGCCGCCCGCAATCTTGACCGTGGCCCGCGCCGCTCCGCCATTGAAGGAAAGCGTTACAGGGTACACGCCATCGTGCTGTCCTGCCCACTGCGCAGCCAACCAACTTGCAAGCTCCTTCAAGCCGGGTTGAGTTGCGTCAATCGCGATACCGTGACCAAACCCATAGACATTCGCGCTCGCGGGAACACTCAAAGTATGGGAAGCGCCATTGGACAATGTCGCGCCGTTAACCGAGACGACGATGCCGCCGCTGTTACCAGAGATTAGCTTGCTCGAAGCCAGTATCTGGCCCGCGGTAACAGGGCTAAAGTTGGAGCCGTTGCCGAGGGCATTTGCATACTTGCTACCGGGAACGGTCTGCTTGGTCTCTTCCGTGAAGCTACCAGCCACCAGAACTTGCCAGAGGCCTTTGGTGCAATACGCCTTGAAGCCACCGCTGCTGGCGGAACTGCCGGTGCCACCGACCGCGGGACAGAAAGCGCTGAGCAGATCATAATCGTTGAAATCAACTACCCCATCGCCATTGGCGTCAGTGGCGCTGGAGGTGATTACCCCGACATGATCGTTGAAATGCTGCTCGAGATTTCCGTCAGTCGTAAACAGGCCGAACGGCGCGGTGCCATCTCGATAGGTGGACACTGACTTAACATGCTGTCCGCCGACGTTGTTGTAGCTTGAATAATAGGTCCAGAGACCGTTGTCCAGTTGTCCAGGATCCCCGACCGAAACTTCCTCGGCAATCTTGGCATCGCCGCCTGAGGTGGTGAGGCCCGGCCAGCCGAAATAACCACCGCAAGCCGAACCCATATACAGTGGGACCAGACCCAAAACGATCCCAACCCAGATGAGTTTTCTCATTTTCTCTCTCTCCTTGAAACCCGATTTTTAACTCGGGCGCGCCGCGATTATGGAGGACTGTAATGCCTCCATGCCCGAAACCGGCCAGCGGCTATGCGCCGGTCTCGAGCGAGGAGCTTGATAGCGAGGGGCCCCAATTACCTTAACTACTGCAATTCGAACAAATACTCTCGGCTGACCGCGTACTGGTAACTAAGGGCAGCTCGGGAATTTTAACGAGTTGATGTGTGTGTACCACTGGAACGAACCGTCGAACGGATAGTACTCAGTGGTGTACCAGAAGGTGCAATGGTCGGTGCCGTCCAGGGCCATGCTGCTGTAATCGCCCCAGCGGTTAGCGGTTGCGAATTGCGAGCCACCACCTGCCTTGACGAGAACTTCCGTATCAGTGGTGCCAGCAGGCTCTCCAGCAGTCTGGCCAGAAACGTAGATTGACGGGAAGTCTCCGGTGGTAGCGCTAGATCGGCTGTAGCCCAAGGCGATGTCACCGAACGTATCACGCGCCACCGAACCCATCCAGCGATATTCGCCATCGGCCGGTGTTTGACCGGTCTGAGCCAAGCTCAGGCTGGTTGTTCCGGTTGGAGCTGTGAATTCATACCAACGAGCCCCAACCGCAGCTCCATCGTTGACGCTGTGCGTTACCAGGAAGTGCTGATTGGTACCATCGTCGAACATAGCCAGCCGGTACATTAGGCGGTCGCCGAGTGCGTCAAGAGCTTCCGGCGTCCCGTTCGCTGTTGTGGGTTGCGGGATGCAGGCACCGAAGCCGCCGCAACCCAGACTGTAGCTGGGCACGGAGATGGGCAAGCTGCCGTTAACCCCGGCCAAAGTTGCCTTACCCTTGCCTTTGAAGTTAACGGTGAATACGTACTCGTAAATGTTGCTGCCTGGATTCGTGTTATCTATGCTTCCCACCAAAACTTCTGGAGATGGAGCGGGCGCGGGAGGATCCTGATCTGTGTCCGCCGGAAGCATACTGTCATCGAACAGCGTGCCGTTAGAGTTATCCACCATGCAGACCTGTTTTGCCTTCTTGCTGCCGGAGCGCATAGCATCAGCTTGATACGCGCATACCGTCACGCCAACATAGGCAGAGCCGGTGCCAAAATTGTTCTGGGTCTGGTAATAAGCGTGCGCCGTTAGTCCCCACTTGTGGTAGTCGGGGAAACCGGGCTGTGAATATTGATACCGATTGTAGGCGCCTGTGGCGTCTGCTGTCTGCGAGACAGCTACGCAGGTCGCAAATGGCCCGAACACGTTCTGGCTGGCAACCCACACGTGGTTGGCTTTGTCCCACTGAATAATAGGATCGCCGTCGTTATTGGCTTGGCATACGCCGCCGAACCCCGCCCAGAATTGATTGCCGGCGAACGGGCCCGCAATCAGATTTCCAGTAGCTTTGTCATAAACCGCATAGCAGATATTCGCCCACTGCACTACTTGAGTATCACCGACCGCAAGATTCGTATCGGGTGGAGCAAGCTGCCCGCCGATGATGTTCGCGCAATTTTCGGTGGAGGGAGAGTTCGGATCAATGGATATGCCATCGAAGCTTAAGCCGACGGCTGGTCCGAGCCTGCCGACTGGCGCGCCGAAGGCTTGTCCGCCATGAGATCCGCCTGCCTTCAATAGCTGACCTTTCGGCTTCAGGGGAGCATGGGCCCGCGACGAAACCGCCATGGGCAGGGTGGGATATGACCGCAATGGCGCAGAAACATCGGCCTTAACGGGATCGCTCCACACTGCATTGGTCATTAACTGGACGTTTCGCTGCGCCAACATCGGCACAGCGCAAACTGCCAGAAGCAAAATACAGACGGCTGGGAAAACAAGTTTTTTTGTCATAGTCTCCGTTTCATCCTTTTGCTCTTACGAGTGGTTTGTCGTTCTGAGAGGTGATCTATTTGCGTTAAAAATCGGACATCTTCCCCGCTGAACCGTTCATCACGCCTCAGCAGATTGTGAAAAAGCGACTACGCAGTCCTCCGCAGTTGCGCGGACTCAATCAGACGAATTGCGGGAACAGAGTCTTGGCGCTTGCGTCTCTTGAAGTGGAACAACAGATAGCTAGCAACGGGCAGCATTAGCAAACTGATCAGTTGCGACGTGGAAAAAAGATTGCCAACGTAACGTCCTCGAGGATCGTCGCGGATGAACTCGAGGATAAAACGTGCGACCGCATAGTAGGTCACGTAGGCCAGGAAAACCTGACCCTGGAAAGTCTTTGTTCTTCGTAGCCGCATTAAAAAAGGAATCGCTAACAGCACGACCGCGGACTCGTAAAGCTGTGTGGGCTGAATTTTAAGATTGAGCGGAACGCCGGTTAACTGATGAGCAACTTCGGAGGTGTAAGTTACGCCGAGAAGAGAATGGGTCGGCGTACCCCAACAACAACCTGCTAAAAAACATCCGATCCGCCCCAGACCTTGAGCAAGAGCGAGTCCTGGGGCAACGCAGTCTGCAACCTGCCATCCGGGAAGGCCAACCATACGGCAGTAGAGAAACGCGCATGACGTAGCCATCAAAAAGCCGCCATAAAACACGCCGCCTTTGCCCAGCATTTGATCGAAAAAGAAATGATCCCAACCGCCGGAATAGAAGCCCGGATAGTCAAGCGCGGTGAGCAGCTTTGATCCGATGCCAGCGGTCAGCACGATAACCAGACCGAGGCCTTCCATCTTGGAAGCTGAGAGTCCTTCATTTTTTGCAAGGCGGGTTGGAACCAGAATGGCGAGAAGAAATCCAAGTGCGGTCATCACGCCGTAACTGAAAACTGTGAAGTTGCCGGCGTGGACGAAGATCGGGAGCATTACCGGACCTCTCGAAATCGAGATGGCCAGGAATTTCTCCTAACGCAACGACACTTCTGCGCGAAGCAGGCAAGCGTATGGACGACCATTGCCACCTGGGAAGGCCGCGACTTGCGTGGTCGGACGGCCTAAGCAACAGCCCGGCCTTTGTACCAGAGCAGCTTGTGCAGCGTCAACCCAAAGTCAAATATTTATTGAAAATTTGCAAAACAGTGCAAAGGTTTGCACATAAGCCTCGCAATCGAAAGAGCAATAATGATATTTCTCGTCTGCGCTTTCGGGACGACTACCTCTGGCTAGCCTCTCCTGCGAGTACTTTTTGATTGAACTCTGCAGATCGATTGCGAGGCACGCTGAGGGACTTCCATTCGCCCGCTTTGAAGTGCTTCGCGAGGAAGACGATCTGTCCGCAGTGGTAAGCGTAATGAGCGATTTGCCGGTTGATGGCCTGCATCACCGAATGCGGCTCACCGCGGATTGTGATTTTATGGGTCAAATCAGAATCAGAAAGGGGCTCAAGGGCATTGAAAACGAGACCCCACCCTTCTTTCCACAAGCGCATGAGCTCTTCCCGAGTTGCCGGAGACGCGACAAACTCGCTGTCGCGATTGCGGTCTGGTTTTTCGCCATCCGTCGTGAGGAAGTCTGTCCATCGTGAGCGCATGTTACCGGCCATGTGCTTCACGACGATTGCGATCGAGTTCATCTCTTCATCGAGAGCGACAAAGAGTTGCTCGTCTGAAACCTGCTCCATCGCGCCCTCCGCCAACTTCTTGTAGAAGCGAAAGAGCGAGAGTGAATCCTTTAGATAGGACGTGCTGAATTCGTGTGCCATATTCACACCTTGAACTGTTCGTCAATTTCGACCTGATAGCCTGCGGCTAATCGATTGCTCTCATTTGCCATGCCCACGACGGCCATCAGCTCCCGGAACTGACCGTCAGTCATGCCTTTGTTCTTCGCCGCCGCGGTATGCGAGGCGATACAATATCCGCACTGATTTGTGACGCTCACGGCGACGTAAATGAGCTCCTTCGTCAATGCATTGAGCGCACCTGGAGCCATGATCTGTTTGATATCTTCCCATGTGCGCTTTAGCGTCGCTGGATCGTTCGCCAAAGCCTTCCAGAAATTATTGATCCAGTCCGTCTTGCGCGTAAGCATGATGTCATCGTAAATTGTGCGCACTTCGGGCGATGCGTCCTGGTATTCGATGAGGCCGAGAGTTGCCATTGGGTCTCCGTAAGGGTGAGCAGAGTCTCGCAGAAGGTCAATTGCCGGTGGGCTCCTCAGCATCCTCTGTGGTCACGATTTTGGCGGACTCATCCGCATTCAGCTGCCGCGAATGGAACCAGCTCATGTGCGGCAGCGGTCGCTCCACACCGCGACGCGCAGCGATCAACTCGGCCGTGATCGAGACGGCGATCTCATCAGGAGTGATCGCGCCGATATCGAGTCCGACGGGAGCATGGACGCGCTCAAATGACTGCTCGGGGATTCCTTCCTTCACCAGCTCACGAAAAATCGTGATCGTTTTGCGTTTCGATCCGATCATGCCGACGTATCGCGCACGACTCTGTACCGCCCAGCGCAGCACACGCATGTCGTCGCGGTGCCCGCGGGTCACAATGACGATGTAGGAAGTTTCATTCGGCGTGAGTCGCGTCATCGCCTGATCGAACTCTTCCGCGATCACTTCTTTGGCCTCGGGAAAGCGCTCGCGATTGGCGTAACTCTCGCGATCGTCAATAACACTAACGTCGAAGCCTGCGAGGTGGGCTATCTTGTAAAGACCACGCGCCACGTGACCTGCGCCGAAAATATAAAGTCTTGCTGCAGGTAGAACCGGCTCGATAAAGATGTCCAGTGTTCCGCCGCAGACAAGGCCAGTATCGTACTTCGGGTTCTGATTCAAATTGAAAGTGAGCGTACGGGGCTTTTCGCTCTCCATTACTTCCCGCGCCGCTTGCCAGACATCGGCTTCGACGCAACCTCCGCCGATGGTGCCAACGATCGAGCCATCATCACGGATCAACATTTTTGCCGTTTCAAATGAAGGGATCGAACCGCGAACATTGACGATCGTGGCAATGGCTCCGCGACGCCCCTGTTGACGAAGGGCAACGATCTCTTCGTAGATATCCACGAAACGATTATTTGGCCGGAGAAAGCGGAAGTCAAACTATGCGCCGCCTGTGGTAGCTTGATTTTTCGCAAGGAGGTTCCATGAAAGCGGTTCGCATCCGCGAAACCGGCGGGCCCGAGGTACTTCGCTACGAGGACATTCCCGAGCCACAACTCCGCAAAGATCAGGTCTTAATTCACGTGAAGGCTTGCGCAATGAATCACCTCGATCTGTGGGTGCGAAAAGGAATTCCCAAGGTCCCACTGCCTCACATTCTAGGAAGCGATGTTGCTGGAGAGATCGTCGGAATCGGAGAATACGTTTCCGGACTCACAATCGGTCAGCGCGTGCTGCTTGCGCCCATGCACTTTTGCAATCATTGCGAGAAGTGCACTGCCGGCTTGCAGAACCAGTGCCGCGAATTCACAGTGCTCGGAAACGCGGTGGACGGTGGCAATTGCGAACTGATGGCAGTGCCGGCAGTCAGCGTCATTCCGATTCCCGAGACTCTTGATTTCAATCAGGCGGCAAGCGTTCCTCTTGTGTTCACTACCGGGTGGCACATGCTTGTGGGGCGTGCCGGAATCCGGCCTGGGCAGATGGTGCTGGTACTTGGCGCAAACTCTGGGGTTGGCATGGCCGGAATCCAGATCGCCAAGTTTTTCCATTGCACAGTGATTGCGACCGCCGGCGATGATCGCAAGACTGAGCGTGCGCGTGAACTTGGCGCCGACTTTGTCATCAACCACTACCAGCAGAAGATTTCAGAGGAAGTCCGCAAGATCACGAACAAAGGAGGGGTGGACATCGTTATGGAGCACGTCGGGCCCGCGACGTGGGACGAAAGCGTGCGATCACTGAAACCGGGCGGCACATTGGTCACGTGCGGCGCAACTACGGGGCCACAGGCAAACATTGATTTGCGCTTCTTGTTCTCGCGACAGTTGTCACTGCTAGGTTCGTATATGGGGACCATGGGCGAACTTCACGAAGTGCTGAAGCACGTCTTCAGGGGAAAACTGAAACCGGTAGTGGACCGCACATTCCCATTGAGCGAAGCCCGCGCCGCACACGAATACATGGAAAGAAGCCAAATGTTCGGGAAGATCGTGTTAAATCCGTGAACCATTCACGGAGACACAGAGAAGATTGAGTAATTAGGAAATTGTGTAATTGGGAAATTGGTAATTCTGGATGATGCCAATGTTCGGCATTCCTAAATTACCCGCTTACAAATTCCCCAATTGCTCAATCTTTCTCCGTGCCTCCGTGTCTCCGTGGTGAATGATTTAGAATAAAGCTATGGCGAATGCGCTCGACTTCGGTCCCTACCTAGAAATCGAAAATGGCAAACGGGTCGTAAAAGAGCTGGAATACGGCAATCCAACGCCGGAAGGCGTAGTGCTCACGACCGTGGATAACGTCGTCAACTGGATGCGCAAGAATTCGATTTGGCCGATGACGTTTGGCCTGGCCTGCTGCGCAATCGAGATGATGTCCATGGGCGCGTCTCGATTCGATATTGCCCGCTTCGGCGCCGAAGTCTTTCGTCCATCACCGCGCCAATCCGACCTGATGATCATCGCCGGACGTGTCTCCAACAAAATGGCGCCAGTCATTCGGCAGCTTTGGGAGCAGATGCCCGAGCCCAAATGGGTAATCTCGATGGGCGCATGCGCGACCTCCGGCGGCGTATTCAACAATTACGCCCTCGTACAGAGCGTGAACCAAGTCATCCCCGTGGACATTTACGTTCCCGGCTGTCCGCCTCGGCCGGAACAGTTGATCTACTCCATCACGCTCCTGCAACAAAAGATTCAGGCCGAGCGTGGGACGATCAAGCGCGCACTGAATTTGAACTCGTAATGCATTAGAAGCACGTGGGACGGGCGGCTCGCCTGTCCTGACAGAGCAAAGCTCAGAAATGCGCCCGGACTCCGTCCGGACTGAACCGGCGAGCCGCCTGTTCCACGTGAGCGTTGCCGCACCATTAAAGAGTGCAAGGCTAAAACTTGATAGCTGCCTTTCCTGTCATATAATCCGCATTCATCATGCGGAAGCAGACACTCACTCCCAGCGGTCCAACTATCGTTGCGCAAGCGCCCTGTCGAGCTGACCTCGCGGGTGGAACTATTGATCTGTGGCCGCTTTATCTTTTTCATCCTGGCGCGCTCACGTTGAATTTCGCGGTCAATATTCTGACCACCTGCCGTGTCACTCCGCTGAAAGGCACTGGCATACATCTGCATTCCCTTGATACGAATAAAGAACAATCATTCGAGAACTTCGAGGAGCTGCGGACACAGAACAAATTCCGCTTACCCATCTCGGCCCGCCTGCTGCAATTCTTCGCCCCGAAAGAAGGCGTGCTCGTTGAAACCGACTCCGAGTCGCCGGCGGGCGCTGGAATTTCTGGATCGTCGGCCCTGATGATTGCAACTACGGCGGCGCTGGCGCGCTTCACCAATCGCCATCTTACGCTCGAGCAGATGCGTGTCATCGCGCAGAACGTTGAAGCCCAGATCATTGAGGTGCCGACCGGTTGTCAGGACTATTATCCCGCGCTCTACGGTGGCGTTAGCGCGATCCATCTCAATGCCGACGGAATTTACCGTGAAGCGATTCCGATCTTTCCTGAGGAGATTGAATCGCGGTTCGTGCTGGCTTACACCGGCGCGCCGCGCAAATCGGGGATTAACAACTGGGAAGTGTTCAAGGCGCATGTTAACGGCGACAGACGCGTCTTCAAGAATTTCGAACGTATCGCGGAGATCGCCCATTCTATGCATCAGGCGTTGGTGGCTAGCGACTGGGAGGGCGTAGGGCGATTGTTGCGCGAGGAATGGAAGTTTCGCCGCAGCAATGCCCCAGGAATCACCACGCCTTTGATTGACAAGCTAATCACAGTCGCCGGAAGGCACGGCGGCAAAGCTGCCAAAGTATGTGGCGCGGGCGGCGGTGGCTGCGTAATTTTTCTGGTGGAAAAAGGCGCTGCCAGCCGGGTTGCAACCGCAATCGGGGATGCGGGAGCACGCGTCCTTCCGCTGCAAGTGGCCAGAGATGGATTGAGACTGCCACCGGTTTAGCTTCCGTCTCATATAGTTTCCGAATTGACGGCGGACCATCCCATTAGTGATAAGGGGACGATTTGTTGGATTAGCCCAAAAGTTCAGTCGCCTTCGGCTCCAGTCGCGAGGAAAGAATTCGCCTCTTCCTGGGGCGGCAGAATTCCTTCCGGCAGCGTCCCGCGATTATATTCAGCCATGCGGTTCTTCCACTTAAGAAAATCGGTGATGGATTGCGGCTCAATGCGGACCTCCACTCGCCGAAGGCTGGCAAGTAATAGATTCATCTCGTAGCGAAATCCAGTTGCTCCGCGCAGCTTTTTCGAGGAGGGCACGACCATTTCTATCGCGCGCCCGCGTACTTCCAGCAGTCCCCAGCCTGCAGGCAAATCCTGCGGACGAAGCAATGCTGACGGCGTCAAATAAAAACGCTCACACCCCATGCCGGATTCTGCCTTGTGGCGAAACGGCTTCTCCAAATCAATAAGAAAGTCGGCGCGGGAAATCTTGCACTCGACTATGACTGAATGGCAGCCCCGTTTCCAGCCGATGGCGTCCGGCGTTTCGCCGCTAGCGCAGTTCTGCTCCGAGAGTACGACTCCACATCGGTAGCTCCGCAACCAGGCGACCGCTTTGGCGACAAGTTTTTCGTGAGTCATGAAA
>QHZR01000310.1:0-3353 GCA_003224755.1 Acidobacteriota bacterium
GAAATTACAGCGCGTTTCTGGAAAAGAAGGAAGAATTCCTGCATGCCCAGTCGAGGCGCCAGGAAGCGCTGGAAAATCTGGTCCATTCTGAAATCGAGTGGCTGCGGCGAGGAGCGAAAGCCCGCACCCGAAAATCCAAGGCGCGCATTGATAAAGCCGAGGAACTGATCGGTGAACTCGCCGATTTGAACGCGAGGACCCGGAGCGCAAACGCGCAAATTGATTTCTCTGCGACGGACCGCAAAACGAAACGCCTGATCGAACTCGATAACGTCACTTGCGAAATCGGCGGGCGAACATTGTTCGAGCGGCTCAACTTCATCATCACCGCAGGCATGAGAGTCGGATTGGTGGGAGCGAACGGCAGCGGCAAGACCAGCCTGCTGCGCCTACTCCGCGATGAATGGACTCCCACCCGAGGAGAAATTCATCGCGCCGACTGGTTGCGGATTGTGTATTTCGACCAGAGCCGTCAGCTCGACATGAATATGACACTGCGCCGCGCCCTAGCTCCGGACGGAGACTCGGTCATCTATCAAGATCGCGTCATTCACGTCGCGTCCTGGGCCGCGAAATTCCTGTTCACCGGCGAACAACTCAGCCAGCCTGTGGAGAGGCTTTCCGGTGGCGAACGGGCCCGCGTGCTGATTGCTCAGCTGATGCTGCAGCCCGCGGACGTTCTCCTGCTGGATGAGCCCACTAACGACCTCGACATACCTACGCTGGAAATTCTCGAGGAAAGCCTGCTCGAATTCCGCGGTTCTCTGGTATTGGTGACCCATGATCGCTACATGCTGGATCGGATATCGAACATCGTGCTGGGTCTCGATGGCGAGGGGCACGCCGAAAGTTTTGCCGACTACGCACAATGGGAATCGTGGCAGGAGGAGCGCAAGCCAGGGGTGAAGGAGCCTTTCCGGCCGGCCTCACAGGTTCCTGGCTCCTCCCAATCCGGTGCAGCATCGAAGAAGAAGCTCTCGTACCTGGAAGCGCGGGAGTATACCGGCATCGAACAGCGCATCGCCGCCGCCGAGCAGAAGTTGCAAGCCAAACGAGCGGACCTGGAAGATCCCGCAATTGCCAGTGACGGCGCGAGACTCGTGGTCGCACATGCTGCGATGGAAGCAGCGCAAAAAGATCTTGACGCACTCTACGCCCGCTGGGCCGAACTCGAAGAGAAGGCGGGCAGTTTGCCGACTTCTCACAGGTGATGACCGCTCAGCGGTCGCAATGCCCTAGACACGCCGAACCTCAATACCTCGTTCCGCAAAGAGATGCTCTTAGTGATTGCACCCCACACTGACAGAAGTCAGAACATTATTTTGGGTCGCGATTCGGCAGTCGTACGGCCGGCCATTCAAGTCGAAAAATGAATAGTGTTGCGAACTCGATGGTGGCGTCACATCCGAGCCCTCTACTGAATTCGTCACCGATGTGTAATCGGTTACGGTCCCATTCACCGACACCTTCTTACTTGCGGTATATTTCTGGGTAGTCGCGACCGTAAACCCAAACGTCGTGTTGGTTGGGAAAACGAAATCTACTGCGATCGGGAAGCCGAATTTTTCCTGGATGACGGTGGTTCCCTGATTGTCGTTAACCGTGGTAGAGGAGATTACATTCGTCTCAACGTCGGTGTTTTGGTCGAGCACCGTGAAGTTCACAACATCAAAGTCAATGGTTTGCGTGCTGGAGAAATTCTGTTGTTGAGAGATCGAGGTTGAAACCTGTCCGTGCGAGGTCTTGACGTATCCCGCAATCGTGTAGCTCCTAGCCGACGTGACCCCGATTGTGCCCGTCACGGTGGAAGTTCCCTGAAGGTTCTCGCTCACAACCGGAGACGGTACGGTTAAAGTGTTCTGCGTAAGAGCACCGGTGACCTCGGCGCTGCCGCGATCGAGATACAGCAGCAGCGAGGCTGCAGCTGAGAAATAGGAATCATCGTTGAAAACGCTCAAGGCGATAGTATGCGGCTGCCCATCGTTCAACATGCTCGCAAACGGCGTTAAATTCACTCGGTACGGAATGAAGTCAAGAGTTTGCGCCGCAGGCATCGGCCGCCATTGATCGGGCAAGAAGCCTGTATAGACCCAGGGAGAAACTGGCGCGATTCCCGCCGGCTGACCATCAATCGTGACCTCTGTTTCGCGGAAATCCGTATTTCCGCAGAGGTACACTTCATTGATACTGCCCAAGTCATTCGGGAAGCAGCCATACCACTGCTCATCGGTAGACTGGCTCTGCGCGATCACATCGAGATAGGCCTGTTCAATATTCTGCGGCAAAGAAAAAGTCGTCGAAAATTGGTCAGTTGGCGAAAACAGGAACGCCGGGAAGTTCGATCCACCCGCGTTGGTTTGCACCAGCGGCAGCACTTCATCGGCAACTCTGGGAGCCGGGCCTTGTCCGGGTGTTGGGAAGAACTCAACGGACGCGCTGACCGTAAACACGCCGGTTAAAAGTGTGTTGTACGGCGGGGGACAATCTGTGGTGCAGTTCTGAAGAATCATGAAGCCCTGTTGCGGATTGGCCAGAAGAGCGCTGTAGTCGGTTATGTCCCGCTCAATGTGCCAGGCATTCGCCGCTGTGCGAATTGGTTCGGGCGTAGTGCCAAAGTATAAGTTTGTATTCCCCATGTAGAGCGATGCGGTGCGGTCAAATTGGCGGCCGGCGGTTTCACTGAAATCGATATCGAGAACGACTTTGTTCCAGGGCCCAGGGCAGTTGGCCGGAGGTGCGAACTGATAATTTTGTGTGGTCTCGGAAAAGAAGGCAAACTGATAATTCGTGAAAAGGGGCACAACGCAAGACTTGGTATGCGGGCGGGGAACGAGCGGATCTGCTGTAGCCGTAAATTGTGTGCCAATCTGGCGATTGAGACTCTGCGCATAGCCGACTAGGCTGCAAGACAAGATCGTGCCCAGAGATACGACCGCAAGGATTCTGCTACGCCTGATGTAGTTCGAATGCATTTCGGTGCTCCTTCGAGGCCGACGCCTCAGCCGAATTGATGAAGATTTCAGGACCACCAAGCGCGAGAACACACTTATGGCACTTCCGAACGTTAAGTGTCAAGCCTAAAGTGACCGAAGTTGAGGAAAGCGATCAGAAATGTGAACAATTGCAAGTCGCAACAATTTTCACAACGTGAAGGTCGCCCGAGCCTAAACGCGGCGGACTTCAATGCCGCGTTCTGCAAAAAGTGCTACGGATTTGTCAGCCGCGCCCGTGTCGGTGATCAGCATATGAATGTCCGTGATGGGGCAAACTAGCGCTGGGGTTACGGCGCCCAGCTTGCTGGAGTCTGCCACGACAATAACTTTTTTCGCTTGGCGAATCATGGCTCGAAAGGT
>QHZR01000310.1:3385-9974 GCA_003224755.1 Acidobacteriota bacterium
TATCCATGTAAATGTCACTCAGGAAATTGACCGCCGAATGCCCGACAAGAGAGAAGGACCCCGCCCACTGTACGAACCCACCCGTCACAAAGGTTCGCAATCCTTCGCAGTTGCTCAGCTCCATTGCGATGTTCACTGCATTGGTAATCACACGAATATTGTGCCGATTTCGCAGACTGCGGGCGACGTGAGTCGTAGTGGTGCCGGCCGTAAATCCGACAGTTTCATTTTCCAGGATCAATTCCGCTGCGGCCAGCCCTATGCGTCGTTTGTCTGCGGCGCGATGCTGCTCGCGGTTCTGAAACAGGGAGTCGTACCGAAAAGGCTCGTAAAGCAAAGGCTCCACCAGCTTGGCGCCGCCAGGAGTACGCCTAACCAATCCTTTCTTCTCAAGCTTCGCCAGGTCGCGCCGCACGCTTGCAGGCGAAGTATGAAGTCCCGTCACCAATTCCGTAAGCGAGATGCTCCCCTTGTGTCTGAGCTCACGCAGAATCTCGTTGACTCGCTTGTCAGTGCGCATTTTCGAGCCGTTAAGGTTTTCTGAACGCATTTTCAGCTCAACTGTGAGAACGCAAGTGTATATCAAAGCGTCCGTCTTGGGACCGCCAGTAAAAAGCCGTTAATCACATATCTGACTGAAAATTTAATAAACAATCACTTTTGCTTGACAATTGCCATGCACTCCGATTACGGTTTCGCTGTCGAGACTCATTCCAGGCAGCATCTCCGGATTCCGTGTCAGCTAAAGGACGGACGTTATGAAAACAAACCTATACCACTACCTTCTTGCTCTGATCGTGGCGGCAGTCGTTTCATTGCCCGCGACTGCGCAAACTGTCACTGGAGCGATCACGGGTGTCGTGACTGACCCAAGCGGGGCACTCATCGCTGGAGCTCATGTAACCGCCGAGAACAAAGCTACGGGAGTGAAGACCGCCGCCGAAACAAACGGAACGGGTGCCTACACGGTCCGCTTTCTTCCCATCGGTATTTATACGGTCACGGTCGAGGCCAAAGGTTTCGCCGTAAAGAAGGTGGACGCGATTACCCTGGAAATTGACCAGACGGCAAAGATTAACGTCGAATTGAAAGTTGGCACGTCTGAAACAGCGGTGGTGACGGAAACGGCGCATCCGATTCTTGACACCACGGACGCGACCTTGGGCAACACCCTCTCTACGACGGAAATCGAGAATATTCCTCTAAACGGCAGGAATTTCTCTTCGCTCACACTCTACCAGCCAGGAGCGATCGACACGGACCCCACCGGAATGAGAGGCAATAACGCCATTGAGCGAAACACATACAACAGCGGCGTGGCTTCCATTAACGGCAATCGCGAACAGGCGAACAACTACACCATCGAAGGCGCGGAAAACAACGAACCACAGAACAACCTGATTGGCTACAATCCTGCGCCTGATGCGATCGCTGAATTGCGGGTTGTTTCCGGAAATGCGAATGCCACATACGGAAATGCCAACGGCGGCGCGGTGGTGACCATCTTGAAGTCCGGCACGAACAACTACCATGGCTCTGCGTACGACTTTCTTCAGAGTCAGATACTGGACGCGAATACCTGGGCCAATGGACGCACCACCCCGGTTACCCTCAAAAATTCTTATACGCAGAACATTTTCGGTGGAACGCTTGGTGGGCCAGTCATAAAGAACCGGCTTTTCTTCTTCGCCGATTACGAAGGGATACGCCAGCATAAGGGCGGCAAAGCTTCCGCAAGCCTGCTCACCCCGGCCATGCTGGGTGGAGACTTTTCAGCCCTTACCGCTGCCGGCGTTCAGCTTTACGATACGCAGAATAATTTCACTCCGTATCTAAACAATCAGGTTCCGGTGGTGAATCCGGTAGCCGCGTATCTGGCCGCTCATCCGGAGCTCTATCCTGCGCCAAACGCGGTACCGACCGACGGTTTGATCAACAGCAACTTTCAAGGGCCCCAATCAACGTTCGTCTCCAATAACCAGGAGGATTTCAAGGTTGACTGGACGCCGGGAACCTCGAACCGGATTAATGGATTTTATTCTCAGGGAAAAGGCACCGACTTTACCACCGCATTAATCCCGGTCTTCTTTCCCGCTCACAATAGTTATCCCACCAAAATCGCCGGAGTCAGTTTTGTTCACACCTTTTCGCCTTACATCGTCAACGAAGCTCGATTCGGTTTCACACGCGTCCGTTGGAACAACGGTGTCCCCAGTGACCCATCGGGGCTATTCGGCTTAACCGGCGATCAAACAGTCGGCATACCGTTTGGAACGCAAAAGTATGTCGGTTTCACCGGACAGAGCATTGGTGGAACCACCACCGGAACCCTCAGCGGCGCCAACTATATTGGCACCAATGCGAACCCGCAGGTCTTTACCGACAATACGTTCAACTACTATGACAATCTGACCTGGCAGCGCGGACGGCATTATCTTTCCATCGGCGGTCAGGCCACCCGCTATCAACAGAACTATCTCAACGCTGGTAATGTCGGGTTCCTTGGGCAATTTAGTTATAACGGACAATTTACTGGCCTTCCTGGCGGCGCGGGGTACGGCCCCGCAGATTTTCTCCTTGGCCTGATATCAAATGTCCAGCTGGCATCTCCGCTCGGCTGGGTGGGGAACCGCCAATGGCGCTTCGCGGGATATTTTCAGGACGATTTTAAACTTACGTCGCGGCTCACGCTCAACCTCGGGCTTCGTTATGAATACGATCAGCCCTGGTATGAACAGAATGACAAGACCGCCAATGTTCTTCCCGGCGGGACCGTCGAGTATGCAGGTCGTGTTCCGGCACTGGCCGCGCCGGGATCGATTGTTTGCCCCACCCGTGCCTGTTACGACGGCACTTACAACCAACTCATGCCACGCGTAGGCTTCGCCTACCAGCCGACAAACCGATTGGTAATTCGTGGAGGTTACGGCGCAACCAGCTTCTTTGAAGGATATTCGTTCAACCAGCGACTGACTTCGAGTCCACCGTTCTCGCTGGCGATCAATAGCAACGCCACTACGCCGACCGCGGGTTCAGGAGGTTCCCCATTTACAGTAGCAAACGCTTTCAGTCAACCCCTCGGAATCAACAACTCGTTGTATTCAGTATGGCCGCAGGATACCCAGCCAGCCTATATTCACCAGTTCACACTTGTGACGGAATATGCGCTCACAAATGAGCTATCGTTGAGCGCTGGATATCACGGACAGGTCGGGCATCATTTAGCTGACTATCGCAATGGCAATCAGCTGACCACGACGCAGGCGCAAGATATCTCCACAATCGGAGGATGCAGCGCCTCGAGCTTTCCCGCCGCTGATCAAGCGCCCTACTTTAGCTTGGTAGGCGAGTGCAATCCCATCCTCATCACCGAGTCCCAGGCAAGAATGACTTACAACGCTGCGCAAGTAAGCTTACGTCAGCGAACTCACCACGGGCTCGAATACACCGTGAACTATACATTCGCAAAGTCTTTGACAGACTCGTCAGGAAACTATGCTGTCTCCAATACCAGTTTTAACGGGGCCTCACACCAGGATGGCTATAACATCGAAGCCGATTACGGTCCTTCTGCTATGGACATTCGCCATAGCCTGAATTTCGTTGGAGTGTACGAGCTTCCATTCGGACATGGCCGGGCTTACGGCGGGAGCGCAAACACCGTTCTAAACGGAGTTTTTGGAGGATGGAAGTTTGCCGCCTCGGGCATTTTCTATTCGGGATTCCCTGTGACCATCTTTGGTCCCGGTAACAGCAACACGAACAGTTGGGGGTTCAGTCGCGCCAATCAATACCGCAAGATGGTAGTCAAAAATCGTTCCATTAGCAATTGGTGGGGAACGGATCCATCTGCGCTGCCTTGTGTGCCAATTCCGGTCGTAAACCCGACCGGCGCAGATAGCGGCGTTTGCGCCTATGGCGTCGCAGGTTCGTTCCAGTTCGGGAGCGCGGACAACAGCACCGAGCGCGCACCAGACTACCGCCAGGTTGACATGTCCCTGTTCAAGGATTTCCACGTTTGGGAACAGCAGGTCGTCGGCTTCCGTGCCGATTTCTTTAATGCGTTCAACATCGTCAGCTATGGAAACCCCGATAATTCGATATCAGACTTTTCCACCAATCCGCTGAACAACAACTGGGGACGAATCGGCAGCGTTCGTTCCCCCGAGCGCCAAGTACAGCTAAGTTTGCACTACATTTTCTAGCTTTATGGGGCTGCCCCGATCAGGCTCTTCTGGGCAGCCCTGCCCCGCACGATTACGCGACCAGAAGCATATGAGCGATTCGGTCCTTCTCGAAGTTTGTGCTGATTCGGTGGAGTCTGCGCTGGCGGCGCAGCGGGGCGGCGCTCATCGGATCGAATTGTGCAGCGGGCTGGTCGAGGGTGGCACCACTCCGAGCTCGGGCCTGATCTCCACCGTGCGCAGCAGAGTGTCCATTCCTATCTGTGTTATGGTGCGGCCACGCGGCGGGGATTTCTGCTACGAGACGGACGACTTCGAAACCATGGAGCAGGACGTGCTCACGGCCAAGCAATTGGGAACGGATGGCGTGGTGCTTGGAATTCTGAAAGAAGACGGTCGCGTGGATGTAGAGAGGACGCGGCATCTGGTGAACCTGGCACGTCCGCTGAAGACAACCTTCCATCGCGCGTTCGATATGTCCCGAAATCTTGAGGAATCACTGGACGCAGTGATTGCGGCAGGAGTGGACCGCGTCCTGACTTCAGGCGGCGAACAACGCGTGGAGCATGGGACGACAATGGTCAAGACCCTAAACATTGCTGCGCGCGGACGGATCGCAATCATGGCCGGCGGCGGCATCAATGACGCAAATGTGCATATGGTCATGGCGGTAACTGGCGTACGTGAAATCCATGCTAGCGCGGCAGTTTCAGCCTCCAGCCCAATGCGCTATCGCAACGAGAAAATCTCCATGGGCGCAATGAAAGGACGTGAATATCAGCGTCTGGTAGTACTCGAGGACAAGGTCCGTCGCTTACTGCACGCTGCTGTCGATGGGACCCGTCACCCCGTGAAGGCGCGTTAGTATCGCAAACATGCCCAATTTTCCGCCAGCCGCGCCAATCTGCTTTTTGCTTCTTATCCTTTGCAGTTCCCTGTCAGGCCAAAGCTTCAGCGATCTCAAGCCCTCACCGCAACAATTGGCATGGCAGGATCTTGAGTTCGGAGTGATCCTGCACTTCGGCACCAACACATTTCTGGACCGTGAATGGGGAGACGGCACTGCTGATCCGAAGGTTTTTGCGCCCACGAGTTTCGATCCTGAGCAGTGGATGCGGGCGATCAAGGCAGCGGGAGCAAAATATGTCGTGCTGGTTGCAAAACATCATGACGGTTTCTGCCTCTGGCCCACTGAGCACACCGACTACAGTGTCAAAAGCAGCGCTTGGGAAAACGGGCACGGCGACATCGTCCGGCAAGTGTCGGACGCGGCACGAAAATATGGACTTAGGTTTGGCGTGTATCTTTCTCCGTGGGACCGGCATGAGCCGAAATACAAGGACTCAGCCGAGTATGACAATTACTATGTTGCTGAACTGCAGGAGCTCGCGAACAACTACGGCGAACTGGTGGAATTCTGGCTCGACGGCGCCGGCAGCGAAGGGCACGTATACAACTTCCCGCGTTACATCGAGAACCTGCGCATGTATCAGCCGAACACGCTCGTCTTTGCCGATGCCGCGCTGTTCGAGTACGGAGATATCCGCTGGGTCGGGAATGAGGAAGGCGCGATTCCATACGAGAATTGGAACGTACTGGATCGCCATGGATACTTACGCTGGCGGCCCGTGGAAGCCGACACGCCTCTGCACAAGAAACATTGGTTCTGGCATCCAAACGATGAGGCAACACTCAAGTCTGTGGACGAGC
Organism: Acidobacteriota bacterium; assembly: GCA_003224755.1. Taxonomy (GTDB): domain Bacteria; phylum Acidobacteriota; class Terriglobia; order Terriglobales; family Acidobacteriaceae; genus Gp1-AA145. Next base: position 9,280 of record QHZR01000310.1, read on the forward strand.
TTGTATCAACTTATGAGAACACGGTAGGCCGCGGCGGGCAGTTAATGCTCGGCTTGGCGCCGGATCGCAGAGGTCTTCTGCCGGAAGCTGATGTGAAACGCATGGAAGACTTCGGGGCCGCGATTCGCAAACTTTATGGCGAGAATTTGATTGCAAAAGAGCGCATCCACAATCAGCCATTGGAGCCAGCATTCGACGGCGACCCCGACACTTTCTGGTCGGCACCGGCGGGTTCACATCTCGCGCAACTGGAAGCTGATTTTTCAAAGCCTGTGACGTTTGACCACTGCCTTACCATGGAATGGCTTGATGCCGGACAGCGCATCGAGCAGTACCGAATCGAGGCATGGGACGGAAAGATTTGGAAAGCGTTGGCCGAAGGCCACGCTATCGGCCACAAGAAGATTGATAGTTTTCCGCCGGTGACGGCATCCCGCGTCCGCCTGAACATTCTGGCCTCATCGGCAGAGGCGCACATCCGCGAGTTTCAGGTGTTTAGTCAATCGGGGAAATAGTTCAGCGACCGGTGCGATTCAACTCAATGAGGAAATTGATCGACATCCTTTTGTTCTTATCTCTGATGATCTCCGGAGCGGCTGCGCAGGAATCATCTTCAGATCCCTACAAACCGATCCTTGATCGGCTGGCGGGAGTGGTGACTGAGCCGATTCAGGATTGGCATTTACACACCGACA
>QHZR01000311.1 GCA_003224755.1 Acidobacteriota bacterium
TGCCCACGCCCGCACGCCGTCCCAAACGCTCTCCACGGCGGCTGAGGAAGTTTTATGCCATGATAGTGAAAGTTTTTACCCTTGCCCGGGTGGCGAAACTGGCAGACGCACGGGACTTAAAACACGATTCAATCATATTGCCAGGGGTTGGCAAATTTTGTAAAACGTTGCAGAAAAAGGCTGTTGCAAGGAGCGGGTTACAGGCAAATACAAGCCCATCTAGGCAGGTACTCGCTACATTTTCCGCTACAGTCAAAAGCGCCCGAGAGAGGCGGAGTTGCTATGATTCGCAAATCTTATCCCTGGAGCGATTCAGAAATTATGTTTCACGATGTACTGCTGGAAAGTGGAGAGAGCAGATGCGGAATGAGTTCAAGGCTTTTCCAGACACGGATCGCACAATCGCGATGCAAGCTGCCTATAACCTGATGCGCGAGACGATCAGCGCGGCTTTTTCGTCAGGAGCTAGAGCAACGCGATTCTGCGACGCGAGCAAATGAAACCGATCTGCCGGGAGGGAAAATCATGGCGAACTACGACGTGACGGACCTACGAGAACGGTGTGAGATTATCAGGAATGTGGTGCTTTTACTTGCCCTTGGAGCGCTGTCCAGCTCTCATGTCCGGGCGCAGAATGCCCCTACATTCAAAGGCCATGCAATGGGCGAAACGGTTGCTGATTTCTTGGCCATTGAAGCCCGGCATCCACTAATCAAGAGTTCCGTTCCGCTGACGCTTGCTGATTGTGAGGCGGTCGTGGCAGACCCGAAGAGTGAAAAGAAGGCTAAATCACGGCTGGGTTACGCTCGGGAAACGGATTTGCTAGGAAGATGTCAGCGGCTATTGAAGCTGCGAGATGGACAAGACGGGTATGTGAGCCCGGAGCTCTTTGGTGTGACGAACACAGGCCAGTTCAGCGGCGGACGGCTCGTTGGGCTCAGTATCTACGTGTCCCTAATCGATATCAGCTACAAAGAAGTGCGCGATGACTTGCAGCAGAAACTCGGACCGCCGACTCAGGAAGGACAGACAACATATCAAAACGGACTCGGAGCCAAGTTCGATTTTCCTTGGGCCACGTGGCGCGACGGAAAGACCTTCGCGGACCTCAAGCAAGAGGAGCAGGATAGCGTCATGGTCACAATCGTGGATGGCGAATGGCAGGGGAAGCAGAAAGAGGAAAAACGACCAAGTTCTTTGGATTGATTTTCGGAGGATGAGCGGCTAGAGATCGAAGCCGATGTGAGTAGTACATTTTGAAGCGCACCGCGCCGATGCGCAAACACCGACGCGATGCTAACCAACAATCCTTAAGAAGCTCCCTCTCACAAAACCTAGGCATCCAACCAGCGCGAGAGCCCCACTAGCGGAATTTCATTGCAGCTTCGCGTATTCTGCTTTGGCTTCCTTCAGGATCGGGATGTCGGGGTCGGCGTCTTTCCGGAGGCGCAACTCAGTCTTCACTGCGGCAGACCGATACGGCGCAGCAGGTCCTTAAACCGCGGGTCGGAGCGAAGGCTCTCCCAATAAGGCTCATACTTGAGGAACTCAAACGTAAAATGGCGGTCCCGATACGCCTTTTCCAAACATTCGAATGCGTGGTCCTTGTCGCCGAGGGCTGCATAGACTTCTGCTACCCAGAGAACATTCCAGAGAACATTTGACGACTCCTTTAGCTCCTTGAGAATCTTCCCCGCCTCGTCGCGCCGACCCGATAAGGCATATGCATGTCCCAGCGCCCCCAAGTTCCTTGCGTCATGTGGAGATAAGTCTATCGCTCGCCTTAACTGTGCGATGGCCTCTCCAACCATCCCCTTTTGTAGATAGGCCAAGGCCAACGAGTGGATCGCCTCTTGAAAATTCGGATCGAGCTGGAGCGCCTTGCGCAGTATCTGTATACCTTCGTCGTACCTCCGTAGGCCTACGTATTGCCAACCGAGATGCTCGTATGCTGCTGGAGAGAAAGGATCTAGCTCAATCCAGCGTTTGCTTTCAACCAAAGCTTCTTCCGTCCGACCCATCACTTCCAAATTGTGCGAGTAATAATGGTGCGCTACCGTCGAGTTGGGGTCCAATTCGATGGCGCGCCTAAACTCACTCTCAGCGCCTTCCCAGTCCCAATCGTACCGAAACCTCACCAGGCCCATCACCGCATGGGCCTCGGAAAGTTCATCGTCTGCCTGAAGAGCACTGAGCGCCGCCGCCCTCGCTTTTGCGGCTGTCTCACCCGCCCGGACTGCGGCCTCAGCCAGCCCTGCGTAAGCAATAGCAGACGACGGGTCTTTTTGGATTGCCCGCTCGAAATAGTCCATGGCGACCCTTATCCCGGAGTCTGTCCAAGTCTCCAGATGGTTGCGACCATTCACGTATAGCTGATAAGCTGCGGGATCGGTGGGCGGAGCGCTGGCCAAGCGCGCTTTCTGCTGTGGCGTGAGCTTGATTTGAATCTCCTGTGCGATCGCCCGTGCGACGTCGGTTTGTAGCGCCAGCATGTCGCGCAGATCGCGCTCGTAGCTTTCCGCCCACAGGTGCCGATCCGTCCTCGCGTGAATCAGGTTGGCCGTTATCCGCACACGGTCTCCAAAGCGCTCGACTGAGCCTTCCACGACAGCGTCCACGTTCAATTCCCCGGCGATCTCCGGCACCGGCTTCTTGGTTCCCCGGTAGCGCATGACTGAGGTCCGCGAGATCACCCGCAACGCGCCGATCTTGCCAAGATCTGTAATCAGCGCCTCCGTCATGCCGTCGGCAAAGTACTCCTGTGCGGGGTCGCGGGAAAGATTTTCGAGCGGCAGCACGGCGATGGAACGAATCGTAGGGGGGCTAAGCAGCCGCTCCCGCCACCCGCCTACGTTTGCCGTGAACACCGCCAGTACCAGGAGGAATGTACCCAGCACGACAACCACAAGCGCCGAGCGGCTCCTCAGCCAAGCCTTAGGACTCGCCGGTCCTGAGGCGGCTAGTGGAGACGCTCGTGCCCCCTTTCCTGTTTCGGAGTCCCGCTTCAGGCGTTGCAGGTCGGCTCGCATCTCCGCCGCACTCTGATAGCGCAGAGTACGGTCTTTCTCCAGAGCCTTGTTGACGATGTCTTCTATCTTGGGCGGAAGGTCAGGGTTCAGGCGGATTGCGGGAATCGGATCACGATCCAAAATCTCGCGGAAGATCACTCCCGAGCTTTCCCCACAGAAGGGTAGCGTGCCCGTTGCCATCTCGTAGAGCACCGCGCCAAAGGAAAACAAGTCGGTGCGTGCGTCCAGTTCCTTGGCTCGGACTTGCTCCGGCGACATATACGCAACTGTGCCCAGCGTTGCACCCGGACTCGTCAGGTGCTGATCGTCAACCGTCAACGTCTCCGTGTTAGCCGATGCGTTCTGGCTGGACGAACTGACCGAGGGCGTGACCTTTGCCAGCCCAAAGTCGAGAATCTTCGCCTGACCTCGATTCGTAACGAAGATGTTTGTGGGCTTGATGTCCCGGTGGACGATGCCTTTCGAGTGTGCGGCATCGAGGGCATCGGCGATCTGGATGCCCAGATCAAGTACCGTTTCGATCTCCAGCGGCTTGCCACTGATCCGATGCCGGAGTGTCTGACCCTCCAGCCGTTCCATGGCGATGAAGCTTCGCCCATCGGCCTCGTCGATTTCGTGGATCGTGCAGATGTTCGGGTGGTTCAGTGCGGATGCGGCCTGCGCCTCGCGCTGGAAACGGGCCAAGGCCTGAGCGTCTCTGGCAACCTCCTCAGGCAGGAACTTCAGGGCCACGAAACGATGGAGCCGGATATCTTCGGCCTTGTAAACGACACCCATGCCGCCACCGCCCAGCTTCTCCAGGATGCGGTAGTGCGAAATGGATTGGCCGAGCATCGCGTTGTGCCCTCGTACAGGATGAGCATGGTAGGCCCAAGGTCACGGGCTAGTCAACGAAGCACCTAGAACTGAGAAGGTGGGAAAATTTTCAATCGGCGCGGTACCGCGAAATGGCACCCGCACCCATTGCGCCATGCTTGCGGCACGCACATGCACGATCATGACGCACCGCTCCAAGCCGTCGGCTATCGACAGCGCAAATCTACACGCGGGTGTCAGTGGGACGCAATGATGAAAACCTACAACGCAGCGCATCCGCACGCGCGTCTGATTAATCCGAAAACGGGCATTGACGTGACCGCGCGCACTGCATAGGATTTGCACCTCGATTCTCCTGGCACCGAAAAAGGCTGGAGTTTTCCCCCGATTGGGGCTCCGGCCTTTGCCTTTTGACGCGCCTGAATTTCGCATTGGGGAGCTAAAGCTCTGAACGCACCTCTAGCCCTGATTACGCCGCGTGTGTAGATCGTTGGTTTCTTCTGCTGTTCGCAGTACGAGCCAAAATTGGCCGCAGCCGATCACAAATCTTATCAGCCAATGTCTCGGGTTCTTTGAGAACATCGGAGTAATGTTCTTTGAACTGCTCACCCCACAGTCTGACTTCCATCGGATACATCAATCAGCTCCATATGCAAGAGCAAGTCGTCATTGTGGTGAATCATTTTACCTACGGCAACGGCGTCGACAAGCAGGTTTTCTCCTAGCAGGGTGCTGAAAAATCTCGATTGAACACGGTTCAGCTCTCTTCGTGGCTGATTCTCCGGTCTGTCCTGGTCTGGTATTTATTTTGATTTCGCCAGGAAACGTGTAGTTCTGGCCGCTGCGCGCTTTTTAGACACACTTCGGCATCAGTGTCCGCATGCGCACTAAGTTGTA
>QHZR01000312.1 GCA_003224755.1 Acidobacteriota bacterium
CTTCTGCGTTTAATGGTTGCGATCTTATTCTCATATCCGCAACCTTACTAGAAATATTTTTGAGCATTAGCTGAAACTCGAGATTCTCCCGAAGCGCGTCGAATCGTGGATCCATGGCGGGCGATCGATAATCGATCCAGCCTAGACTTACCGCTGTGTGCAAATGCTCAAGCGCGGATTCAGTCATGCCGAGCGAGGATTCGACAGCGGCGAGACGATAGACAGCCTCGGGATTCTCCGGCTCCCGACCTACAGCAGCTTTTTCTTCCACTAAGCAATGTTCGAGAAGCGCTTCTCCTCGCGTGTTGTCACCAAACGCCTGCCAGGCACGGCCCAAAGCCGACCTATAAGTAATGGCCCCGTACAAAGAACCGCCTCCACTGGCATCCACCTGCGCAAGATCACCATAGAGTTTTTCCGCCGCCTCGAAATTTCTCGCGAAAAACTCGATCTGCGCGGCCATTCGTTTAGTATCACCAAGGTCTTCACGGTTCCAGCGGCCTTTGCGAACGAGTTCGCGCGCCCCCGCAGAGTCGCCTTCGAGCAATCGTATGTGGCAAATCCCGACTCCGCCTTGGGAGCAGTCCGGCTGCAATTCCGCCGCGCGATTGTATGCCTGCAACGCTTGCTTATCGTCGGCAAGTTTAGCCCAGCAATCTCCAATTTGTGCATCGATGCCATCCGCAGTTCCCCTGATGTGCGAACCGAAGGTGAACCAGTTTAGCGCGCGATCTGGATGTCCTAACGCATCGAAAGTTATGCCAATTAAACGAACGACTTTCTCCTCTACTCCCGAAGTTTCGACCGTTAGCATGCCTTCTTCTAAAGCTTCGGTGAATCGTCCCTCTTGATAATAAACCCCAGCAAGTGCTCTATGCGCGTCGGGTGAATCTGGCGACAAGCGAAGCGCTTCGTATGCCTCGGCCTCTCCTAGTTCGAGAAAACTATTATCAGAGATGTAATGTGTACGGCCGGTTGCGACAATAGCCAGGTAAGCATGGGCGAGCGACGAATCGGGCTCCGCTCGGAGGGCCTTTTTAAGTAGAGTTATCGCTTGGTCAAAATCAGATACCGTGTAGCGGAACATCAAATCACGGCCCGCGAGAATAGCATCTCTCGCAATCTGGTCTCGCAATCCCGGGTCGATCTTTGAGTAGATCATGTTCGACCAATCCTTGGCGCTCAAAACAGCATATATCGGCTGACCGATTTCTTCGCCGATAGCTTTCGCTGAATCTTTCTGTCCCTTGTCTTGCCAGAGGTGCACAAGCAGAGGTTGGCCGGTCGCGGCATCTAGCAGCCGAAACGAAATTCGCTTTTTGCCGTCAATTGTACGCTCAGTGCCAGTGAGCACCGCGCGAGCCTTCACGTCCTGGCCAACTTTCCGAATCTCTTCGGTTCCGCCCCATCTCACAGATGCTCCTGACTGCGTTGAGCTAACTCGAGCCGGGCCCAAGCGACTCAGCTTACCTTGCAAGGAACTTGCAACCGATTGGGCCGATATCGGGTCAGGAGTGAGATTGTCCAGGTTAAGAAAAGGCATTATTCCTACCGAACGCGTCGCCAACGTGCTCTCGCGCATCGCAGATTGCAGCCCCCAGTCGCGGACTTGCCATAGGAGAGATGTACCACCGAGCGCGACCAATGCGGTTAGCGTGCCTGCCAACATGCGATTGCGACGAGCCCAGCGAGCCACTCGATACGGAATTTTGGCCGGCCGCGCAGCGATGGGCCGATCGTCTAGCCAACTGTTAAGATCCAACGCTAAATCCTTAGCCGATTGATATCGAACGGACGGGTCACATTCCAAACAACGCGCACAGATTGTTTCTAAGTCGCGATCGAACTCCTGGGTAAACCGACGAAGTTTCGGTGCGGGGCTTTCGCTCGCCTGATGAATAACTGCGAGCGGATGTTCCCCCAAGAAAGGCGGTCTTCCGCTAAGAAGCTCAAACAAAATCGCGCCCAGGCTGTAGACGTCTGCAGCAGCTGTTAGCTGTGCCGATGGCCCGGTTGCCTGCTCCGGCGCTAAATAGCTCGGTGTGCCAAGCGTAGTCAACGTGCGCGTCAGCTGGCTTGGATCGTTCTGCCACTTGGCGAGACCGAAGTCACTTACTAGCGGTTCCAAGGACTCATCTAGAAGAATATTAGTCGGTTTGAGGTCGCGATGAAAGACTCCTTGATCGTGGGCATATTGAACGGCAAGGGCGACTTTGGCTATTATGAGAACGCATTGGCGTGGCTGGTTGCGCAATGCGGCACGGGATGTGCCAAGATTACCCCGGGAAGCGAGTTTCATGGTGAAAAAGGGAATTCCGTCATCGCTTTCACCGACGTAGTAGACTGGCACGATATTCGGGTGATCGAACGCGGCCGCTGTTTCTGCTTCTCGCCGGAAACGGGCAAGCGCTTGCAGCGAATCTAACCGCTCAATTGAGACGCGTTTTAATGCGACAACCCGGCCGGAAGGGAATTCTCGCGCTCGGTAAATGACTCCCATGCCGCCTCGGCCGATCTCATCGAGAACTTCGTAATTCCCGAGGCGCCACTTAGAGTCTGGAATGCACAGCTCGCTAACTGTTTCCGCGAATGTTCCGTTGTCGGCAAGATTAGCAGGATGTTCGAGCGCGCCACGGAAAAGACAAGTTAAACAGAGGCCGTTAACCAGGAACGAAGTGGCGGAACAATTCCTACATTGCTGCAACTTGCCATTAAGCCGAAGTTCGGCAGAGCTACATACTTTCATCGCCGTTGCTGCATGCGCCAGAACTGAGCGCCGAACATAGATATCGGACTTCATCATCCACCTGCTCAGGAGTCTTGACAGTTTTCGCGACTTCCTCACGGAGAAGGACCCGATAACGAACGCGGAATCGATGGGTCAACTTCTTGACCGAAGCCTCCGACACCCCGAGCAGCATCGATAGATGCCGGTATGAGATATCTCCCCGATCCGCGGCAAGATAGTCGCTTAACACTTCGAAAAGCCGCCGATGGCCTTTACTCTCGCATTCTTCGCGCAGCCGGTGCAGCGCGCGCTCAGCGAGTGTTGAAGCCCAGCGGAAATCGAAAACAGTCTCATCCGAGGCTTGTGCCAGGCCATTCGTCGAAAGGATCTTGTGGGTAGAAGCTTCATCAATCCAGTCCTCCCACGGGACGAACTGTATTGCCCCACCCCGCTTTCGCCTTCGGGACTTTACTTTTCTATCTATCAGAAAATTCGTCAGTGATTTCAGCAATAAAGAGCGGAAACGGCCCCGTTCTGGATCGGCAGATTGAATGAGTTTGCCTTCAAGAACCTCGATAAAAAAATCCTGGGTAAGGTCTTGCGCATCGGCAACCGAGTACCCCCTTCGACAGACGAACGTAAAGATTGGCCGCCAATAGATTTGGCAAAGTTCCGTTAGTGCATCGTTGCCCGAAGGCCCCCCATGCGAAGCCTGCTCCGCGCGAATCAGACTCCAGCGGGTGGTGGCGAAATGCGTCAGAGGGTGAAGCACGCTGCATGATCTCACGCGATCAGCGTGCACATCCGAAAATAATTGTTCAAGCATAAAAGTGAACAGTCTGTTTTGCTGAAGGAAACTTATTCACAAGCTTGCCGAGTTTTGCGCGCGCCGCGTTCAGCCTGTGAATTTGCCTCCTTCTTCTGTTTTCAGGGAACTTCCTGCGGCAAAAATCGTAGTAACGAGTGAATGGAACAGTTTCCGGAGCACGATGTCGACTTCATTGCTGTTGATTGGCAGGCAGCTGCAAAACGAATCGGGCGCGACCTCGTCAGTCCCGCGCCTTGTAAGAGCGGGGCGACACCTATCGTCTTCCAAGCCAAATGGGTGCAGCGGCAGAAAACCAATGGTGCCGCGTATACACCTAACTTTGCTACGGATGTAAACGGCCATTACATTTCGGGCGGTTTGTATTTTTCTACAACCCGGGGCGGGTTGGCCTCGCCGCCTCAAAAAGAAATTCAATCGTGTTCGCCGCGCGGGCATCGCTAAAGCAAAGGAGAACAACCTATGAACAAACTACAAAACAGGATGGCAGGAACGCTCTTTCATCTGCTATTTCTAAACCTGCTGTGGCTTCCGATTATCTTGGTCGTCACCCTCTTTGAGGTCCGGCAACATGAAGCCGGCAAACCGGTACATCGAACGGCTCCAAGCCAACTCCTTCAATTCACGTCGGGCGGACACATTCTCGGCTTCGCCTCAGGCGGTGTCTATGTCGCCGGCGGCTCGCACGCGTTGCATGTCGAGTTTGTCAACCCGCGCACGACCAATCCGGTGAGCGATGCCACGCCGGGCGATGGCATGCCGGGTAACGTGGAACGCGTGGCGCCATTATCACGGGTTACCTACCCGAATCTCTGGGACGGTGTCACATTGATCTACGACGCGCCCAGTGGCGCGGTTGTTCGCAGCACCTATCGGCTCGAGGCGCATGCGAATGCGGGCAACATTCGTCTGCGCTACAACGCACCGGTCGCAGTGCAGAGTGATGGGTCGCTGCGCGTCAGCTTCCAAACCAGCACGCTGAACGAGAGCGCGCCGCAAGCGTGGCAAGAGCGCGATGGAAAACGCGTACCTGTGCGGATTGCATTCGCGCCGCGCGGAAACGCTGAGCTCACGTTTGCAGTGGGCGAGTATAACCGGGGCGAGCCGCTCTTCATTGACCCGACCCTTACCTGGAATACCTTTCTCGGCGGGGCGGGGATTGACGAGGCTTTCGGGTTCGCAGTGGATGTAGTTGGGAATTTTTATGTGGTCGGCTTCAGCACTGCGGCCTGGGGCTCGCCCGTCGCGGCCTACGACGGCGGCGGCGCTGACGCTTTTGCCGCGAAACTAGATTCAAACGGGAATCTGATCTGGAACACATTTCTCGGCGGCGGCGGAGCGGCCAAGGGCTTCGGGCTGGCGGTGGATGTGATTGGGAATGTTTATGTGACCGGCTTCAGCAATGCCACCTGGGGTTCACCCGTCCACGCCTTCAACGGGGGCATTGACATCTTTGTCGCGAAACTGGATTCAAACGGGATACTCGCTTGGAGTACCTTTCTCGGTGGCGGTGGGACTGACTATGGCTACGCAGTGGCGGTGGACATAAGCGGGAATGTCTATGTGGCGGGCGACAGCGATGCCGCTTGGGGTTCACCCGTCCGCGCCTTCAGCGGTGGCATTGCTGCCTTTGTCGCCAAACTGGATCCAAACGGGACGCTAACGTGGAACACTTTTCTCGGCGGCGGTCTGGATGACTCTTGCCAGGCTTTGGCAATGGATGAGAGCGGGAATGTCTATGTGGCGGGCTACAGCGAGGCGACCTGGGGTTCACCCGTCCGCGCTTTCAGCGGCGGCCAATATGATGTCTTTGCCGCGAAACTGGATTCAGGCGGAGCAC
>QHZR01000313.1 GCA_003224755.1 Acidobacteriota bacterium
CCCATCGAGGATGCGGATGCTCTCGATCAGGATGCCGACGGCGACGGCTTCACTAATCTCGACGAGTGGCAGGGAGGCACCAATCCAATCGACAAAAATTCGCACCCTGATTATCTCACAAAATTACATTTGGTATCGGCCACGGAGGAAGATTTTCCATTTATGTTTTCATCATGGGTCGGCACCACATTTGCGCTCAACTCACTCGATCAGAGCGAACCGACGCAATTCTTGAAAGTTGGAGATATGATCCGCGGCACGCGCTTTAAGATCACGAAATTCATCGAAAAACACGAACGCAATCAGTATGGCACCAAGGTCGATGTCTCCGAGTTGCTCCTGGAGCATGAAGACACCAAGGTGCAGCTGACGCTCGTGAAGGAAAAGGTCGCCACCTCCCCGCAATCGGTGGCCACCTTCGTCTATACCTGGGGCGGCCGTCGCGAATTCGAGGTAAGAAAAGATCAAGAATTTTCATTGAAACCGCTGGAAGAGATCAAGTATAAGGTGGCAGATGTTCAGGCGACAAAGGCCGTGATCGTGAATACTCAGAAACCAAATGAGCCGATCGAAATCGGTCTTGCCGCTCCGTAAATCCCCTATGAAAAAAAACCCACAGAACCTTAACGCGCATCACCCTTGTAGAGGCAGCCGTGCCGGCTGCAATTCCTTGATTCACGCAGGCGACACGCCTGCTGCTACAGCGATCGTGGCACAGCCATCTTGGCTGTGGGGACGGCAGGCATCTTGCCTGTCGATTTACATTGGCAGGCAGCATGCCCGCCAGCCCCACAGGCTGGAAGCCCGTGCCACACTCCCGGCGCTCATTTTTCTTTCGTTGTCGATCTTTTGTACCATTGGCATGGCGCAGAATCCAGACTCCGTCGCGCAACAGGAAATTCAACGGCGGCAGGCCGCGATACCGCGAGGCGAAGCAGCCTTGGCGCAGGGCAACGCTGCGATGAAGGCGAAAAATTATACGCTCGCCAACCAGGAATTTAAAACTGCTGTGACCTACCTGCCGGACGCAGTGGTTTCAGGAAAAGCCCACGACGAAGCGCTCGCGGGCTTTTGCAAAAGCGGAGTCATCCTGGCGGAAGCGCGCATCGCGCAGGGTGACTATGTTGGGGCGGAGGCGATTTTGAGTGAGATTTTGAGCGATCGTTACGATCCCAACTGTCGTGAGGCGGCGCAGTTGCTCGCCCACTTGCGCCAGCCCGGTTACTTCAACAAGACCATGGGCCCGAACTTCCTTGCCAAGATTGAAGAAGTAAAACATTTGCTCACCGAAGCCGATGGCTTTTACAAATCTGGCCGTTACGATCTGGCGTTTAAGAGATACGACCAGGTCCTCAAACTCGATCCCTACAACACAGCGGCTCGACGCGGCCAGGAACAAATCGACAACACTAAATATAAATACGGCGTTGAGGCGTATGACGAAACGCGCGCGCGCAGCCTTTGGGAGGTAGAGAAAGGCTGGGAAGAACCCGTGCACGCGTACGGCAAGACTGTTGGCCCGGTGACAGATGCTTATGCGAGGGAAGCTGGCGGCACGGCCAGAATTACAAACAAGCTGAATACGATCATTATTCCACGTGTTGAATTTCGCGACGCGAGCATTCGCGAGGCGATCGACTTTCTCCGGGAACAGGCAGTGGAGAACGACCCTTCAGAAGGAAAAAAAGGGGTCGATATCGTGTTGCGTATGACGCCGCTTGGGCAGGTTGCTCCTCCTCCCATCCCGGTGGCTCCTGCGGCTGGGACGCCGGGTGCCGCTGCTGCGCCGGCAGGCGCTCCTACGGGAGGAACCAAGCCAATTACCGCGGGTCCAGTTGTCGCTCGCCCAGTGGTTGCCGCGGCAGCAGCGGAGCCGCGTATTACACTAACGCTCAACCAAATTCCGCTCGGTGAAGCGCTGCGTTACATTGCGAACCAGGCCGGGCTGAAAGTGAAAGTGGAGCCTTACGCCGTATCGATCATTCCGATCAGCGAACAGAGCAACGACCTGATCACAAAAGAATATCGCGTCCCGCCCGATTTTATTAGCACTACGCTGACCGGGAGCACGCTGCTAGGCCGGGGGGCTTACACAAAGGCGCCGGGAACAGCAGCTCCCGTCGGCCCCGCCGGCACGGGGAAAGACACCCAGGAATCGACCGGCGGCCAGCAACTCGTAAATCGCGAAGGAGCCAAGGACTTCCTGGAAGCTCAGGGGGTGGCATTCCCACCGGGCGCAAGCGCAGCCTTCCTTCCACAGGGCAGCCGGCTGATCGTTCGTAACACGCAGGACAATTTGGACCTCGTCGATGCGATCGTTGAGCAGTTGAACCTTGCGATTCCAAAGCAGGTCGAGATCGAAGCGAAGTTTGTCGAAGTTACGCAAACCAATCTGAAGGAACTCGGTTTCGATTGGTTGCTCGGTCCCTTCCACGTGGGCGGCAAGTCCTTTGGATCTGGCGGTAATACGAATGTGACTTCGGGTAATTTCCCGTTCCAGCAGCAAGTTGGAACTGATCCAACAACTGGTAATCCGATATTCGGACCGGTTGGCGGCCCGGGAACCTCTATTCCCGGCGACGGTACATCTGGCGGCGCCGTTACCGGCGGAAATCGCAGCGGAGGTGCCGCGATTAGCGCGAATGCACTCGACGCACTCTTGTTTCCGACGTTGGGAACCAGCGCCGCGGCTCCGGGAATTTTTGGTCTGGCTGGCGTTTTCACCAATCCACAATTCCAGGTCGTGCTTCGTGGGCTCAATCAGAAAAAAGGTATCGATCTTCTCTCTGCACCGAAGGTGACGACCAAAAGCGGCCAGCGCGCCGTCATCGAAATTGTTCGTGAATTTCGTTACCCGACCACGTTCACGCCACCGCAGATCCCCACTCTCACCAGCACTACTACAGCGCCACTCCCTGGGCAGGCGCCCCCTATTGTTCCTGTTGTGGCGGCACCAACTACGCCGCAAACATTTGAAACTCGAAATACAGGTGTGACTCTTGAGGTTGAACCGGTGGTCGGCCCGGATGGTGTGACCATCGACCTGAACCTGGTGCCGCAGGTGGTCGAGTTCGAAGGCTTCGTCAATTACGGAAGCCCCATCAACGCGATTGGCGTCAACACGGCTGGGGTGATATCAGTTTCTGCGCCAGTTCTGCTCACCAATAACGTGATTAACCAGCCGATCTTCAGCACGCGCAAAGTGACCACGAACGTAAGTGTGTGGGACGGCCAGACGGTTGTCATCGGCGGGTTGATGCGCGAGGACGTGCAGAAGGTGGAAGATAAAACTCCGATCATCGGCGACATTCCACTTCTCGGCCGACTTTTCCGCAGCAATGTCGATCAACACGTCAAACGCAACCTCGTTATCTTCGCCACCGTGCACCTGATCACTCCCGGCGGTCTGCCGGTAAATCCGACGGAGGAAGAAGAGGAAGGGTTGCAACCGCCGGTCCTGCCCGAAGTGCCGGCGTACAAAAAATAGCGGGGCCGTTCAACTCTAACCACGAATCGACACGAATGTACACAAATACCGAGGAGTCGTCTTACAGGTTGGTGTTCAGCGTGCAAGAAGTAAGCGCTCCGTTGCGCTGAACTCCAGCCGCGCGAAACAGCGCCATATTTTAGGATGAAAGCATTATTAATAGCTCTGCTGATCGGCGCGGCGGGCTATTTAGCTTACGATGATTATTACAAGCAACGCCCTGCTTTGGAGCAAGCGCAGGCCGAGATTCAACAGCTTCGCGAAAACCCGGCGCCCGTTGCTGCAAGATCTCCAGTCTATGTGCCGGTTAATCCTCCTAGTCCTCCCGCTTGGTTCCAGAAACACTTGGACGAGAGCGGCTCACTGGACGCGGCGCGTCAGCATATTCAGAAAGACGAAAGGGCGTCGACACCGCACCCCTCACCGCATCCCTGACCGCAGCGATCTGCAACGCTGCCGGTGAATCCGGCTGAGGAAGAAGAAGAAGAAGGCGCGCTGCAACCGCCAGTCCTGGCCGAAGTCCCAGCGTACAAGAAGTAAGAGCAAGCCCACGTAATTCGTTAAAACGTTAAATCGTTACAACCGGCTGCCTGCTGGTGGGGCGAGACTCCGTCGAGCCGACGAATCTGAGTCTGTGCCGGTCCGTACCACGGCAGGTGGTTTAGCACGCCCTGATATTGCCATTCTTCAGGAATCTTAACGAGCCCTGCTCGGACAGGATTGGCTCGGACGTATTCCCATTTCTGATGATAATTCTCATCGCGACGCAAACGATGATGGAACCCGCGTGATTGAAAGCGAACCGCACTTGCGCCGCAACTACGGCGAAATTGCCGTTTCCAGAAAGCGATCCACCTCTCAATGGCGATTTCTTCATTCTTCGGCACGCACAAAAGATGAATATCATCGGGCATGATTAGGTACGCACCGACCAACCATGCGTCAGCTTCAGTCCAT
>QHZR01000314.1 GCA_003224755.1 Acidobacteriota bacterium
ACTTTGGGGCGCGCCGCTGGCGTGCGCAGAAGGAGACGGCGTCTCTCCGCACGGCCCGCCGCCCCCATGTTGCGTGCCGGGTGATGAAGGATGATTCGCTGCTCTCTCTTTCTGGCACGCCTGAAGCTCTTCCTGTTGTTGGTCACTGATCAGGCCCCCGACTTTCTGCTTCGATTCCTGGTGGATCTGTTGAATTTTCTGTTTCTTCTGCTGTGGCGTCAGCGAGCTGTCGGCGCACACCGACTGAACCTGCGAACGCGTGTCGAGCGCGATAGCATCACGCTGTTCCTTCGCTTCTTTGGTGATACCTGCCTTTTGCCAACAAGGCTCCTCGCGAACCTTAGTCTGAGGCGTACGCTGCGCGTTTGGGTTATTAACCTGTGCGCCGCTCGGCTGGGCTGAACACAGGGACAAGATGATTGCGGCGATGAACCACAGGAAAGTCTTCGACATTTAACACCTCTTCAAGAATTGACATGGAATAGTGAGTTCAACTTTGGACGCTGGTTACGTGCAGAGAGGTTTCATTAAGTTGCAAGTAATTCCGAGAAGATTTGGTGGAGCTGGCCGGGATCGAACCGGCGACCTCATCGTTGCGAACGATGCGCTCTCCCAGCTGAGCTACAGCCCCACAAGAGATGATGAGATTTTATCATCGGCGCCGCCTGGCCGCGCCGCACCGTCACCGAAGAATGGCTTGGAGCACACCTATGTATTTCCCGACCGATTGGTCGGCCATCCTGCTTGCCAGCGCGGCATCTATTCGCGCTATAGTCTCCAGGTCGTCAGTCTCAGGTCGCCGCCAGGAGGTACATATGAAAACGGATGTTCGCGAGGAATTTGATCGGGCAGAAAGCAGGGCGCGCAGTTTCGGCAAAAATATTGAGAGCGATCTGGCGCCGAAATTTATTCGCGTGGTGGAGAACGCGGCCATTGCCTCGGCACGCACTATGGGACGCGGCGAGCGCGAATTATCGGACAAAGTTGCGGTCGAATCCATGCGCCGCACCATGGACACAATTCCGATGCACGCGCGCATCGTGATTGGCGAAGGCGAACGTGATCAGGCACCTATGCTCTACATCGGCGAGAAGGTTGGCGCGGAGTTTCCCGACGGAATGGAAGTTCCTGAGGTGGACATTGCGGTTGATCCGCTTGAGGGAACGAATCTGTGTGCCACCGGTGCGGCGGGTGCGATCACCGTGCTTGCGGCGTCCGAAGCGGGCGGGTTGCTGCACGCGCCTGATTGCTACATGGAAAAGATCGTTGTCGGTCCCTCATGCAAAGGCCTTGTGGATCTCGACGCGCCGGTTGCGGAGAACTTGAAGAATATTGCCAAGGGAATGGAACGCAGCGTTCAGGACTTGGCGATTGTCGTGCTCGATCGTCCTCGACATGAAAAACTGATTGCGGAGATACGTGCGGCGGGAGCGCGCATCCGGCTGATTAGCGACGGCGATCTTTCCGCGGGAATTGCTGCGGCAGTGATCGGTACGGGCGTTCACGCGGTCATGGGATCGGGCGGTGCTCCGGAAGGCGTGATCACCGCGGCGGCGATTCGCTGCTTGAACGGATACATGCTTGGGCGGCTCGTGATCAACAAGCCGGAACTCGAAGAACGTATCGCGCGCATGGGCATCCGCGACAAGAACAGAATTTATCGTGCGGAGGATTTGGCCCCGGGAAATCAGCTGATCTTCGCTGCAACTGGCGTAACCGACGGAGCACTGCTTAAGGGCGTACGCTTCTTCGGCGAAGGTACGCGGACATCTTCCATCGTTCTTACTCTGATGACAGGCAAGGTCAGATTCATAGAGAGCATTCACCTGGCGAAGCGGGATGATGTGAAGGTCAGGTTCGCGTGAGAGCGGTTACTGTGTCTTTTGACTTTCGAACTACAAACCCGTCCAGCTGGCGTCCCTCCTGACGTGTCCTCTTGCTGCTATCTAGAATATTAATCTAGGTGATAGGGGGATCGCGCGTGCATACTGTCGGCCTCTTCGAGGCAAAGCAAAAACTATCGGAGATTGTCGAGCGAGCATCGGCTGGAGAGCGCATTGGAATCACGCGACGTGGACAACTAGCTGCGGTCATCGTCCCCGCACGCGCGAAAATTGAACTGCGCGACGTCTTCAAGGATATCGAGAGAATTCGGAAACGTGCGCGACGCCCTAAAAGGTTCAAAATCAAGGACCTCATCGAGGAAGGCCGGGCTTGACGCGTTTTGTCCTGGACCCATCTGTCGCCTTGGCGTGGTTTCTGGACCAGCCGGTACCTGCTTACGCAACCCAAGTGAGACACGCGTTGGTAGTGGGCGCCAGAGCGGTAGTTCCCTCCCTTTGGCACTTAGAGGTCGCTAATACTCTGGTAGTCGCGGAAAGGCGGCGAATCCTGAGCCGTGCCGAGGTTACCGATAGCCTAGCGGATATCGAAGAGATTATCGTTCAGGCCACGCAAACCAGCGGCGATCTTGTTCCGGTTCGCCAAGCTCTAACCACAGCTCGCACATTTCAGCTGACCGCATACGATGCGGTGTATCTTGATACCGCCAGGCGCGAGGGACTGCCGTTGGCAACTCTGGATCGAAGCCTCCGTGCCGCAGCGGCTCGGGCGAGTGTCGAGATCTTTCGCCGAGTCAGCTAACTGCCAAACTGCACCGGCGGCCAGTCCTGCGACGGGCCCTCAAACAAGTTCACCGTCTTTTCCAAACGCTTAGTTCCATCGTGGACGGCAAGCATGTGGTGGTGGTCTGCGCTGTATCCCTCCCATAGCGAAACACCGGCATAGGCACCATCTTTGCGCAGGATGTAATACACCATATCCACAAACTGCAAGCGTTCTTTATCTCCGTTGTGATTGCGGACGATTCGCTTGATGGCATCCATCCCAGCTTCAAGCGGAGACATTCCTCGGCGCATATTTTCGACGATGGTGTGAGCGCCGGCGACCTTGATGTTCTCCTCTCCGCTGCCGATTGCGCCGGCCGAGCCAACATCCTGGTCGGTATAGCATCCGGCGCCAATAATAGGCGAATCACCTAAACGCCCCGCAATCTTCCAGGCCAGCCCACTGGTCGTCGTACAACCTGACATTTCTCCTTTCTCGTTCAGCGCCGAGCAGTGGGTCGTTCCGGTGGGCGGATAGATAACGCTGCGGATCGCTTCCAGCCGATCTTCCGGTGCAATGCCGATCGTGGCGGCGATCTCTTCCATGCGCTGAATGCGATCATTCCACTCTTCAGCATGCGCGGGTGCGCGAAAGCGCTTGCGCCAATCGGGGCTGGCGATGCCTGGCCCCCACCAATCTGAATGCGTTTCTTTCCACAGCAGCCAATCTTTACGCGATTTATCAGTCAGCAGATTTTCGCGGACGAATCCCTGCGCGACAGCAAACCTCTCCGCGCCTTCTCCGACAAGCATCACGTGCCCGGTGTGCAAGCGAACGGTGTTCGAGAGCAACGAAACATTCTTGATGTTCCGCACTCCGCCTACTGAACCGGCGGTTCGGGTTGGGCCATGCATGCAGCAGGCGTCCAACTCGACCACACCTTCTTCGTTGGGGCGGCCGCCGAGCCCGACATTCTGGTAATTGGGATCATCTTCCGGCCCCTTTATGACCTGGAGAGCGGCATCGAGTGTGTCGGCTCCTCCCGCGAGAAGTTTGTGGCCCTCATCAATCCAGTTGTAGCTGAATTCGGAGCAAACGAGGATTGGGAGTTTACTGGCGCGCTTCGACTGCTCGCCTTGAGCATTTTGCGCCAAGGCGTCCATCGAGAGACCCAGAGCCGCAGAACCGGCAAGAGTGGATGAGAGAAAATCGCGACGAGAGATGGGCATGCGAAACCCCGTTTTTCGGATCGACTGGTTGGTCAGAACGAAAGAAAGTTATATCACTGCAAGTGAATGGTGTGCTCTGAGCGGAGATCGCTGTCAGTCCTCTATACGCCAGAAGAGATCCAGGCGTATCGTAAGGTCCCTCTTTCGCCCGCCAATGGCGTTTGAATTCGGGATGACAATCACATATTTAAGGTTTAGCAGCGCGATGTTTCACGACGCAGCCAAAAGCTCATTTGTGTTGCGATCGGAACGGAAGCGGAGCAAGGCTGCAATGTTGCCAACTCGATCCATAGCCTCATCGGATGTTGTTTCGGATGGCGGTAGGGACCAAGGCCTCACAGACATCGGAAAGCTCGCGGGTTTTGCGACCGCATGCTGGGGAGTACGGGACCGTGTGCGAATCCAAGTGGCCGCAGTTCGTGCACTCGACGGCGCGGGCCGAGTACTCCGGCGTCATAATGATGCATTCAACTTCACCCAACTCTGCAGCTCGAAGTACTCGCCTAAGGCCGGTGACGCCGCGTCCCTTGCTTCGCGCCCCCTCGATTGCTTCGCGGACCAGAGTCTGATGGTGTTGCTGCAGAGCGTCGCTCACAATACTCCGCGCCTGGGACAATGCCATTTCCTGAGTCATGCCGCCGATCTCAGCAGAAAAGTGCCCGAGTAACCGCTTGACAACATAAGGATGAAGCTGCTGCTCCAGAACTGGCCAGTTCACATCCTGGCAGCCAATCACCAGAGCTTCAAATTGTCTCCGTTCGGCAGCGGCCTTCAAGAATTCAGCTACGTTGCGAAAATGGCGGCGTACTTCGTCCTCAACGTGACGTTCCGCATGGCCAGCGTTGTAGCCTGCATAACCGTCGCTACGTCCATGCCGAGAAAGCGGACTGGTGAAGGTGTTCAACTCGCGGAGTTGCTCAAACTGGATCTCCAGGAAACGAGCCGATTGCCGGTCAACCAATGCCACCCAAAGACGTGGGTGTTCAGAAAAGACTGCCGCGAGCGGCCTGAGATGAAACCTGCGATTCACGAACAACTTGGTCGGCGAGGCGACTGGCGGCAAGTCGAACTCTTGCCAAAGATTCCTCGCACCGCAAGCAAAAATGGCCTTCGCACGCGCCTGATTGCCGTGCAATTCCTCAGCCATGCGGAGTATCTTTTCGAGGTCGTCAACAGCTTGGCGGTTGCGAGTATGCAGCCGTAGTTCGCGAAGGGTCTTTCCAACCAGGTCTTTGGCCAGAATCCCTTCTTCCCGATGCGACTTATCCTGTGGGACACCGGGATGAAAGTAAAAGCTGATGGCGAGTTCGTTGTCGTCGCGGCATTCGAAGCAAGCAAGCTGACGCAATTCTTCACGGGAAATCATGAGTCACTCCAAGACACTAATCGGCGCCGGTCCGCTGAAAGAGTGGTTGTTTGAATGGATTATTGATGGGAACCGCACGGCGCAATTTCTCCCGTGCAATGAGAATTGATTGCTCTACCTGGGCGGTCGTTCGATCGGTGATTGCCGCGATTTCCTCGAGCGAAAAGCCCTCGATCACGTGCAGAAGAAAAGCCTCACGGTCCTGGCGGGCTGCCGCGTGCAGGGCAAACTGCACCAGTTTAATCATCTCATCTGAGTAGGCGATTTGTTCTGGAGTCGACGTGCGC
>QHZR01000327.1 GCA_003224755.1 Acidobacteriota bacterium
AACAGCCCGAATGTTGTCCGTGGAGCGGAAGCCGGCCGGGCTCGCGGAGCCTTCCTTGTGGCCTTTACGGGGGAAACAGGCGGGCAGCTAGCCAGCAAGGTTGATCTCCTCTTGAACGTCCCTTCGAATGACGCGCAGCGCATCCAAGAAAGTCACATCACGATCGGGCACATCGCGTGCAGCCTAATTGAACAGCTAGCATGTGGATGAGCATAGGAGCGCCCGACAAGAGCTGGGGGTAAACGCGAGGCGGTCCGGACGGGTCAAGCATTGGCATTGTCTTCGAGCAATTAGCGGAGTTACTCGGTGCGCAACGCTTCCAACGGAGAAATCGAACTTGCGCGGAGCGCTGGAATCAACGACGCGGCCAACGCGGATAATCCCAGCGCCAGGACGGCTACTAGCGTCGTTACGGGATTGTAGGGATTCATTCCATAAAGCTGACTGCCCAGGAATCGCCCAGCGGCAAACGTCAGCGGCAACCCAATGAATAGTCCGAAGAGAATCAGCCCGAATGCCCCTCGTAGTACCAGCGCAACGACCTGACCGCGATTCGCACCGAGCGCCATGCGCAAGCCAATCTCGTTAACGCGGCGCCCAGCGTTGTAAGCAGTTAATCCATATAGCCCAATCGAAGCCAAAAGTAGTGAAAGAATTCCGAAAAACGAAGTGAGGCGCGCGATGAGCCGCTGCTGGGTGAACTGAGTGGCTACTTGCTCTCTCAGAGTCCGAATCGAAATGACCGGCAAATTGGGATCCACCGAAGCCATTGCTTGGCGCACCTGCACGATGGACAGGTTGACTTGCGGCCTTGTCAAAATGACAATGTCGTGGAGGAAGAGTGATCCCAGATTGCCCTGCGAGTATTCGGCCTGCGCTTCCGGCAAAAAGAAGAACGGCCCGCTTGGCCGGCCGAGACTGAATGTTACATAGCGCGCATCTCTAGCCACGCCCACGACTTCGAATTCACGGCTTGCTCCGGGCTTTCGGCCGAAGCGCTTGCCAATCGGGTCTTCATTCCCGAAAAACTTTCGCGCAAAGGCCTCATTGATGACTGCTACATTCCGCGAAGTCGCCGTGTCCTGTTCGGAGATGCCGCGTCCTTTGATGATTGGAGTTCCCATGACATCAAAGTATCCCGCTGTAACTCGATCCCACAAAGACGAGTTGTCATCCTTGGGCCCGGGAGGGGGATGTCCATCCACCCAAACGCCGCTACCCCAAGCACCGCCGCTTAGCGGCGCGTATAGGCAAAGAGCGACGGAAGACGCTCCGGGAATACTTGCTATCGAATCGTGGATGCGCCGGTAAAGCAGCGAGAGTTGGTCGGTCCGGTATCCGGCAAGCCGCGGATTCATCTTCGCCACTATGCGACGGTCCTGCTCGAACCCAAAGTTTTGATTTTCCAGGTTGTGCAACGCCGCCGTGAGTAGACCGGACGCTGACAGCAAAACAAGTGATAGCGCAGCCTGCAACACCACGAGTGTCTTCCTTGGGAGCGAGCCCGCGCCAGCGGTGGAGCGGCTGGCTCCGCGAAGTGCTTCAATCGGATCTACTCGTGTGGCCATCCATGCGGGGGCGATGCCGAAGGCAATTCCCGTCACCAGCGATGTGATGAAAGCGAACAGCAACACCGGCATGGAAGGCGACGCGCTAATGGGCACGCTTGCAAAACCGGCAAACGCGGGGAATGCAAAATGCAGAATCAGTCGTGTAGCGGCAAATGCGATCAGCAGACCTGCCGCGCCGCCAAATAACGAGAGCAAGATGCTTTCGGTGAGAGGCTGCCTTATGACTCGCGCAGCTTGCGCGCCCAGCGCCATGCTCAGCGATATCTGTCGCCGCCGCTCCATGCCGCGAACCATCATGAGGTTGGCCACGTTCGCGCACACGATCAGCAGCACAAATCCTGAAACCGTCATCAGGATCAGAAGCCAGTGCTCGTATTGCTCGCGCATGCTGCTGATTCCAGCGCCACCCGGCGTCAAGTACAGGGTTTGACTGGGAAACTTCGCGCGATCACTGGCGCTCATCTCACCCCAGTGTGAGCCCAGCCATTGCTTCAGCTCCACACGCATTTCAGCCTCAATAGATGCAGGGTTTGCGCCTGGCTGGATTCGGCCAATCAAGTCTAACCAGTGGATATCTACCTTGTTCAGATCGGCATCCGTCTCGACAAACGGCTCCGTGTTCAGCGGCAGAAAGAAATCGGGCGGACTGTTTCGCAGAGAATCACCAAAGAAATCTGGCGGAGTGATTCCCACCACAGTAAATGGCTTGTCATTTAAATTGAAGACGCTGCCGACAACGGAGGGATCCGATCCATACTTTTCCTGCCACAAGCGATAGCTGATAACCGCCACTGGCGGAGTGCTGGCTTGATCATCGGTATCCGTAAGCATGCGTCCGGCATACGGTCTTATGTCGAACATGGTGAAGTAATTCCCGGAGACGAACTCGCCTGGGTAGCTTTGGGCTGCCTCCGAGCTGCCCGCGCGGCGGACACCAAACAGCGGTTCAGGCGCCGGGAACGCCGCCAACTCCGCAAAACCTTTGGTATTGTCCCGGAGGAATTTGTACAAATCGTAGGAGACAAGGGAGAACTCTCTGTCTTGACTGTACCCGCCCGTGTAGCAGCAACGGGATTCTTTCCCCAGGCGGTATAATTCGGCGGGATTTGCAACAGGGAGCGACTTTAGCAAGACGGCATGCACCAACGTAAAAATTGAGGTTGTCGCGCCGATGCCGAGCGCCAGCGTCAGGACCGCGGTGATAGTGAACGACGGGGCCTTTCGCAAGCGCCGCAGGGTCTGGCGCGTATCTTGCGCCAGTGTTTCCAGAAACGGCAATCCTTTCTGAGCGCGATAGTCTTCCTTGATTGCTTCCACTCCTCCGAACTTCAGGACAGCCTGGCGTCGCGCCTCGGTGGGTGATAAACCTGCCCGGAGATTTTCAGAGGTCTGCATCGCGAGATGTTCTTCAATCTCCGCCTGCAAGCGCTCTTCGTCCTGGTGGGTTCTAGCCCAGGAGCCCAGCCGTTTGAAGAATCGCCTGAGTGCTCTCATTTCAGGTCATCCGCTTTCAGAACAAAAAACCGCCCTATGATCGCCGCCGTCTGTTCCCAGCCTCGGGACTCGGCTTGCAATTGCTTGCGCCCGCCTCGCGTCAGCCGATAGAATCGCGCCTTGCGGTTATTCTCAGAGGCGCCCCATTCGGAGGCGATAGAACCCTCCTGCTCCAGCTTCAGCAGGACGGGATATAGCGTGCCTTGATTTACGCTGAGAAGCTCTCCGCTGATCTGCTCGATACGCCGAGCAATGGCGTACCCGTGCAGAGGTCCAAGCACGTCCAGAGTTTTCAGCACCATCAATGCCAGCGTGCCTTGCAGGACATCCTTTTTCTCTTTCATTGGGCTCATTGGGTTTCCAACAGGAAGCCTAGCACGCTTCCATTGGGAAAACAACAGGTCATGAAATGGCAGGATCCCCACCGTTGTTGCACTGACTCTTGCTTGGTATTTAGATGAAATTCGTGCAACCACAGTAGATGTATATGCATCTATAGACATATGAGCGAATCACCCTTGCCGGCATTGCCGTGTATGTGTGGCAGCTTTCGGAGGACCTCGCGGGCGCTCACCCAGATGTACGAGAACGCGCTGCGGCCGCTTAAGCTGCGGGCTACGCAGCTCACTATCCTGCAAGTGCTTTCGCGCGCCGGGGAAGTTTCTCAGGGGCAACTCGGCGAAATGCTGGCAATGGACAGCACAAGTCTGACGCGAACCCTCGCCATCATGGTCCGCCAAGGCTGGATCAGCGAGCGCCGGGGCAAAGACAGGCGAGAACGATGGCTGCGTCTGTCCGGCACCGGAGAGGCGCAACTCAGACGTGCTCTGCCGGTCTGGGAGAAAGTCCAATCGCGCCTGCGCCGCGAAGTGGGAGAGCAGGCTTGGAATGATCTTCTACAAGTCACCCGTCAAATGACAGGTTTGATCACGACAAAAGGAGACTGGTTATGAAAAATTACGGAAAGCTCGCTACTGGACTCATCGCCGTTTGGTTCCTCTTTGCTTTGTCCGCCTCGGCCCTGCACGTGTTTGAGAATAATTCGAATCGTATCGGACTTGCGGTGGGGATAGCCGCACTGACGCCGATTGTTGTGTTCTTCTTGTGGCTTGCGGCGTCCGACAGCTTTCGACGTTTCACATTATCCTTGAACCCGAGGATTTTGACGTCTGCGCAGGCATGGAGAATGGTCGGATTCACCTTCGTACTGTTGGAGGCCCGAGGCGCGTTGCCAGCAATCTTTGCACTGCCCGCGGGATATGGCGACATGGCCATCGGGGCCACAGCTTCCTTCGTGGCGTGGAAGCTTGCAAGTCCCGCTCATCGCAATTCCTTCGTCCTGTGGCAACTGCTTGGGATTACAGATCTGGTGATTGCCGTGAGCCTAGGAACAACCGCGGGCTTGATCAGCCCGCAAGGCCCGTCGATGGCCCCGATGACGACGCTGCCATTGAGCATAATTCCCACCTTCCTTGTGCCGCTGTTTGTGATTTTTCACGTTATCTGCATCGCCCAGGCAAGGTCTTGGAAGACCGCTGCGGAAAGCGCTCATCAAACGATGAGGCCAGCGCAGCATCCGGCGATCTAAAGAGTTCGGCGACCAGCAGGACAATTTGCGATGCGGGACATTCCCC
>QHZR01000328.1 GCA_003224755.1 Acidobacteriota bacterium
TCACGGCCGGCAGCTATTTCTATTTCCGAAAGCCGCGGGTGGTCCAGCTCACGGACAAGGACCAGCTTATCCTCGCCGACTTCACGAACAAAACTGGCGATCCCGTCTTCGATTCAACTCTAAAGGAAGCGCTGGCAATCCAGCTTGAGCAATCACCACTCATTCAGTTGGTCAGCGATGCGGAACTGCACGATAGCCTGCAATACCTTGGGCAACCGAAGGACCAGCGCATCACCCCCGAGTTGGCGCAACAGATCGGCCAGCGACTGGGCGTAAAGGCGTATCTGGCGGGAACGATCGAGCCTTTGGCGGCCTCGTATGTAATTTCGATCAACGCGGTTAACTGCGCCACGGGTGACGTTTTCGGACGCGAACAGGTCACGGCACCGGACAAGTCCGGTGTTCTCGCAGCAGTGTCCACTGCGGCTACGGCCATGCGCGCTCGGTTGGGAGAGTCGCTGGCTTCGATTCAGAAGCTGTCCACTCCTTACTTGAGCAGTGTAACTACCGCATCGCTGCAGGCCTTTCATGCCTTCTCGCTGGGGGAAAACGAGCATCGGCTGGGCCACGATTTTCCCGAGGCAGCATCGTTTTACGAACAAGCTGTACAGTTGGATCCAAATTTCGCCATGGGCTGGGCCCGACTGAGTGTGGTGTATGGCAACACGGGGGCGGGCACAAAAGCTATCGCTTTCATGGAGAAGGCATATGAGCTGCGCGAGCGCGTAACCGAACGCGAACGCATGTACATCGAGTCTCAGTATGCTCTGGTGCAGGGTGATCTGCCCAAAGCGCTAGAATCCTACAAGCTCTACGCGTCCAGCTATCCTAGGGATGCAAACGCATTGAATAATCTCGGCTCGACCTACCAGGCGGCCGGTGACTTCGAGCATGCTGCCGATAGCTTCGTGAAGACCTGGGAGGCTGCCAAGTGGGACAACGCTGCCGCGACGAATGCAGCACAAACTTTCTTGCAGGTTGACCGCCTTGCGGATGCTGAGCGATACCAAAAGGAGTCGCTACAAGAAGGCGCCGGCGAGAATGCCTCATACCACTACAACAATGCCCTATTCGTATTTCAATCTGGCGGTTCGGATTGGGAGAATGAACTGCAGTGGGCGGCTTCTCGCCCAGGCGGCTTTTTGGTGGAAGGCGTGGCCGCCAACATTAATTTCTTTACGGGTAAGGCCCACCTGGCCAGCCAGCAATGGGGCCATTCTGCCCAGCGGGCTCAGCAGCAGCATCTGCTTGATACGGCTGGAGGCTTTTACGCAATGCACGCTGCGCATGCAGCGTTCGCCTACGATTGCGGCACAGCCCGCGCCGCCGCTCATCAGGGCTTAGCCATTGACCATTCCGACGCTACTGTCCCGAATGCCGCTCTAGCCTTAGCGCTCTGTGGCGAGACGGGTCCAGCATTGCAGGAGATTCAACGTCTTGCCTCCGCTGAACCCACAAACACTCTGGTCAACGAACTGAATCTTCCTGAAGTGAAGGCGGCTACTGCCCTGGTACAACATCGTCCGCAGCAGGTTCCTGAATTGCTCACCTCCGCCATGCCATACGTAGCGGCTTCGAAGGTCTCGCAGCTATTAGGGCTGGCGTCTTTGGACGCGAATCAATGGCAACAGGCGGTCCAGGATTTCGCTCCCGGGCTGCGGTATCGCGGTGCAAGCCTGCAAGACGGCCCCCTCGGAAACCTGCAGGTCTCGGACTACCCTCTCTGCCTCCTCGGTACCGCCCGCGCCCAATCACATTTCGACAAAGCCGCAGCCATTCAGAGCTACCAAAAGCTGCTCGATATCTGGAAGAATGCCGACTCGGACTTCCGTCCCGCGCAGGACGCCAAACGTGAGCTTTTAGCTCTGCAACACTGATGTCGAATTAAGATTGCCCACGAGTCTGTTCCCATTTTGCAACTGGGGACAGATCCGCGCGACCACCATTCTTGCCGTGTTGTCGCTAGCCTTAGCTTACCGGATTAGGTAAGAGTAGCTCGTCACTCGCTCATAAAACGCAAGAGTGGCCAGCGGGACTGCGCCTATCTGAATATTGAGGGAACATAATCAGGGGCGAGTCCGAGTAGACCGCTTGCTCCCATTTGCCTCTGTTTTTCCGTCTCAGCTACAATTCTGACCTCCTCGAAAAGCAAAACTTCGCGACAGCTGCGGAAGATAAATGCCCCCAATCAGTCGTGACCGTCTACAGTCGTTAATGCAGTTTGAACAAAAGAAATTCATCGACGAACGGCCAAAATCCAAGGCTCTGTTCGAACGCGCCCGCAAATCTCTGCTCGGTGGTGTGCCCATGAACTGGATGGCCAAATGGGCCGGTGCTTTCCCTCCCTTCGTTCGCGAAGCTCATGGCGCCGAATTTTTGGACGTGGACGGCCATCGCTACATCGATCTCTGCCTTGGCGACACTGGGGCTATGACCGGCCACTCGCCCTCAGCCACCGTGGCCGCCGTGCAGCAGCAAGTCGCGCGCGGCATCACGTTGATGCTGCCAAGCGAGGATGCGGTGTTGGTGGGCGAAGAGCTACGAAGCCGCTTCGGCCTGCCCTATTGGCAATTTGCTCTCACTGCCACCGATGGCAATCGCTTCTCGATCCGGCTCGCCCGCCAGATCACCGGCCGTCCAAAAATTCTGATTTTCAACTGGTGCTATCACGGCAGCGTGGACGAAACCTTCATCACTCTGGAGAACGATGTGTCCAAAGTGCGCCGCGGAAACGTAGGCCCACCCGTCGATCCCTCTGTCACCACAAAGGTGGTCGAATTCAACGATGTGGCGATGCTCGAAAAGGCCCTTCAGCCCGGAGATGTTGCTTGCGTTCTCGCCGAACCCGCCATGACCAATGTCGGCATCGTGCACCCCGATCCCGGCTACCATGAGCATCTGCGCGAGCTTACTCGCAAATACAACACGCTTCTGATTATTGACGAGACCCACACCATCTGCGCCGGCCCAGGCGGCTACACCCGAGCCGAAAATCTCGATCCCGATTTCATCGTTTTCGGCAAACCCATCGGAGGCGGTGTCCCCGGCGCAACCTACGGGTTCACGCAAGCCGTAGCTGATGCAATCGCCGCTCGCCAGAACCTCGAGGACTGTGATGTTGGTGGCATCGGTGGCACCCTCGCCGGCAATGCGCTCTCACTCGCTGCCATGCGCGCCACCCTGGAAAAAGTTCTCACGCAGAAGGCTTTCGATCACATGATCCCCCTCGCCGAGCGTTGGACGGCCGGGGTTGAGAAAGCCATCGCCGAGTTCGACGTTCCTTGGCACGTCACGCGTCTCGGCTGTCGTGCTGAGTATCTGTTCTCGCGCAACCGCCCCCGCAACGGCAGCCAGGCTCACCAGGCGATGGATTTCGAGATGGAGCTCTTTATGCATCTGTACGCGATGAACCGGGGCATTCTGCTTACGCCATTTCACAACATGGCCCTGATGTCACCGGCAACCGAGGAGAAACACATCGACCATCACACTGCAGTCTTCCGCGAAGCCGTGAAGGCGTTGGTCGCCTGACCACTTGCGAGCCGAATACCGTTGGAGATTGGAGGGCGAAATCGGAGATGAATTTTTCTGGGAGAGTTGCACTCGTCACAGGCGCCGGCAGTCCGCGCGGCATCGGCTTCGCAACCGCTCGTCTGCTCGCCCAGCAAGGGGCCAAGATTGCAATCACTTCCACGACCCAACGAATCCAGGACCGTGCTCACGAACTCTCGGCACAAAGCCCCGATGTCCTCGCTCTCACCGCCGATCTGTGCCACTACGGCTGCACTCACGCGCTGGTTCAGGAGGTTCTCGCTCGCTTCGGCCGTATCGACATCCTCGTGAACAATGCGGGCATGACCCAGATCGGCCGTCCCGAAGCGACCACCTCGTTGCCCCTCGCTGAACTTCCTGAACAAGATTGGGACTACAGTATCGCTATCAATTTGAAAACCATTTTCAATATCACCAAGGCGGTCTTGCCCAGCATGCTGCAAGCGAACTACGGGCGCATTGTCAATATCTCCTCCACCACCGGTCCGGTCGTGAGCAATCCGCGTGAAACCGCGTATAGCGCTGCCAAAGCCGCCATGGTCGGACTTACACGTAGCCTCGCTCTCGAGGTCGCGCGCCAGCAAATTACAGTCAACGCGATCGCTCCCGGCTGGATTGCAACCGCCTCTTCCCCAGATCACGAAATCATCGCCGGCAGAAATACTCCCGTGGGTCGCCCGGGCCGACCCGACGAAGTCGCCGCGGCTGTCGCATTTCTCGCCTCGGAACCAGCCTCCTACATCACCGGCCAGCTCATCATAATCGACGGCGGTAACTCCGTTCAGGAATACAAAGGCCCGCCTGATCTTCACTACTGAGTGGGTGAACTGCCGGGCAATTTCGCGCCAAGAGCCAAGAATCCACAGCCAATTGTCTGGGTATTGTGGCACAGACATCGGAACCGCGGAGTGGTCCGCAGGAGGCATTTCAGTTCGAGCCACCTTGCATAACTCCTGAGTGGTCGGCAACCCTTAGCAGTCCGTGGTGCATGTAGCTGATTTTCTACAAAGCGGCCAACGTGGCCGGGTGCGCGATCGTGCGACGCACTTGGCAACCGACCCGGAGATACCGCGGCAACGAAGTCGCTGCTGACTATTCCTGTTCGAGAACAGCAA
>QHZR01000084.1 GCA_003224755.1 Acidobacteriota bacterium
AAACTGTTGCAGGCAGCCGACGGGGATGTAGGACGGGCGCAGACCGGAATCATCTACATAGATGAAGTGGACAAGATCGGACGCAAGGACGAAAACCCGTCCATTACCCGTGACGTTTCGGGCGAAGGCGTACAGCAGGCATTATTGAAGATTTTAGAAGGAACGATCGCCAATGTTCCTCCCCAAGGTGGACGCAAACACCCGCACCAGGAATTCACGCCGGTGGACACCACCAACATCCTGTTTATCTGCGGAGGCGCTTTTGTAGGTTTGGACAAAATCATTGGCCGCCGGGCCGGCAGGAAATCATTAGGCTTCAAAGCTGAAGAAGACCAAGCGGTAGAGCCAGTGATCGAGCGCAAGCGCAATTTCGAGCTGCTCAGCGAAATACAGCCGGAAGATTTAATCAAATTTGGACTCATCCCAGAGTTCGTAGGCCGTTTGCCTGTGGTGGGCGTGCTAGAAGACCTCGACGAAACTGCCCTCATCGAAATCCTCACCCGCCCCAAGAACGCTATCGTCAAGCAGTATCAGCGTTTGTTCGAGTTCGAGAATGTGCGCCTGAAGTTCAGCGAGGAGGCGCTTCGCGCCGTCTCGCGCCAGGCCATGGTGCGTAAAGTCGGCGCCCGCGGCCTGCGTATGATTCTCGAAGAGCTGATGCTAGACTTGATGTACCACCTGCCTGGCCAAAAGAAAGTCAAGGAATTCGAAGTGACACGCGAAATGGTTGAAAAACGGAACGTTTCGCTTACTATGATGGAGAAGGCAGGATAAAGCAGCTGCGAGCAGCGAGTGGTGAGCTTCAAGCAACCGGTGTGTTGTTTGCTCACAGCTCAGTGCGCATAGCTCACGGCTCGTTTCGGAGTATTCATTGACCGCTTCAAAGGAAAAATTCGAGACCAGAAAACTTCCCATGATGCCCATCCGCGACGTGGTCATCTTTCCTCATATGATGACCCCGTTCGTTGTCGGCCGCGAGTCGAGCGTTCGCGCACTCGAGGAGGCATTGGCCTCGGACAAGAAGATTTTTCTGGCTACCCAGCATGACGCGAGCGTGGACGAACCCAAAGCCAATGAGATTTACCAGGTCGGCACGGTTGTCAATATCGTCCAGAGCCTGAAGCTGCCTGACGGCAATATCAAAGTCCTTGTAGAGGGTATTGAGCGCGGCAAAGTCCTCCAGATTATTGACACCGAGGGCTTTATGCAGGCTTCGGTTCGTCTAGCCCGTTACGCCGTTGAGACGAATGCTCAGCTTGAGGCTGCCATGCAACGGGTGACCTCTCTTTTTGAGCAGTACGTGAAGCTGTGCCAGTCGCTCAATTACGAGACCATGATCGCCGCAGTGCGCATGGAAGATCCGGCCAAACTGACCGACACCATCGCCGCCAATCTGCAGCTCTCCATCGAAGAAAAACAGGAACTGCTCGAAATTTTCGATCCCGCTGACCGTCTCACTCGGATCGCTGACGTTCTCGATGTTGAGATCGAAAAACTCAACATGGATCGAACCATCCAGTCGCGGGTGAAGCGGCAAATGGAGCGGGCCCAGAAAGAGTACTACCTCAACGAAAAGATCAAGGCCATCCAGAAAGAGCTTGGCCGCGGCGAAAAGAGCGAGTTCGATGAACTGAAGAAGAAAGTCGAAAACGCCGGCATGCCGAAGGAAGTAAAAGACAAGGCCTTACAGGAACTCAAGAAGCTCGAGGCCATGCCGCCAATGTCGGCCGAATCCACGGTATCGCGCAATTATCTCGACTGGCTGCTGGCCGTTCCCTGGAAAAAGCGCTCCAAAGAAATCCGGAATATCTCCCGTGCCGAAAAGGTGCTCAACGAAGATCACTACGGCCTCGAGAAAATCAAAGAGCGCATCCTTGAGTTTCTTGCCGTGCGCCAGTTGGTGAAAAATCCCAAAGGCTCAATTCTGTGCTTCGTTGGTCCTCCGGGAGTCGGCAAGACTTCACTCGGAATGTCCATTGCCAAAGCCACAGGGCGCAAATTCGTCCGCATGTCGTTAGGCGGAGTTCGGGACGAGGCCGAAATTCGTGGTCATCGCCGGACCTATATCGGCGCGCTTCCAGGCCAGATTATCCAGATGATGAAGAAGGCTGGGACCAAGAACCCAGTCTTCATGCTGGATGAAGTGGACAAGATGTCCATGGACTTTCGTGGCGATCCATCGGCGGCTCTGCTCGAAGTCCTCGATCCCGAACAAAATTTCATGTTTATTGACCACTACCTCGACGTTGAATACGACCTCTCGCAGGTTTTCTTCGTGGCTACGGCCAACGTCCTGCATACCATTCCTCCTGCACTGCAGGACCGTATGGAAGTTTTGCGGCTGCACGGCTATACCGAGCCGGAAAAGGTCGAAATTGCCAAGCAGTTCCTGGTTAAGAAGCAGATGGAACAGGCCGGCCTTAACGAAAAAAACGTGAAGTTCACAGATGACGCGATTACCAGCCTGATTCGCAGCTACACCCGCGAAGCCGGCGTTCGTAACTTGGAACGAGAAATCGGCAACGTCTGCCGCAAAATTGCCCGCAAAGTGGTCAAGGAAGGCTCGAACTACGCGGTTGCGGTCACGACGGACAACGTAAATGACTTCCTCGGCGTGATCAAGTTCCGCGACACTGTCGCCCACGAAAAAAGTGAGGTCGGTCTGGTCACCGGACTGGCCTGGACCGAAGTCGGTGGCTCGATTCTCAGCACGGAAGCTACTGTGGTTGACGGCAAAGGCAAGCTTACGCTGACTGGCAAACTCGGCGATGTCATGCAGGAATCAGCCCACGCAGCGATGTCCTATATTCGTTCGCGCGCTTCACGGCTCGGACTTACTCGCGAGTTCTATCGGAACTTCGATATTCACGTGCACGTACCAGAAGGTGCGATTCCGAAAGACGGCCCGTCGGCTGGGATCACAATCGCTACCGCCATCGCCAGTTCGTTAAGTAAGATTCCTGTCCGCCGTGATCTGGCGATGACGGGCGAGATCACGCTTCGTGGCAAAGTTCTTCCCATTGGCGGCCTGAAGGAAAAGTTACTGGCAGCGCATCGCGCCGGATTGTTCGAGGTCATCCTTCCGAAAGACAACGAAAAGGACGTGGCTGAAGTCCCGGAAAACCTGCGCAGCGCTATGAAGCTGCACTTCGTGGACACCATGGACCAAGTGCTGGCTGTCGCTCTTGAGCAGCCGCTGCCGGAAACCGGACTTCCAGCAGAAGCACAGCCAATCCCGCTGACCAGTCCATCCGAAGGCCCGACGGCGCGGCAATAACAACCTCTTAGGGAGACGAGGACGATCCCTCTCCACAATCATTTCCTCTGGAGCTACAATTTACCTATGCTGCCGCGAATGGGCATTCGCGTCAAAGGCACGACCGGACTGTTGATTGCCGCCGCAATCATCGTGTTCTTCATTGTAGCGATCCCCGCATATCGAGTGTTGTTTGCAGAGTTCTTTGCGATCAGCGTTGGCCTCGGCCTGGTCATTGCTCTGCTCCTCTATTTACGAAACAAGTATTTCCCGGTCAGCGATAAGGACGTTGAGAACAAGCGCCCGTTGGGTCTTGACTGATCCGCCCTTCGCGACTTGCAACTTCCGCGCGGAACCCCGAAACTGAAGTGTGCGGGTCCTTTCGAAGTTCGTTGGCGCGGCCACCAGCGTGGACCACTTTCCCGCGCCGGTCCTGCCGGAAGTCGCCTTTCTGGGGCGCTCGAACGTCGGAAAGTCCAGCGTGCTCAACTCCCTGCTGGGGGCCAAAATCGCGCGGACTAGCTCAACTCCGGGGCGCACCCAATCCATCAATTTCTTTGAAGTACGATGGCCGGGTAAGCCCCAGCCCGAAGTCGTGTTTGCAGACCTTCCGGGATACGGATATTCGCGCGTGCCTCGCGAGATTTCTGCACAATGGTCAGGCTTCATCGAGCCCTATCTCAAGGAACGACGGTCTTTGGCTCTGTGCCTGGCTCTCGTCGATTTGAACGTGCCTCCGCAGGAGAGTGACAGGCAGTTGCTGGAATTCCTCCAATCAACCGACCGCCCCTTTGTGATGGTTGGCACGAAAGCCGACAAACTCTCCGGGAACGCCCTTCGTAAGGCCCTCGACGGGTTCACGCAAGTTATACCGGAACTGCGCATCGTGCCTTATTCAGCGAGGACGGGTACCGGTCGAGATGCGTTGTGGCGCGAGATCCGCGCTGCGATCGACCCTTCGAATCAATTGCAGGAAATCGCGTTGTAGGAAAATCATTTACCAGAGGGCCAAGAGTTCCATCGAGAACGCATCACGTGCGTCCGTTACTTTCGGCATCCCGTGCAAATTCCGCTCATTGGGTATATTGAAATCATGGCTCTTTATCTCATCACTGGCATAGCAGGCTTCATCGGCTCATCCATAGCGCGCGGGTTGCTGGCGCAAGGCGACGATGTCCGTGGAATCGACAACTTCAGTACTGGAAAGCGCGACAACATCGCGGAAATCATCGGCCGAATTGATTTTCGCGAGGCCGACCTGCTCAATCTGAATGCGGTCCACGACGCTTGCCGTGGTGTTGACTACATTTTTCACGAAGCGGCAATTCCCTCGGTACCGAAGTCCGTGCTCGATCCGCTCGGTAGCAACCAAGCCAACGTAGATGCGACGGTGCATCTGCTGGTCGCGGCAAAAAATGCCAAGGTAAGGCGCGTGGTCTATGCGGCTTCGTCCTCAGCCTACGGTGATACGCCGACCTTGCCCAAGCACGAAGCCATGCCGCCGAATCCGATCTCGCCGTATGCCGTAGCCAAGCTGGCGAGCGAATACTACATGACTTCGTTCTACCGCTGTTATGGGCTGGAGACGGTCTGCCTGCGTTACTTCAACATCTTCGGACCGAGGCAAGATCCGACTTCCCAATACTCTGGCGTGCTGGCAAGGTTCATCACGCAGATGCTCGCAGGCGATCAGCCGACAATTTTCGGCGACGGTACCCAGAGCCGCGATTTTACCTACATTGACAACACCGTAGAAGCCAACCTGCTGGCCGCGAAGGCGCCCGCATCGCAGG
This sequence comes from Acidobacteriota bacterium, assembly GCA_003224755.1. GTDB lineage: Bacteria > Acidobacteriota > Terriglobia > Terriglobales > Acidobacteriaceae > Gp1-AA145. The sequence goes on from QHZR01000084.1 coordinate 5,050, forward strand.
CAGCCGGGCAGGTCTTCAACGTCGCAACCGGCGCGCGCGTGGATTTGAATGAAACTTTTCAGTTGTTGAAGAAGATCATCGGATTCAAAGGCGATGTGAAGTATGGTCCGGACCGGGCAGGCGATGTCAAACATTCCTTGGCCGATTTGTCGCGCACTGAGAAATACCTTGGCTACAAGCCGAAAGTCAATTTTGAAGAGGGCTTGCGCCGCACGGTGGAGTGGTATCGCGGGCAGCAAAAAGCGGCGAAGGCGTAACGGATCCCGTTAGCGGAATCTTTGGCATTGCCCTTCCTCCGCTGGATCCGTGATTGCCAGCCGCGCTAGGCGGGCGCCAAGTGTGGCGCCGCAAAGAAAGTCAGAGAACATGATCTGATAGACGGCCACGAAAATGGTCGCGATCGTGAGCAACAACGCCACCGCAAGCGGCCACGCAGGCACGCCACCCATCACAACAATAGAGCTGATTGAGAAGAGCAGGACTGCGCAGAGCAGGACCAACCCGTCCACCAGAATGGAGAAGGTGCGTTCCGAAAATCTGAACCATGCCCATGCGACGCGTGGTGTGGATAATGTTCCGGCAAAATGCGTGGGCTCCGAATCTACCAATATTGGGGCTTGGAGTATCGGAGAAAAGGTGAGCTCGTCTTCTCGTGCGGCTACAAATATCGAATCGCGCCCAGAAGCAACCGCCGACGCCAACATTTGTACAAGCAGCCAATCCCGCAACGCCCGCCTGACTCTTGGGCTGGCTTCGATAAATTCAATTCCCGCCTGACCGGTCGGATCGGCCCAGGCTACGCGTCCTCGCGTTTCTATTCGCACCCGGGGCGAGAGCAAATCAAAACGCAGACTGACTTCCTGTTCCGGCCGCAAAGCCGCAACCGCGTGAACGGCAATGCCGGAGTCGGTAAGGTCGCGGATGATTCCGCCATTGCCCTGATCCAGGTTGACATAGGCCAGGGTTCGTAAAGTTTGGCGCGGACACCTGCGTCGCCGGGGAGTGACTTGGGTGTCGATTTCCGCGGGCTCCGCGCAATACGGCATCTTGAAATCTTAGCTACGAATACGTGGGGCGGAGCAGTAACGGGTATGGTTCGAGTGTCCTATGATCGCTTTGGACGACACGTCTTCCACGATCTTGCGGAATTAGTGAATGCTTGCACCAACGTGGAGAGCGGCGCTTTCGGCGCCGCGTAAGTCGTGCGGCATGACTAAGGCTTTAGCCCCTGAGCAAGTCCGCATAAACGTGTTATTAAGCGGGGCGCTGCTGCGGCTCTTCGTCGCGGTGTCTGGCCGCTGCTTCTTTTGCAATGAGCTGGTTCAGATCGTAGCTATAAGGCCCGTAGGCACGGAACGACCTTTCATCAAAAAGACGTTTGATGCCGCACCCAAGGCAAACCTGATAGGAATGTTCCTGATAGCGGACCGGCCAGCTCATCTTGCGGTGCCAGCAACCTCGGAGCACGAGCACTGCAGCCCCCGCAACGCCGGTCGCCATTAGGCCGAGAGGAAGTTTCCAGCGCGACTTCTTTGAATCAGACGCCATTGCGAACCTGAGGGTTCTATTTTAGCAGGCTCTCCAAATGCCTACCGCTGAGATCGCAACACCAATGGCGCAAGCGGGCTTGGCCCAAGAGAAATATTGCGGTGAGACATAAACCACGGTAACGTACTGAATAGAAATGTTTCGGCGGTCGAGCTGCCGGAAAATTAGAATTCGCTTTCACAGTCGGGAAACAAGCCGGCGCGCCGCTCGCCGAAAAAAGGGCAATCTTGTAGCCGGAATGAGTGCGACTCCGAATCACGCAGGAGCGGCATGGAGTACGCCGCCTTCAGGTCCGCCAGAAGCGGACCTCGGGGAAAGCAGCGGGCGCGACGCGCTGCAAGCCCTATTGGCATTTGCCTGCATCCACGAACAGGCAGCCAGGCGCAAGGGCAAAGATTCCACTAAGACGCTAATCACCAAAGAAGAAGAATTTGCGCTGGATGAAGTTCTGCGGCTCGTCGCAGCACGTGCGATTTCCATCACCGGCGCAGACGGAGTTGCCATAGCGATCGCCGAAGAAAGTGCCATTGTTTGCCGCGCGTCAGTGGGCCGTATCGCACCTCCGCCAGGTGTACGCCTTGATCCCAATTCCGGATTTTCCGGCGCGTGCCTCCTCAGTGGGCAAACCGTACGCTGCGACGACTCCGACAACGATGCGCGGGTAAACGCGCAGGCCTGCCGCGACCTCGGGACCCGATCCATGATTGCGGTTCCCTTGTCCGCCAAGACGCGAGTGGTGGGCCTGATTGAAGCCTTTTCTTCGGAGCCATTTGGATTTAACGACAGCGACGTTCGCAGTCTGAATTTGCTCGGGGAGCTAATCTTGGCGGCGATCCGTCCGGAAGAAGAAGACCGACTGGCGCAGATTGCCGAACGAATTCTTCCAACGCCTCCTCCCTCGGTTGCTACCGCGGAAGTGAAAGTCGAATTACCAGTTGTTGCCACGTCTGGTTCTGCAGAATTGAAGCCCTACGTGGCAGTTGCATCGCCTGCTCCCGCGGGAGCAAAAGCCGAATCGATCGCTGTAGCGCCGCCCGAGGTTTCGCCGGCGAAGGTCATTGTCGATGAAAAGTTTGCGCCAGTTCGCGTAGCCGATAAACCCGAGCCTGCCAAGTTCATCAGCATCCCACCTCTACGAGAGCCGAAGCTCAATCTTCGCGCCGTGCCCGTGGAGGCCCCTGGATCACGCCCGAAGGAAGAGCGGAGGTTCCCTGGAATTCTCCTCACTGTTGCGCTCGTGCTCGTAGTTATAGGACTAGGCTGGGCGGTGGTGTGGAAGGCGCGGCACGTAGGGCAATCCATCAGCGCAAACACGCGACTTCCCCTCGTAACCGTCAAGGCGACCACGGCGGAATTGACCGGGCCTGATTCGGCGACCACTCTCGATGTGAAATCTACGGCAACCCCGCAAGTCACCGGAATTCGCCATTGGTCTTCGGCGCAATCAAGTACGGTCGTGGTTGATCTCGAAGACCAAGTGCAGTACGAGGCCCATTCTATCGACAGACCCTCCAGAATCTATTTTGACCTGCACGACACGAAGATGGCGTCCGGATTGCTCAATCAGAGCATCGCCATTAACGACGCTTTTCTCAAGAAAGTACGCATGGCTCAACCCAGCGACAGCATCACGCGCGTGGTGCTCGAGACCAAGGCCGAAGCCGATTTTTCCGTGAAGCTTGACCCGAATCCGTACCGGCTGACGATCGAAGTCCACAATCCCGGCGTGCAGGGGGTGCCGTCAAATCTGAACAAGCCATCTCCGGCAATCGCGGCAACCCCGAAGAAAAAGGCCTCCTCCAGCGCGGCAGTGGTTAGTTCCACAGAACTACGGATCGTCCTGGACGCGGGCCATGGCGGGTGGGACCTGGGAACGGTGGGCAAGAAGGGGTTATTAGAAAAAGACCTGGTGCTCGACATCGTTCAGAAACTTGGACAAATGCTCGAAGAGAAGCTGGGAGCTGACGTCATCTACACGCGTCAGGATGACTCTTATCTTCCGCTGGAGAAGCGGGCCGAAATCGCCAATGTTGCCCGTGCCGATTTATTTCTGTCGGTTCATGCGAACTACAGCGATCTGACGACCGCGCGCGGCGTTGAGACGTATTACACCAACACCTATTCCTCGGTGAAGGCGCGTACTGCGGACGACTTTGCGGCGCTGAAGGAAGTGAATTGGACCGGAGTTGACATTCGCGAGAAGGTGACTGGTTCGCACCGTTTTGCGGCCGATGTGCAGCAGGCGCTTTATGGTGGCTTGGTCTCACAAAACCCCGACGTAAGAAATCGGGGAGTGAAAGAAGCGCAATATGTCGTGCTCACCGGCACGCAAATGCCGGCAGTGCTGGCAGAAGTATCTTTTGTGAGTAGTCCGGCAGACGAGAGCAAGTTGCAGAGTTCAGAGTACCGCCAGCAGATTGCAGAATCCCTTTACAGAGGCATTGCTCGGTATCGGGACGAGAGCAAGCGCACGAAAGTGGCAAGCGCTAAAAATTGATCCCTGCTTCCATCCTGTCATTCCGAACTCGACTGCCAAACGCAGGTGGGTGAGAACCTGATGTTCTTCCCTCAATGGACAATGCCGCGTTCTAGCTGAACAGCAGGTTCCTCGTTGTCTCGCTGCGCTCGACGCCTCGGAATGACAAGATTTGATTCTGAATTAGACCTCGGGAATGCTTACTCGATCGTAACGAAGTTGCTTTTGTGGCCCGGCACAAACGGGTGATCCGTAATTTGTCCTTCGAATCTCTGAGCCCAGCACCCCGGAACCTTCGTTCCGCAACTCGGGCAGCAGCCATTACTGCTGATCGAGTATTCCTCGATGAAGTAGCCATACCGCGAGATCAGGGTATGCCCGCACTGAGAGCAGCGGGTATTTTCCAGCGCGCCAACCTTGCCCGGCAGATTTCCCGCGTAAACAAAATGCAGGCCCGCGTTTTTACCGATTTCAGCGGCCCGCATCAAGTCTTCGGCAGTGGTGTTCGCCGGATCGGACATTCTGTAGTCTTTGTGAAAAGCGGTCACGTGCCAGGGGATGTCAGGCGAAACGCCGGCCAGGAAATCCGCGAGCCGGCGCAGTTCGTCATTTGAATCGTTGAAGCCGGGAATCAGCAGCGTGACAATTTCGAGCCAAATGTCCATATCGTGAAGGCGCTGGATGGTATCAAGAATCGGGCCAATCCGGCCTCCAAGCTGCCGATAGTGGCGGTCATCGAAACTCTTAAGGTCAACTTTGTAAAAATCAACCCACGGACGAATGTATTCGAGTACCTGAGGCGTGCCGTTCCCATTGGACACGAATGCGGTCTTCAGTCCTGATGCTCTGGCTTCCTTGAAAATTGCGACTGCCCATTCGGCGGTGATCAGCGGCTCGTTATACGTACTGACCAGAACTTTGGCCCCCAGCCTGAGGGCATCTTTCACTAATAATTCCGGTGAGGCTTCGAGCGGTGCCGAAACCGCGTGCGGATCGCGCAGGGCCTGCGACGTCACCCAGTTCTGGCAGTAAGAGCAGTGCAGGTCACATCCCAACATGCCAAAGCTGTACGCCAGTGCGCCCGGGTAGGCATGAAAGAATGGCTTTTTCTCGATGGGATCGCATTGTACTCCGCCGACATAACCCCAGGGAACGTAAAGTTTCCCGCCTTGGTTGTAACGCACTTTGCAGACGCCAGGCTGACCTTCGAGAATGGGACAGCAATGCCCGCACGCGAAACAGCGAATGCGGTTGCGGTCAATGGGTTCGTAGAGTTCGCCTTCACGAACCTGCTGGTTCAGAACTTCCCGAAGAGAGGACACTGATAGGAACAACTCCTTACTTCATTTTAGACCGGTTGAAAAAGTGACGCTATTCGACGGATTCGCTGCCGATATGGTGGGAGTGAAGCCACTTGTCGGCTTCGCGATGTTCGGCGGCACGCTGGGCATCACTTAGGTATGAGGCGCATTCGCCTACCATCTGCTGCACGGACTGCTCTCCGCCAGCTTGCGCAAGGAGACCCCAATAGTATGATTTGCTGCAGTCTTTCTGGGCTCCGCGCCCGGCCCAATACCACATGGCCAATTTTGCCTGTGCGCGAACATCGCCTTGTTCTGCAGCTTGGCGAAACCATGACATGGCTTCGTTGTAGTTCTGCCTGACGCCGTCCCCAGTGCCGTATCGCATTCCCAAAGCGTACTGTGCCGCCGAATCGCCCTTCAACGCGAACTTGGTTAGGTCCTTAATGCTTGTTCCCATGTATCGGTCGCGCTCCGGGCTGGCTTCGGCGGAAGGGGCAACTGAGTGAGAGATGAATCGTGCAACTCCCTCCTTGATCCAAGGCTTACTCAACCAGACCGCGATAACCAGCGCCGACATTCCCACGAGCAGCAGAGCGATCTTTCGGCCGAATGAAGGGATGCGTGCGGCAAATTCCTGGTCTTGAAACGAACGCATTGTAGAAGCCAGCAGGTTTGTATCCTGCTCGTCCGACGGCGGCGGCATCGCCAGAACATCCGGTCGCGAGTGTTCGGCGCGACCAACCGCGTTGGCGATAATGCGGGCCAACCGCTCCAAAACATTACAGTCGTTGTCCCAAAATGCAGCTATTTCCGGAGAGAAGACTTCGAGGATTCCAATCACTTCGCCAGTGCGCCGCTTCACTGGACAGGCGATCAAAGACCTGATCCCCAGCGCACGGCAGCTCTTGCGATCAACCCGCGGGTCGGTTTGCGCGTCGTCGCACTTGAGGGTTGTTGCCGATCGAACACACTCGCCAGAGAAACCTGCACCCGCCTGCAGACGCGCGCCCAATTCCGGAGAGTCCGTGCCAGCCCTCGCCCGACAGATCAGCTCAGAGGGCTTGAGCTTGTTCATGAGTGCAACTGCGGCACCGCTTGCCCAGGTCAGAGTGAGAGCACGCTGAGCAATAACCTGAAGCGCCGGCTCCAGATCAGGGCCGAAGAGATCCACCTCCTTCTCGATCTCCGACCACTCATTGACCAGCGACGTATAACTGGCAGCCGCTTGTGGACGCGCTGCCGAAGTTTGGGGGCTAGAATGTGAACTCGGCGACGAGTAACTTGCCGCAGCGGCACCCGCCACGGCATTAGCCGCGAGCCAGTCTTGGAGCTGGACTCGGGATGCTTCCGGCATTTCGGGAAACCGGATACCAGTCTTGCCTGACGAGTCGGACCAAACCACATGGCCGGTGGTGTGAATCCGCGCTTGGGTCTCGGATAAGTCAAGCACCAACGGCAGCAGCCGGTTCGGCTTCATGGGCACGGACAACTGGATGCACATGCCGTTCTCGCTGATATTCAAGACTTCGCAGAGCTCCAGGGCAGCATTCTGGGAGCTGCCCATCAGGCTCGCGTAGGCGGGGGTGTGAACCTTATGGCGAGCCACGCGGCGCCGGTCCCGGCCAAAAATTGAATTTTCCCGGTTAATGTCGGGGGGCCTCGCTCCGGGGCTTTGCATACAGAATTGCCTCCATCTTACCGCAGGAGGCAAGGCGCACCTATCGAATTAAGAAATCGGGCGGACGTAGCGAATGGAAGAAGCTTATTGTTGATGAGAACTGGCCATTCGGCCAGCGGAGACACGGGCAATGGCGGCGACCATCATGCTCGAAAGTAACTGCATGGTCGCGACATCTTGCTGGTCAAAGGCGTGGGGGACGGCCGAAAGTACCTCGAAAATACCCAGAGTCTTCTGAAACTGACGTAATGGAGCTGCCAGAATAGAGCGGACGCCCAGCCGGTGGCAGCTGACCAGATCCACTTCAGGGCTGTCCTCTGCGTCATGGCACAGCACAACTTCGCCGCTGCGCAAACATTCCGCCGAGATACCGGAATCAGTCTGAAGGCGGACCCCGAGATCGGGCGCCGTACGGCCCGCACGGGCGCGGCAAATTACCTCATTTCCTTTTCGCAACGCAATCGCCGCACCCGTTGCTCCCGTCAAAACTTGGGCGCGCTCGGTAATCATGCCGATTGCCGGCTCAAGGTTGATCTTGCATGACGCGATTTGGCAATCGCGCACGCCCGGCTCTGCGAATAAAGCGCGAGCGTGATGCCGCGGCGGCAGATGAGACGATCGATCAGACTCAGATTCGACTTCCGTTGAGGGAACCGTTCTAAGTAGATCACGAACCAAGCGGTTCAACTCGTCGTCTTCAATTACACGCGCAGCTGGCTGCGCCCGCAGTGAACCGCCAAATAGACGCGATAGGCTGAGGACTGCTTTACTGCCGCAGGCAACACAGCGGTGCGTATTGTTGGTGCTGATTAATTCGCATTGCACACAGAAAATGGCGGTCTGCAACGAAAGAAAATGAATCTGCGAACCCGAAACTGGAGCGGACATCTGGCAAGCTGCCTCCGAACAGGATTGCTTAGGGTAGTTGCTTCAATCCAGCCGAGAAAGTATCGCGGCTGGTTCAATTGTGGAGAACTATCCGGCCTGCGCCGGCAGCAGTGATGGATTGTCGGTTGTGGGCATGAATTCGACGTTTTGCATCGCATTGCGGTGAACCGCCTCTGCGAGGGTGGTTGCAAACAGCGAAGTAAAAAGATTGATGTCTAGCTGTAAATCGCGGTTCGCATAGCGCTTTAAGATGATCAGATTCCCGCAAAGCTCTCCTCCGGCCGTGACAAGTGGAAGCGTCATGCTCCAGGCGTCTCCAAACTCAATAGTGGCAAACATGCCAGGTTTGCTCCAGCGCAGTTGCGGGAGGTCCTCGGCATCAACTAGATGGAATCCTCGCCCAGCGACTTCGGCCCGCAGTTCAAAGGCGTCGAAGTCATTGGAGTCGAAGGCGGCGGTAAGTATCCGGCCCACTTGCTGAAAGCTTTCCGCCACTTTGAGCTCTTCTGTTGCGCGGCGAATCGCCAGATTATTCACTACAATCTGCCGCTGTTCCATTGTGCGTTGCGCGACGCGTCTGATTTCGCCAAATTCCAAGTATCCCAGATGCTGCACTCCGATCCAAACACCTGTTCCAAGTACCGCCAGAACCAAGCCGAGGGTGCTTCCCGTCGGCCAGAGCAAGAACAGGCTCAAGAGCGCGAATACAGCCGAGACCGCATAAAGCACAATCACAACCTGCCGGTGCGACATACCGCGTTGAAGAAGTTTGTGGTGAATGTGCTCACGGTCGGCAGTAAAAACTGGCCTGCCGCTGATGAGCCTGCGCAGGACAGAGAGTGAGGTCTCGAGAATCGGTAATCCAAACGAGACCATTGGAATCGCCACCGCGATGATGGTGGGGGCCTTCTGGGCTCCGTATAGTGCAAGTGCGCTCAGCATGAAGCCGATGAAAAGACTTCCGCAATCGCCGAGAAAAATGGTTGCTGGGTTGAAGTTGTAACGAAGAAAACCGAGAATTGCGCCCGCTAGGGCCAGCGTGATGAGCGAAATCAATGAAAGGTTCCCGAGCAGCGCAACCACAAAGACAACCAGAGTTGAAAACAGCGCGGAACCGGCAGCAAGTCCGTCCAGGCCGTCAATCAGGTTGAAGGCATTGGTGATCGCCATCACCCACAGAATGGTGACTGGAAGCCCGGTGATCCAGGAAAATTGATGCGCTCCGAACAGCACCGGCAAATCGAGAATTCTTAAGCCACCTGCAAACAACATTGCGCCCGCGATCGCCTGCACCAGAAATTTCCAGTATGGGCCCACGCTGCGGATATCGTCATAAACACCGAGAAGGAAAATCAGAATCGCCGGGGGCAAAATAGTCAGGAGCGGTCGAAGAGAGGGGCTCAGCTCCGGGCGCACGAGCCTCGTTACTACCAGTGCACTGCCAGTAGCGATCAAAAATGAAAATACAATTGCGACGCCACCAAGCCGAGGCAGCGCCCGATTGTGTAAATGCCGCGGCTGGGCAGGAGCTGCCACCCATCCTCTTAGAGTGGCGACATCTCTGACGAGCTTGGTGAGAACAAATGAAAGGAAGAGCGTCCCAACAAAGGTCCCCAGGAAGATGATCGTCAAATCAATCTCTCCCCGAAGCGTCGGCGCTTGATTCGTTGCACTGTCGCTCCAATCGCGAAGGGTAACTATAAGGCTCGCTCAGACAACGGACTATTCTCTTTGTAGATACTGGCGCTTTAGGCGGTCGGTGTTTTCGAGTTGTGTACCCACGGTCAAAACGCGAGCGGCATTCACAGCTTGACGTGATAGACTCCGGCCAAAATGGCAAAAGTTTGGAAACTACACTCAGTTCGCGTTTTGTGTTTGTTGTCTCTTGCGGTTGCCGCTGAAAGTCAAACGGTGGCATCGCCAACTCAGACGGCGCCCACCGACGTATTTGCTGGCGCATCCACGCCGGCTACCCCCAACGCGCCGCCAGACCTAGTGAAGGGTGGCGATTCCACGCTCCGACTTGGCACCGGCGATCTGATCGAAGTCAGCGTTTACAACGTTCCGGAACTCAACACCAAGACGCGCGTGGGTAGCTCGGGCGACGTTTACCTACCCTTGGTGGACTATGTTCATGTGGCCGGGTTGACCATCAACGACGCTGAAGCGGTAATTGAGAAACGGCTCGACCAGGGAGGGTTCGTTAAGAACCCGCATGTGCAGTTGTTCGTTTCGGAATACACCTCCGCTGGCGCCAGTCTGCTGGGCGAAGTTACAAGACCGGGCGTGTACCCAGTTTTGGGAGATCAACGACTTTTCGATCTGATCTCGGCGGCCGGGGGTTTCACGGACAAGGCTGGCAAAAGCGCGAGTGTGACTCATCGCGGCCAGGCTGCGATTGCGGTCCCCATC
>QHZR01000329.1 GCA_003224755.1 Acidobacteriota bacterium
CGGCTCCAACGCACGTCGCTGCGCCGGCTCCACACCGGTGATAGAGCGAAGCTTGGTTCATCTGTGTGCGGGAAGGGCTTGCCGAGGGTCCGCAACTTTTCGGATCGAAGCATGAAACCCTAGGGCGTCGGTACGAGAGCGGACGCTTCATTGGAATACCCGCTTTCCGCACCAGTTGAGTCAATCGCCGTGGTCACATAATAGTATGTTTTTCCCGATTGAACGGACGTGTCGGGGTAACTCGCAAGCGTGTCTAGGCTTGAATTTATCCGCGTGTATGGCCCACCCGAAACGCCGCCCCGATAAACGTTATATCCGGCAACAGTGGAAGTGCTGGGACTCCAAGAGAGGCCAACAGTGTGTTGTGCTGCGCCCGTTCCACTAGCCGTTTCTGCGAGAGATGAATCGGAGGCATTGCTTGAGAACAAAATATTGGCCGCTGCACTGCCACTCGCTTGCGGTGCGAATGTGAGCGTAAAGGGCACACTCTGTCCGGCGGCTATCGTCAGGGGCAATGTAATACCACTTAACGCAAATTCAGAACTGCTCGAACTGGCGGAGGAGACTGTCACGCTCGAGCCGCTGGCGCTGAGTGCTCCGCTCTGACTTTGAGTTGCCCCAACCGTAACGGTTCCAAAACTCATCGACCCCGGTGAGACGCTCAATTGCCCTACGCTCGCGCCGGTGCCGGATAGCGATACGCTGAGACTCGGATCGGAGGCGTCCGATACGAAACTAAGCGAACCATTCGCTGTGCCGCTTAGTGTCGGAGCAAAGGCAACAGAGAATGTGACGCTTTGTCCTGGGGATAGCGTCAGCGGGGCAACCAATCCGCTTAAGCTGAACCCGGTCCCGCTTGCACTCACCTGCGAAATCGTGATACTCGAACCACCGGAGTTGGTCAATGATTCGTATTGTGTTTGGCTGCTGCCGACTTGAATGCTGCCGAAATTCACGCTGGAGGGATTTGCGGTCAAATAGCCCGGTGTAACTGCTGTTCCGGAAAGCGAGATGCTCAGCGTCGGGTTTGGTGCCGTGCTGATCACTGCCAGACTGCCACTGGCCGTGCCGGTGGCCTGCGGAATAAACGTCACGTTAAACGCCTGACTCTGTCCGGGGGCCAAATTCAGTGGCATCGGCAAGCCACTCACGCCGAAACCGGAACCCGTTACAGAAGCTTGCGAAACAGTCACGCTTGAAGGAGTGGAGTTCGTCAGTGTTCCGGTCATCGACTGGGAAGTTCCAATTGGCGCCGTACCAAAATTCAAAATGCTCGGATTCGCAGCGAGTTGACCGGAGCTGGTGCCCGTCCCCGAAAGAGAGATCGCGATGGTGCTGGAGCGCTGCTTACCGCTGTTACCGATAGCACTCCCAGTCACAACTGATAGAGTGCCATTCGCGCTGCCGCTCGACTGTGGCGCGAACGTAACATAAAGACTTGCGTTCTGCTGTGGCGCCAGAGTGATCGGCAAACTAGGACCGATGAAACTGAAACCCGTACCTGCTGGTGATGCTTGCGAGATGGTGATGTTTGATTTGCTGGCATTGCTGACCGAGATCGAGAGCGTGCTGCTGTTGCCCACCTGAACGCTGCCGAAATCAAGGCCGGAAGAAGTGAGGGCCAGCTGTCCAGATGCGGCACTCGAATACAAAAGGACTTTGAGGAGAACCAGCGTCCACCAGATGTTTCTCCATAGCAAACCGAGACGTCTCATGGCGTCGACTCTCTTGCTCCGTGCTCGCGGTGCACGGTGGGGGATTATGGAGCGGCTGCCACGCTGCTCTGGATCGCCGAGGACTCCAGCGCTCAAGCACTGCGAGGTGCAGCTTTGTCATTTTTGCCCGCTCACAGGAGCGTCGATAGATCACGGAAGACCAGACGGTGCTGTTTCTTGGTACTAGGTTCTGATTGTCCAAGAGGACAAGGCTGGACTAATGCGATCTGGTGACGGCAGAACCGTCAGCGAATGGCAGCCGCGTGTGTCCAAAGACGTTCGCCAGCAGATCGCTTACGAGTCGCAGCATGGTTATGACTTAGGATCCCGTTTGGGTGCCGCGGTAGACACCGCGCGAGGAGGGTTGCCTTCCGCGGCCCGAGTGTAAGACGAACAACGGGCGGATGCTCTCTTCTGAAAGAACGCTTTGTGCGTGCTTGTGCGGTCTCGACGATCCATGATCGGATGGTGACTTAGCCTCGCACGCTCACGGAAAATCGTTTTTCCGGACAGAGTCCATAAAATTGGGATGGAGGGCAGCCTCACCCATTGCTTGTTTACCGGTGTGAACCGTGGCGAGGTATCTTATGTCATCTGCGGAGCCAAGCTCCCAATTTTTCCTTATGCCCGACAAACCCGAGATACGACATTTGCGCGTTCGCATAACCAGACGGAAATTTCTTTGCGCCAGCGCGATGCTGGGGATGGCAGGCGCTCTGGCCATAGCGGCAGAGAGTGCTATTCTCGAATCTAATCATCCAAAGCTGGTGCGGATTGAAGTTCCGCTAGCACGCTTGCCCGAAGCCTGGGATGGAATCAGGATCGCGCAAGTGAGCGATTTCCATTACGACGAACATTTTTCGGTAGTCCCGATTCGCAAAGCGATCGACATTGTCAATGGATTGGATGCGGACTTGGTGGTGTTGACAGGCGATTTCGTGACGGTGCCACTGTTCAAGAAATATTTGGGCGGGAGCAAGAAAGCAGCCAGATTCATCGAGCCTTGCGCGGATCTGTTGGCGCAACTGCGTGCTCGACGTGGAGTGCTGGCTATTCTGGGAAACCATGATGCCGGTTCAGATCCGCACCGAATCACTGAAGCTTTACAGGCAAAGGGCATTACGGTCCTACGGAACTGCGCCATTCCGTTCGAGGAAGGTGAACAGCGACTTTGGCTAGCTGGACTCGATGATGTGCTCGAACGGCAATCTGATCTGGAGTTGACCTTGCGGCCGCTTCCAAAAACCGAGCCAGTCGTTCTACTCGCCCACGAACCGGATGTTGCCAATGCGGTTTCGCATTATCCAGTGGATCTTCAACTATCAGGGCATTCCCATGGAGGGCAGGTTAGGTTTCCTCTAATTGGTGCTCCTTACTTGCCGCCATTAGGAAGAAAATATCCCAGAGGATTGCGCCGAATCGGTGGGTTAACTTTGTACACGAATGTTGGGATTGGCACCATCCGTTTGCCCGTGCGCTTCTGCTGTCCACCTGAGGTCACTTTGATCACGTTGCGACGAATGCGGCAGACTTCGTAGCCGCTGGACAATTTAGAGATCCACGCCGGCTGCGGACGCAATGTTCTGAGGCTGATTTCCAGAAACTTTTTCAGGGCTGCGCCGCTGATCCGGCCCCGCAGCAGGCACTACATGTAACCGTGCAACGTGATCGGTCGCAGGTTCCTTCTGAATACGCGGCTCAGAACAGCCTCCATTTGCACGCTTGAGGCTACTTTTCGAATTCTCGACCGCGGCTGGTGCGAAGTAGGCCGCGTGATTGAGAGTCATGAAGAGAAGTTCTAGGCGGCTGGATACGCCCAGTTTGTCAAACACCCGAAATAGATAATTCTTGATGGTGTGTTGGCTCAGGCCGAGGCGCTCCGCGATCTCGCGGTTGCTCAAGCCTTCAGCCAGTCTACGTACCACCTCCAATTCGCGCTTGGACAGCAGACTTAGACCTTTGGCATCCACAGCACGAATTACGGGTGAAGAAGCCAGGGCTTCCACCGCAAATGACATCTGCTGGCTGTTGGCCCAGATCTGGCCATCATGAACACTGCGAATGCATTTCGAAAGATTCTCGACAGATTCGTGGCGGCTGAAAATTCCTCTGGCGCCGACGCGAAAAGCCTGGAGAATCGATTCGCGCTTGGAAGAATCCAGAAGCATAACCGCGCGAATCTGCGGATCAGAAACGCGCAGCTCGCGCAAAACTTCGAACCCGCGCTGCAGATCTTCATCCAGGTTGGAGCTGATGACGACCACGTCAACTTTCTGGGCACGGGCGGCTTCCACCAGATCACGTGAATGGGAAGGTGAGCTGATTACTTCCAGAAGAGAATCGCGTCGTAACGCATCGGCCAGCAATTGAGTGTGGATCCGAGTGTCATCAGCGACGAGTACCCGAATCATTTCCTCCCCAGAACCAGGAACATGCTGCATAGGCCCTCCAGTGACGCAAGTGCCCGCAAGTTCGAAAAATCGAACTGGTCAGACGTCGGAAAGAAAGAATAAGTTCGCCGCCACCCCAGATTTCCTGGAGCCAGAAAGTGGAAAAGAACTTTGTTCTTTCAGGGGAGGTTAACGTTAACCGGCCGCCAGGATGGTAATGGCGCCACGGGTACAACGCGGAGCAGTCTATCGCAGGTTCCGCGAGGAATGCAATGGCACTGTGAAAGTGTTTGCAACCTTCGTTTTACCCGTCTGTTACGAGCGGTAGTCCCGATTTTCGATGCTCCAATGTGGTCACGATCTGTGACCTGTGTGCACCGATGTCGCTCGTATGGCCGTGGATGGTATAACCAATTTAATTTCTTGCGGTTACAGCAAATTCTTCGATTAAAAAGCTCGAAGTTGTCGTCCCCGAGCGGTGGCTGATCCTGGTCCTGGAATAGAGAAATCATCCTCTATCGCCTTCGGGCTACAGGCTGTGGAATAGCAACCCTCATCTACGAGAGACATCTTTCACCGGGTGTTTGTACCTCTTGCA
>QHZR01000330.1 GCA_003224755.1 Acidobacteriota bacterium
GACGTGCCGCGTGCATTGGCAGATAGTCGATCCAGCAGGGAAGACCGTCGCCAGTGCGGATTCCACTGCGCAGCAGATCGCTGCCGATGTTTCGGCAACATTTACAGCCGTTGCGAAGCTGGCCAGCCCGGCATTGTGGTCGCCCGAGACGGCGAATCTCTACTCGGCGATGGCGACCGTCGAATCTGGCGGCAACGTTCGCGATGCCGAGCGCGTTATGTTCGGCGTGCGCTCCATCGCATGGGATGCCGACAATGGCTTTTTCCTGAACGGCAAATCGGTCAAGCTCAAAGGAACCTGCAATCATCAGGACCACGCAGGTGTAGGTGCGGCGCTGCCCGACAGGCTTCAGGCTTATCGCATGAATGTTCTGAAGGGCATGGGATCGAATGCGGTCCGCACGTCGCACAACATGCCGACTCCGGAATGGGTCGTAGCCTGCGACCGGCTGGGAGTGATGATTATGTGCGAGACCAGGTTGATGAGTTCGAACGCAGAAGGTATGGCGCAGCTCGAAACCATGATCAAGCGCTATCGCAACTCGCCTTCGATCATCATCTGGTCTATGGGCAACGAAGAGTTCACAATGCTGCCGCAGCCGCCGGGTGTTCGCGTCCTCGACTCCATGATCGCGAGGTCGCACGAACTCGATCCGACGCGCCTTTGCACCGCTGCAGTCAACCAATCGTTCGAGACGCACTTTCCGGAGCAATTGGATGTTATGGGCTTCAATTACAGCCTCAAGGTGATTGACGCATGGCACGCGGCCCATCCGAAGGTGCCGTGTGTGGGTTCCGAGACCGCGAGTACGCTTTCCACGCGTGGCATTTACGAGACGGACAAACTGCGTAATTGGGTCAGCGCCTATGACGTGAACCACACTCGCTGGTCCGAGCTGGCGGAGGAGTGGTGGAAGTTTTATGCGACTCGCGAATGGTTGGCAGGCGGATTCGCCTGGACTGGCTTCGATTATCGCGGCGAGCCTACTCCGTATGGCTGGCCCTCAATCAACTCGGAATTCGGCATCGTGGACATGTGCGGCTTTCCCAAGGACAACTACTTCTACTACAAGGCGTGGTGGGGCAACGAGCCTGTTCTCCATCTCTTTCCGCACTGGAACTGGGAGGAGCGCGAAGGCGAGATCATCAGCGTTTGGGTGCATTCAAACCTGGACGAAGTCGAGCTTTTCCTGAATGGTAAGACTCAGGGCAGCCAGAAAGTTCAGCCCTTCACACATCTCGAATGGAAGGTTAAATACGAGCCCGGCGTAATTGAGGCCCGCGGAAGCAAGAACGGACAGGTGGTGCTCACTGAGAAACGCGAGACCACAGACAAACCCGAATCCATAAAACTGAGTGCCGACCGCACAACCATTGACGCTGACGGGCAGGACATTGCAATTGTGCGCATCGAAATCCTCGACAAGGATGGCCGTCACGTGCCCACCGCGGATAACCAGATCAGCTTTAAAGTGACTGGCGAAGGCGCACTCATCGGGGTGGGAAACGGCGATCCTAACTGCCAGGAATCAGACAAGGAACCGAAGCGCAGCCTCTTCAACGGCCTTGCGCAGTTAATTCTGCAAGCAAGCAGGATGCCGGGCACCATCACGCTCGAGGCTTACACGGAACCCTGGCCAGGGCCGCATTTGACCACGGCCAAGCTGGAGATTACTACCAGCAAGGCTCAACTGCGGCCGGCATTGTGAACTGCTGTTCAAATGTATCTTATGAATTCTTCGAGGGTCATTTCGATGTCTCGAAGGATGGCGCGTAGGAGGCCTGGCCCAATGATTTCGCCAGAATGCACCGGGACAGTTGTTACTCTCCCATCTTGATATTTCAGAAAAACATGACTACCGCGGATTCGGACGGTTCGAAACCCAAGCCTTTCAAGTGTCCGAATAATCTCCCGACCCTTGAGCCTAAGGGAGACGGCTCATATCGAAATTTGCTGACTCCCGACAAGCTCCAATGGTGCGGCTTCGCGCCCATTGTTTTTCAGGCAAAGCTCGATCACTTCCCGAGCGCGCTTCATCAGGGTGTCTAATGTTTTGGCTTGTGTATGACAGCCAGAAAGGCCGGGTACAGTTGCAACCTAGTAACCGTCCTCGTCCCGTTCAATGACGACGGTGAATTTTCGTTCGGCCTTCACGGGATAATTTTACACCTGAAGAAAAGAGACCAGCGGTCAGTCGTAATACTCCAACCCCAAGTGCGTAATCAGTTCTTCGCCCTTCAGGTGCCGGAGCGTGTTCTTCAATTTCATGAGCTGGATGAACAGATCGTGCTCGGGATAGAGCCCCGGTGCCGTCATCGGCGACTTAAAGTAGAAGCTGAGCCACTCCTGAATGCCAATACTGTTCAGCTCTGAAGTGCGTTTTGCCAGATCGAGGAACAACACCAGATCGAGCACAATTGGCGCCGCGAGGATCGAATCACGGCAGAGGAAGTCCACTTTGATCTGCATGGGATAGCCGAGCCAACCGAAGATGTCTATGTTGTCCCAGCCTTCTTTGTTGTCACCGCGCGGCGGATAGTAGTTGATGCGCACGACATGGCTCATTTTGCCGTAAAGATCGGGATATAGATCCGGCTGCAAAATGTGCTCCAACACCGATAACTTCGATTCTTCCTTGGTCTTGAACGATCCAGGATCGTCGAGCACCTCGCCGTCTCGATTGCCGAGAATGTTTGTCGAGAACCAGCCATTCAAACCCAGCAGCCGCGCTTTGAATCCAGGCGCCAGGATCGTTTTCATCAACGTCTGGCCAGTCTTGAAGTCCTTACCGCAAATGGGTGCTTCGTTCTTGCGTGAAAGCTCATGCATTACTGGAAGGTCAACTGTAAGATTTGGAGCACCGTTGGCGAATGGCACACCCTCCATCAGCGAGGCATAGGCGTAAATCATGGAAGGCGCGATCGCGTCGTCATTTGCGTGCATAGCCTTTTCGAAAGCCTTCACTGACTGGTGCGCCGCTGTGGGTTTAAGAAAAATTTCGGTGGATCCGCACCAGATCGTAATGAGCCGTGACGCTCCGGAGCTCTTCTTGAAGTCCTGTATGTCAGCCCGTAGCTGCTCGGCCAGATCCATCTTGGTTTTGCCCTTTTTCACATGACGGCCATCGAGCTTCTTGACGTAGTTGCGGTCAAAAACCGCCGGGCGCGGCTTGATCAAGCTCAGAAACGGCTTCACCTGATCCAGTAGCTCTCGCTCCAGCACTCCGGCTTTGCGGGCGGCGGTGTACATATCATCGTCGAATGGGTCCCAGCCAGTGAAGACCAAGTCATCGAGGCCGGCCAGGGGCACAAACTCCTTGACCTTTGGCGACCGACCATCGGTGCGCTTGCCCAGTCGAATGGTCCCCATCTGGGTCATGGAGCCGAAGGGACTCGCCAGGCCCTTGCGCACGGACTCGACGCCGGCAACAAATGTGGTGGCAACCGCACCCATGCCGGGAATCAGAACCCCGAGTTTTCCCTTGGCGGGTTGAATTTCAAATGTTTTGGACGATGGTTTTTGGGCAGTCTTTGGGCGTTTAGCCATTTCAGGCGTCATCCTTATGAGAGCAGTGGGTTTTAGGCAAACGGGTATGTTCTCGTATCGAGACAGCTTTTGCAACCGTGCACGGTCGAACGGTACGGTTAACGCATTGGATGGTGGCGGGGTAACCCGGTGAGGCAAAGACGCGTCATACCTTAATAGAGGATCTCAGGCACTGCTCCGTCGCACGGAAGAATATAATCAGTCTAGAGCCTCTAAGCGTGGGTGATCTGGAGAGACATATGAAACTGAGATTATTTGTATTGACCGTGGCGACGTTCGCATTTGCTTATCTGAGCCCAGCGGCTTTTGCCGGCGACGATGACAAGAAACAATCCTCCGCCGAGACCGCCCCGTCGGCCAGTAAGTCGGTCGAGCCTTCTGCCACAAAGGTCGCCCACAACGGCGGGATCGACGATCTGGACGCCATCGGCAATCGTAACGTGGGCTGTGCCAAGGGCATGGGCAATTGGTATGGCCTTGAGAAGCAGATTGCCTTGGGCAAACAGGTTTCTCAAGAGGTCGAAACCCAGTCCAAGATGATTAACGATCCGGTGGTCTCCGAGTATGTAAATCGTTTGGGGCAAAATCTGGTGCGCAACTCCGATTCTCAGGTGCCCTTCACCATCAAGGTGATTGACTCGGACGACATCAATGCTTTTGCGCTCCCCGGCGGTTTCTTTTACGTCAATTCTGGTTTGATTCTCGCTGCCGACGAGGAAGCGGAGCTCGCAGGCGTCATGGCCCACGAAATTGCACACGTTGCCGCCTGCCATGCTGCTCGCGAGAACACGCGCGGCAACTTGGCCCAGATCATGACGATTCCGTTGATTTTCCTGGGTGGCCCAATCGGCTATGCGGGATACGAGGCCGCCAGCTTTGCCGTACCCATGACATTCCTAAAGTTCTCTCGTGGATTCGAGGCGCAGGCCGACTATTTAGGCGTGGAGTACATGTACAAGGCGGGTTACGACCCTCAGGCGTTTGTTTCCTTCTTCGAAAAAATTCAGGCTCAGGAGAAGAAGAAGCCCGGCACTATTTCGAAGGCGTTCTCCACGCACCCGCAAACTCCGGATCGAATTGGAACTTCGCAGAAGGAAATAGCCACAATTCTGCCCGCAA
>QHZR01000304.1 GCA_003224755.1 Acidobacteriota bacterium
TGTCTACTCTGATCGAGCTTCTGATCGCATGGGGCGTTCTCACGGCAGCCCTAATTGTCCTCCTAATCTACCGCGGTACTCTGACCATGCAAGAGGATGACCAGTTATTTCTGGGCGATTCCGACGCACACATGGCTAGGGAGCAGCTGGAGATTATGGCCAAGGTCAACAAGCTTGGCCCGCTGGTGAAAGTACTGGGAACCGCTTCGGCAGTGTTGATCCTCACGATTGCCGGGATCGCCGTTTACCAGCAAATGGCCCAGATGCAGCAGTAACGGCGCTGCATCGCGCGCAAAATCACCGGCGCTATTTGTGTCCCTGGCTGATCCTCTTGTAGTATCAGACACCCCGAGATTGTCAGCCGGTGCCGCGATGCACACCTCTGAACGAATTGCAGTTGTAGGCGGTGGGCCTGCAGGCGCATTCGCTGCCGCCGAACTCGCTCGTTTCGGGTGCAAGGTTGTTCTCTTCGACGAAAAGCTTGCCTGGGAGAAGCCATGTGGCGGCGGCCTCACCGACAAGGCGATTGCTCACTGGCCATTCCTTCGAGAAGCACAAGCCGAGCGCAACTGGATCAGCTACTGCCAGCTGATCGCTCCTTCCGGACGCAAAGTCTCATTCCCGCTGGATCGCCAAATTGCGATCTTCTCCCGCAAGGTGCTGAATGGATTGCTGATTGAAAAAGCACGCCAGGCTGGCACCCAAGTGTGCCAGGAACGCGTGATCGGAATTGAGCGGACGACAGCGGGATGGAGTCTTCGTACTACGTCGAAAAGTTACGGCTCAGATTTCGTGGTACTGGCAACAGGCGCTCGGAACTCTTTCGGCAAGCAATTTTCGCGGCGGCTAGGCCCGGAGAACTTCATGATGGCCGCCGGTTATTACATTCCTGGAACTCATCAGACTGTGCAGATCAAGTTCCTGAAAGATCTGCATGGATACATTTGGGTATTTCCTCGAGCCGACCATTTTTCTGTGGGAATTTGCGGACGCATGCAAGGGATGAATACCGCGAGTTTGCGCCGTATCCTGCATGACTCGGTTGCGGAGTTCGGCCTTACCCTCGATGGCGGGAAGTTTTATGCACACATCATCCCATCTCTTACGGTCAACGCTCTGCAGCGTCCGTTTTCTGGTGATGGTTGGGCGATGATCGGCGATGCGGCCGGGTTTGTGGACGCGATCACCGGCGAAGGGATCTATTATTCGCTGCGATCGGCGGAGCAGCTGGCGAATGCCTTGCAGCAGAATGCGCCCGAAAAGTATCCGGGTTTCGTTCGCGAGGATTTCCTGCCTGAGCTTGAACACGCTTCGCGTATCGCGGGCCGGTTCTACGCAGGCGATTGGATGGGCGATGCGGTCATCGAGCGGATGGTACAGCTGACCGCCCGCAGCACGCGGTTCCGCGAGTTGATGAGAGATCTTTTTGCGGGAACGCAGGAATATTCAGATCTTCGCGAACGCGTTTATCGCAACCTGCCGAGAATCGCTGCTGAAGCCGTGGTTAGTACGGTTTGGAGCCCGCCAAGTGACGTGCGGTCGCGTGCTGCTGTGGGCCAGCAATAGCCTGTTCCGGATCTTGCGACGAGTCGGGTCACAAAGGCCCGATCAGGCCAGGAATCGCCACCCGTATAAACCGGGGCTTGTAATCATTCGCACACACCAGATCCTGCCCATTGTTCGCATTGACATTGTATGAAATGAGAACGCCGCTGGAGTTAGTGAACTCGGCGTGAGCGCGCGGATCATACGTGAACAGCGTGCCAACGCTACAGCCCGCTGCACCCGTCTCCGGGGTCGTGTAAACCACAGTGCGGGTCGTCCAGGGCCCTGGGGGTGAGCACGAGTAATACGTTGTCACATTCTGCCACAGTGGGTAAGGCGGATTCTGAGGATCCATGCCGGTCATCAGATAAAAGATGCCAGAGCTTGCCTGCATTTTGTTCACTGTGTACTCGCCTGTAATCGCTGGCACGCCGGAAAGATTGGTGGCACTCGCCTGCGTGTTCACCCATCGATTCTTGCTGGCATTCCAGAACTGCCATTTCGAGGGAATGGTGAGATCGTTGACAGAGCTCATCCGTGCCACATACGGCAGCTTGTTTGCCGTGCCTGGATCTCGAATCCCATAGATGTAGTAATAAGAGCTGTCGTGCATGATCTTGGTGCCCCACTGGATTGTGAGATCGGGCAACGAGAGCGGAGTGATGGAATCGATGGACAGGCTTGGCCAGGCAAGCTGCGCCACGGCATTGCCTTCGAACTTGATCGTGGTGGAGTTAACGAAGAACTCCGCCAGCATGATTTTGATCTTGTAAATGCCGGGCGAAGGCTGAACGGTTACAGCGTCTCCCATCCAGTATTCAAAGGCGGAATTTGTCGGGACGAAATAAGAGTCCGTTTTTGGCGGATAGCCAACCGTCGTCACGTTGTTGTTGGCGTCCTGAATCGTGAGCGAATTGTGTGCAGTCGGGAAATAACTGTGACGCAGGCGCGTGTCTGGATCAACCGTGCCGATATAAGAATCGGACCAGCCCCACAAATGTCGTCCATCCGGCAGGACAGACGAATACGTTCCATCGCCTCCCGTCCAGCCCGGACCGTTCAGAGTGACTAGCGCGTCAAAGGTCGAGTCGGGAACGCCTTGAGCGGGCGCACCGGGCACAGTGCATTGCGCAAGCAAGGCTTGCGCGAACAGGACTGCAGAGCAGAGGGGGACAAGCTGCGAGGAACGCGCCATGTAAACCTCGACTGGAATCTCGGGCAGAATTGTAACTCACTTTGTGGGTCGTCTTCAGATCTCGGGTGTTAGGTGCCGGGCCCCATCCTGTGGTGATTTAGAATAAAAACGCGCCGGGATGGCGGAATTGGCAGACGCGCTGGACTTAGGATCCAGTGCCGTAAAAGGCGTGCAGGTTCAAGTCCTGTTCCCGGCACCACCTAACGCAGGCTTGCCTCCGCTACGACCGGAGCGAGGTAACGCCGCCCGAAGCCCAGGATTCGAGCCTGAAATCACTTCCTTCCTCAGCCCATTCCCG
This sequence comes from Acidobacteriota bacterium, assembly GCA_003224755.1. Classification (GTDB taxonomy): domain Bacteria; phylum Acidobacteriota; class Terriglobia; order Terriglobales; family Acidobacteriaceae; genus Gp1-AA145. The sequence continues at coordinate 3,039 of QHZR01000304.1, forward strand.
CTACACTGTCTGCCGTCATGATTATTCCTACTCAGCCGAATTTCAACGTTGTGAACACCACCGATTATCGCGAAACCTACGCCAACAGCGTGCAGGTGCGCGTGAACGTCTGGGACTTTTTTCTCGTGTTCGGTACCATGCAGCAGCAATCGGAGAACCAGGTCGAGGTGCGCAATTTTCAGGGAATTTATTTGAGCCCGCAGCAAGCGAAAGCTTTGGCGGCGATTCTCCACCAGAATGTAACGAACTACGAAAGCACATTCGGCGAGATCAAACTCGATCCGCGCGTGCAGGCTGCTCCTGGGCCGGTACACTGAACCTCTGGCATACATGCAATACTTCACGTGGGACGGGCATCTCGCCTGTTCCATCAGCGCGACGCGAGCACTCTTTTCCACCCGGACTTCGTCCGAACCAGGACAGGCGAGACGCCTGTCCCACGTGAGTTACGTGTTGGGCGACCTCCTACATCGGCGATTCGCTAATCCGTTTCTGTTCGGGCTCTTTTCGATTCTGTTAATTGCGGCGCATGCCCCTTTGCTCCGCCTCCAGTATTTTTGGGACGAAGCCGGTTACTACGTCCCTGCGGCGTTTGACCTCTCTGCGGGATCGCTGATTCCGCATTCGACGCCGTCCAATGCACATCCTCCGCTGGTGTTGGCATGGCTGGCCCTCTGCTGGAAGCTTGTTGGCTTTCACCCAGCGGTCACAAGATGCGCGATGCTACTGCTGGCAGCATTCTCGCTGCTGGGCTTTTTCCGGCTAGCTCTGGCTGTGAGTAACTTTAGGGTTGCAGCATGGGCAACTTTGCTGACGGCGGCCTATCCCGTGTTTTTCGCACAGAGTTCGCTGGCCCAAGTGGATCTGCCTGCTGCCGGACTGATCTTTTGGGGATTCGAATCCTATTTTCGCAGACGGATTGGCGTTGCCGTTATCTGGTTTTCGCTGGCGGCGCTGGCGAAAGAGACGGCGATTCTGGTGCCGCTCGCTCTGTTTTTGTGGGAAATTGCAT
>QHZR01000305.1 GCA_003224755.1 Acidobacteriota bacterium
CAACGAACCTTAGTTGCCTTTCTGATATTTGCTAACCCTGCTGCTGAGATGTGGCGTTTGGGAGCTATTGAGACAACCTTCTGCTGACCTTTCACCTTGGCCCAACGTGCTTTCTGTGCGGCAGAAATTCTTGCTCGTGCGGCGGCACTCATGGTCCGGCGTCCTCGTGTTGCCGCTGTGCTGTTCAATCCACTCAGTGCTCTAATCGCGGTATCCAGAGCGTTCACCTGCTGTGCTGCTCTGTCCCGCTCAGCTTTCAACTGCGCGATTATGTCCATGTGTTCGCCTCGGGCGAGGATTGTAGCAGATACAGCAAACTACGCGGCTCTCTGCATCAGCGTGAACAGCACTCGCAATGCATCGTCAAGCTGTTTGCGTTCCTCCGCACTGAGAGTATGTCCTTTCTGTACTCGGTGTTGATGAATCGCCTGACATGCGGCCTCGACACGTTCAGAAAGTTTAGCGAGATCGAATTCGACAAGAGCAGCGTTGTACAAATCCTGCCACGTGGGATGGGGCATATAGCGGCCTCCCTGCCGGGGGTGCAAGGAAGTGTTGGGGAAATTCCGGGGATACTGCGCCTCGGCAGTAGCCACTCTAGCACGTTCTCGCATGTCCGTCTCTGAACAGAGTACGCGGGTACTGATCTAATTTCGTGTTGCTGGTCAGAGGGCTGACCGAGACCGAAGGACAAAAGCGACGATGGCGGCTATCCCACGGATGCAATCCAAAATCTACAAGATTCTAAGCCCCGAGCAGCAAAAAAAGATCAGCGATTTCGAACGAACGCAGGGGACAGGCCACGATACGCGTTAAGTAGTGGGAAGAGTACAGATGGCTTTACCGGGTGCCTTCGCGTCCTTTGAACTGATTACAGGGTGGTCGGCAAATCGGAAACTGATCGCAGAAAGACACATCTACTGTCGTCCCGGCGTTCGGACTTGCTATCTCCGCAGCAAAGCGATAATCAATAATTCCTCCACGCAATATTGTTGAGTCCCCGCGACCATGATGTCCGAAAATCTGTGCCTGGATTGTGCCTGCAAGAACAATCCGATTTTCAAGGTGTACTGCCTGAATGGCATGGAAAGGACATTCAATGCAACAAGGAAGCATCATTCACGCGGAGCGCAGAAGTGGACCCGATGTTTGGGAATTCAGATGGCGAGAGCCCGGTCCCGATGGCAAACGCAAACATCGCAGGATGGTTATCGGGCGTATTGACCAACTTGTGGATGAATCGGCAGCACGTGGAAGGATTGCCGCTCTCCATCTTGACATCAATTTCTGGGACGCACGACTCAAGGGTAAGCCGCTCACGATATCAGAACTGGCAGAACACTATCGGCAACGAGAGCTGAAACCGGATACGGTTTGGAAGACCTACTCCACGAAGCTGACATATGAAGGCTACTTGAGCAAATGGATCTTGCCTCGCTGGGAAATTACCTCCTTACGCGCATCAACGCTGGAGAAGTTGAACTGTGGTTGCGATCCCTGCCTCTTGCTCGATCTAGCTGCGCCAAGGCCAGAAATCTCATGAGTGTTCTTTTCAACCACGGAATACGACACGACATCTGCGGCCGCAATCCAATTCGGCTCGTGCGACAGAGTGCCAAGCGGAGGAAGATCCCTGCAATACTGAGCGTCCCGGACATTCAAAAATTGCTTCCCGCGCTTCCGCTTCGAGAACGCACGCTTGTGTTACTCGACGTCGGAACTGGTTTGCGAATGAGCGAACTGTTTGCCTTAAAGTGGCGAGACGTTAATTTTCGCGCCAGAGAAATAAGTGTCACGCGGTCGATCGTCTTCCAAGTAGTCGGTCCATGTAAAACCGAAGCATCACAGAAGTCAATTCCGCTTGATTCTTACCTGGCAAGAACATTGCGAGAATGGCGCAAGCATACGAAATATCGAGCGCCCGATGACTGGGTTTTCGCCAGTCCAGCTAGCTGCGGTCGACGGCCGTATTGGGCCCAGTCCATCATGCGTAATCTGATCCGTCCCGCAGCAGTGGAACTTGGCATCACGGAGCACGTCGGTTGGCACACGTTCCGACACACCTATTCATCACTGTTAAGGGCAACTGGAGCGGACATCAAGGTGATGCAAGAACTGCTTCGGCATGCCTCCAGTCGAGTTACATTGGACACGTATACCCAGGCAGTCACGCTTCACAAACGCAGAGCTCAAAGTGATGTCATTCGACTGTTCCGTACTTCAACTCCGTGCGGCGGCTGAGCCGAAGTCGCCGCGCTGTGCCTTTTTGTGCCTTGAAGAGCAGGTTAGATGTACGCGAAAACTCGGCCTTTCGAGAAGAGTGACCGCTAAATCCTTGTCTGAAGTTGTGCCTTTTTGTGCCTACGAGAAAATTGGCTGTTGCTTGCAAGTCACTGAAAAGATTTGGCGTCCCCGACGGTACTACTCTGAAACGCTTGATCGCTTTAAGAGCCTGTGTTTATAGCGGGTTTATGGGATCCACAGATCATGGCGTTCTATAAAGCGCAACCCGGCGCGACTCATTATCGGCCTCGTCGTGGTTGAGGCGACTGACACTCTTGGCAGCTTGCGTTGATGCTCACTGCGCTTACGATTTTGTCTGGCGACCGGTAGACCCCGAGACCGGCACGCACGAGTCCTGCCCCGGGGGGTCGCGAACCGAGCGGGCGTCAGCCAGCCATTCGGTTTCATCCGCTGAGCCAAAATGGAATGGATTACTCCGGAACAGATTCCGCCAGAGAGCCTGGAGCACTTCCCGCGGAGAACCGGATCGGTTGGGGACGATACCCATTCCGCGTCCGGATATGGTACTTCTTCAGATGCTCACCCACCAGTTTCACGGTGACACTGCGCCAGCCACGGTTCGGATTCGCCTGCGGGTAATAGCTGAGCGAATAGAGATGACCTAGATCATCTCGGATCGAGGCAAATGCCCGTTTTTGGTCTCTCCAGGTCTTGGCGAAATAGGCTTTGCCGCCCGTGGCCGCGGTCATGCGTTCAAACACTGCGGTGGATACTGGCTCCAACTTGGCTTGCTCGGTACTGATCATGTAGATGGGGATCCCGCTGTACTGGGCTAACTCGGCTACATCTTCGGGAGGCACCATACTGGCGTTGTCGGGGCCATTCGAGAAGACCACAATCATTTTTCTTCCCGTATATTTGGCCGCGTCCTTCACCGTCAACAACAGGCAGTTATAGAGCGCAGCATCATCTCCGGCTACAGTCGAACGGACCCCGCGTAAAACCTGCGAGCGGTCGGAGGTCAGAGACGCAGCTCGGGAGAGGTCCCGGCTATAAGAGTAGACGGCTACGTTATCGGCGCTTTCCAGGGAGCGAACGAAATCCGCAATCGCGTCCTGCGCGAAGACGAACCCGCGGTACATATAGTTGCTAGTATCGAACAGGATGAAAACATTTGCGCCGCCTACTAAGGAGCCGAAGGTTGCGGTTGGCTGCTGCGCGGCAGAACCTTGAGCCGGGTCACGCGGTTGGTTGGCGGTCTGGGCCTCGGCCTGCGCGATGTCCAGCAATCTGCGGGTGGGCTCGTTGCCTTCTCCGAAGGTAGCAATCTTTTCCTTAATGCCATCCTCGGTCACAACAAAGTCCTGAGGGCGAAGGCCGGTAACATAGTTGCCCTTGCTGTCGGTTACAGCTACATTCAACTGCACCATGTCAACCACCACGCGAATGTTCGGCTTGCCTTCTTGAGCCACCGTCCAAGTTCCAGGACCGGAAAAGAAACCAAGAAAAAACCATAAAAATAGAAAATATCTTTTTGCCATATAGGTTCCTCTTGCAAATGCTGCCGCATCTCTGCTCTCGGCCAATCACCTTAAGACCTCTTCGCTCGAAAGACGGTGGTTTAAGGCCGTAAAGTAGTGCTACCGGGTTGATAGCAAGGCGATCTTGCCCTGCCGAAACTCTTCACCTGTCTCTCGCATGGCACGAAGCATTGCCTGCCAGTCTTCCACGTCGGTGGCAAAAATCTTCTCGACCATGCGGCGGGTCAATTCGGGAATGAGACGATTGAGCATCACCGGCGAATAGCCCATTTCATCCGCCAAGCGGCCCCAATACAAATTACTGGAATCCCAAGACTCGGCCAGCAACCGGCTGGAATAGCCCTCGAAGGCAGGAAATGGCTTTACGTTCAGAAGCTCGCGAGCGTAACTCTGGGCCAATATGGGATGAGGCACGCCGAAGTCTTGCGATAGGCGCTCCAAGCTAAGCTCGGTCGGATAGCGGCGAGAGATATTTTCCAACTCCTGGCCAGATGGGCCCCAGAAGTCGGTTTGCCAGGAAAATCTTCGCCGAAACTCGGCCGTCAGGTAGAAGGTGTCTGCCGGTGTGATTCGAGGCAGTATTTCGGCCACGCGCCCTGCACGCAGAGCCTGCTCCACTCGTTCTGACCTTTGCGGAACCATCCGATCGGAAAGGATATTCATCACCTCGCTCCGCAGTCGTTCATTCCCTACGGACGCAGTCAAAAGCTCCTCTCCAGTTCGCTGGTATAGCGCGATGGCATGAAGTTCATTGCGGCTCACGCCCCACCAGCGCGGCAGGATTGCACTGGTCAAAAGCCCGGGCACCAATTCTCTCCATATCAGGGCCTGAACGTTTTCTGGCGCAATAAAATCCTGCTCCATTTCGGAAAGCACGTACGGCAGGTCGGCCAGCGAGC